>CAJOIA010000009.1 GCA_905234505.1 uncultured Selenomonadaceae bacterium
CAAAGAGGGCGCTTCGGGGCGTTACTCCTTCATTTCACCCTTCGGATAATCAGTTCGCTTTAGCGCAGTATCTTTTCAATACTGAACAAGTCGCAACAAGGCGAGCAAGTTGCCCCCATTTGGAAACCGATTTTCGCGCAGGACATCAATTTTAATTTTGCTTATCGTACTTTTAAATGGGAAAGTGACTCAGACGATATGGCAGCTGTGCATTGCGTGATTATATCTTTTAGCAAATCAAATCGCAAAAAAAAATTTATTTACGATGGCGATAAAATTATCACGGTTAAAAATATTACGCCATATCTGACTGAAGGCGAAAATATATTTATTGAAATTCGGAATAAACCGCTTTGTCCCGTTCCGAAAATGAGCAACGGCAATATGCCTGCTGATGGCAAAAATTTAAGTATGGACGCTAAAACTTATGAAGATTTTATTAAATGTGAGCCGCGCGCCAAAAAATATATTAAACGATTAATCGGCGCTGAAGAATTTATTAACGGAAAAGAGCGTTATTGCTTATGGTTGGTTAATTGTACTGCTGAAGAAATTGCAAGTATGCCGCTGGTTGCTGAGCGCGTTGAAGCAGTTCGTCAATTTAGATTGAACAGCACATTTAAAAATACCAATTTAATTTATTGTCCACATTTATTCAGAGATTTAAAAAATCCAGCAAATTTTATTGTTGTTCCAGCCGTCAGTTCTGAAAATCGGCGTTATATTCCAATGGGATTTTTAAATTCAGATTATATTGCAACGACACAAGTACAAATCATTCCGGACGCGACAGTCTATCATTTTGGTGTATTGATAAGTTCGGTACATATGGCTTGGTTAAAGACAGTGTGCGGGCGGCTTGAAAGTCGGTATCGTTACAGCAAGGACATTGTTTATAATAATTTTGTTTGGTGTGAATGTACGGCGGAGCAGCGGGCTGAAATTGAGCATACTGGACAAGGAATTTTGGACACGCTGAAGAAATATCCAGATTGGACTTTGGCGAAACTTTACAATGACGCAACTATGCCGGACGATTTGAGGGCGGCGCATTTGGCGAACGACGCGGCGGTAATGGCGGCTTATGGTTTCAGCGCAAAAACTACAGAGGCAGAAATAATTTCAAAGTTATTTTCAATGTATGAGTCATTTAACTCAGCTGCCCCCCCGAAATTTAATTACAAATAATTTTGCTTCTGAGAATACAACTGCGCGAGAAATTTTGAGAATGGTTGAGCTGGCGAAATATTATTATTTTGGAGTTTTGCAAAGTTCAGTTCATATGGCTTGGGTGAAAGTTGTATGCGGGCGGCGGAAAATATTTTGCGTATTCGCGCAGTGCACGCGGACAAAAATTTAGCGTGGCTGTACAATGATTCGACTATGCCGGAAGATTTGAAAATTGCTCACGCGGCGAATGATGCGGCAGTAATGTCGGCTTATGGATATATGACCGAAGCTGAAATTATTCCCGCGCTCATGAAAAAATATTTGCAGTTGACGAAATGATTTTTTGCCGCTATAATTTGAAGCGTTAAAGTTTTTTCGCAAAAAAAGGACAGTCGGTTTAGCAACGTCGACTCGCCCCTAGAAATATCAGATTTTAGGAATATTGAGCCGCGTGTAGAATGCGGCTTTTTCTGTGTTCGATTACTTCATGAACACGTCAATAATGGTGAACACGAGCTGCGCGATAGACACCGCCAGCGAGACTTTTTGATAAGTCGTCATGCTCCCACCTCCCCTCGCGGGGAAAGCCGACTACCGACTGTCAACGCGGGAATATTAACATTTTGCCGCGCGGTTGTAAAGCGGCTATTTTTTTGTGCAGAAATAGGAATTTCTTAAAAACCTTAGAAATATACAGTATGAGTAAAAATTTCGGAGGTGTGAGAAATGATAGCGGTACTGATTCAAGAGCATTTAGGACGCGTATTCAAGGTAGTGGTGGCGGTTGCGGCGGTTTTGATGGTCAGCCTGTATTTATTCACGAGCTACACGGCGGTGGTAAATCAAGCTGGAATAGTGCGCGGCGGCAGTCAGCGAATTGTCAAGCAAGTATTGGGCGGAGCGGATTCAGCGCAAGCGATGACAAATGTTGAGGGTGTGCTACAGAAATTGGACGGCGCGATATTGTTAGGCAGTTTTTCCAGCGAGCGCAACAAGGTAGCTGAATATTGGCAAGGAACAGTTAAGCCGGCAATGATGGATTATCAGAAGACTAAAAATCCTGCGCGACTTTTGGAAGTTAGCGAAACTTATTTTACAATGACAAATACAATGGTGGACGCGGCTCAGTCAATTGTCGACATAATGGCTTGGATTTTGTACATTTTGCTGATTGGATTTGTGGCAGTTATTTGGACTTCTTTGAAGAAAGTTAATCATACATTTCAAGAGCGCGTTGTTGAACCGGTTGCCGCATTGGAGACTGATATTAACAGGCTCGCGCAGGGCAACTTGACGCAGAAACTTAATTACAACCGCGAAGATGAAATTGGTAAATTGTACAATTTGCTAAACAAAATGCGCGTGGAACTTTCAAATTATGTTCAAGATATCGAACAGAATTTGCGTACAATGGCAACGGGCGATTTAGTCACAGCTACAAATATGCAATACGTTGGCGATTACGCGCCAATTCAAACCAACATTGAAAATATTCGTGACGCACTGTGCCGCGAAATGCAGTCAATGAATGAAATTGCCGAAAAAGTCTCCGACAGTGCTAAGGAAGTCTCGCAGGTTTCGCAAAGTTTAGCGGAAGGCGCTATGAGCCAAACTGAAAGTATTCAAAAGTTACAAGCGAAAATCACTGAAACAGCGTCGCAAAATGATCAAGTTGAACTTTTCGTACAAGAAGCGCTGAAGAGTGACGTTGAAACCGATAAAAGCATTGCAATGGGCAAGCACCGCATGGATAAAATGGTTAAAGCAATGAAACGAATTAATGACGCTTCGGAAGAAATTAAATCGATTTTGGGCGCGCTTGATGAAATTACCGAGCAAACTTCACTTTTAAGTTTGAATGCGTCAATTGAAGCCGCAAGAGCCGGTGAGGCGGGGCGTGGCTTTGCGGTTGTTGCGGGAGAGGTACGGAAACTTTCCGAGCAATCGGCTCAATCCACACAGCACATTAAAGAATTAATTAACAAGGCGATTATCGAGATTGAAAGCGGCACTGGCGTTGTCAATCGCGCTTCAATGTCTCTTGATGAAGTTTCGCAGAGTACAGAAGTTGTCACGGGAATTATTAAAAAATTAAGCGAGCAAAGCAAACAGCAGCAAAAGCAAATGCAAGAGGTTAACAAACTTTCTCAAACGATTTTGGGCGTGGTTACCGATAATTCCGCAGTTTCCGAAGAATGCGCCGCCGCCAGTTCCGAGCTTTCCGATTATTCGACTGCTTTTAAAGAAAGCGTTGGCAAATTTAAGACCGTGTAAGATTAATTTTGGGCATAAAAAAACCGTCGCAGATAAAACTACGGCGGTTATTTTTTTTGCTTATTGAAATTTTAAAGTGGTCGACATACCGTCTTTCCCGCAAATTGTATTTTCAAATATTGTCGTTGCATTTGGAAGGTAACGCTGCGGATTTTCAATCATCTGTGAATAATGAGCCAACCACAACTGCGCGACATTTGCCTTTTTCGCTGCTTCTGCCGCCTGCGCGAAATTCATATGTCCATATTCAATTGCAATTTGCGCCTGTTCATTTTCACCGTAAGTTGCTTCGCAAATCATCAAATCTGCATTAGCCGCCGCCGCAATTAATGAATCGCAAGGCGCAGTGTCGCCAGTGAATACAAATTTCAAACCTTTTCGCGGCTCGCCTAAAACTTGCTCCGGCAAAATTATTTTGTCGTCAACTTGCACGCTTTGACCTTTTTGTAAAACGCTCCACTGAGTGATCGGTACATTCAATGCACGTGCTTTTTCTGGTAAAAATTTTCCTGCTCTTCCCAGCGTGAAACAATAACCTTGGCTTGGAACTCTATGCTCGGTTTTGAAAACAGATAATTTTGCTTCGAACGCCCAACCACGAATCAATTCTGAAATTCTTAAGCCTGCCTCTGGAATTTCGAGTAGTTTAATTTCGTAAGCCGTCCAGCCCGCCAATTTTAAAATCGGCTCAATCGCTTCATTCAGTCCCGCCGGTCCGGTTATGTACAAAGTTTCTGTGCGCTCCATGCTGTTCATTGTCTGCAAAAGTCCAGGCAAGCCGAAAATGTGATCGCCGTGATAATGTGTCAGGGCGATTATATCTGTTTTCATTAAACTGACGCCTGATTTCCGTGCCGCAGTTTGCGTTCCTTCGCCGCAGTCAAATAATATTGAATGACCGTCGCAAAATAATACTGCCGCTGTCAATGCTCGATTTGGAATTGGAAATAACGCCGCTGTTCCTAGCAAGAAAATATCTATCATAATTACAAACTTTCGCGCAGGACTTGAATAACTTCGTCGCGCGTCAAAACTTTATAGCCGCCCTTTAAAATGAAAGTGGCATCAGCAATTCCTTCAATCATATCATCGGTTGCTCCAAGTTCGCCGATTGTCATTGCCACGCCGATTTTGCGCATCCAATTTTCCATTGCCGCTAAGCCAGCTTTAGCAATTTCTTCATCAGTGCCGGTGGCAGGAACTTTCCAAACTTCGAGGGCAAAGCGCTTAAATTTCTGCAAACCATAGGGCATAATAAATTTATAGTACGGCAATGAAACAGCCGCCAGTGTCATTCCATGCGTTGCATTCGTGAAACCTCCGACCGCTTGACCGAGCATATGAACCATCCAATCTTGAGATTTGCCCTTGCCAATTAAAGTATTCAGCGCCCAAGTTGCCGTCCACATAATATTTGAGCGCGCTTCGTAATCTTCCGGATTTTCAATGGCAATTAATGAGCTATGAATAATTGAGCGCATTAAACCTTCAGCAATATAATCTGAAGTATTGTCGTCAGTGCCGGAGAAATATTGCTCGCAAATATGATTGAAAATATCGTAGCAACCGGCGACCATTTGACGCTTGGGCAGGCTGAAAGTAAATTTCGGGTTCAGAATTGAGAATTTCGGCATAACATTTTCGCCGAATACATGACCAATTTTTTGTTTAGTTGCGGGGTTGGTAATGACAGAGCCGCCATTCATTTCTGAACCAGTGCCAGCCATTGTCAAGATACATGCAACTGGTACGATCGCGCAGGAGGGCTCTTCAAAACGAATAAAATATTTTTCCCAAGCATCTTCGTCGCAATTCACGGCAACCGATACCGCCTTAGCATAATCGCAACAACTTCCGCCGCCCATTGCCAAAAGCAAATCTACCTTATTTTCGCGCGCAATTTTTACTCCCTCGCGCAGTTTTTCAACCGTCGGATTCGGCATAACGCCCGCGTCTTCGACAATGTTTTTGCCATTCGCCATCAGAATATCAACAACCGCGTCGTAAATTCCATTTTTCTTAACAGAGCCGCCGCCATAAATCAGCTGAATATTTTTCCCATACTTCGGCAATTCGTCATTCAAAAACTTCAAGGAATCGTCACCAAAATAAAGTTTCGTGGCGTTTGCGTAACTGAAATTTCCAAGCATATTAATCGCTCTCCCAAAATTATTTCTCCGCAGATTTTATCACCGCGCAGATTTTTTTGTCAATTGACGACTCGTTTTCTGCATAAGCCAAATAAAACTTTTTTCTGAAATTTTCGGCAGGATTTTTACAAGGCGCGTAGAAATTGTTTCTTAAAATGAAGTAAAATCAGCGTTGTAGTACGTTGAAAAAGTATTCTTAGCCAAGAGGGGGTTTTTTTTAATGAGAAAAACAGAATGCCTGGGAATGATTCTCGCCGGTGGTCAGGGCAGTCGTCTGAAGGCGTTGACAAAAACCGTTGCAAAGCCGGCGGTTCCGTTCGGCGGCAAATATCGCATTATCGATTTTCCGCTCTCAAATTGCGTCAATTCCGGTATAAACAAAGTTGGAATTGCAACTCAGTACAAACCGTTCGAACTTCACTCCTATCTCGGAGCTGGCACTTCATGGGATCTCGATCGCACTGATGGCGGCTTGTTCGTTTTGCCTCCGTATGCACGCGAAAAAGGCGGCGATTGGTATCGCGGCACGGCTGACGCGGTTTATCAGAATTTGAACTTTATCGATTTGGTTGACCCCGACTATGTGTTAATTCTTTCCGGCGACCATATTTATACAATGAATTATGCTTGGATGCTCGAATCTCACAAAAACAATAACGCTGACGTTACCATTGGTGTTTTTGAAGTACCGTGGGAAGAAGCGCCGCGCTTTGGTATTATGGCGACCGATAAAGAAACCGGACGCATTGTTGAATTCCAAGAAAAGCCAAAAGAACCTAAATCTAATTTGGCGTCAATGGGTATTTATATTTTCACCGCGTCTTTCCTCAAAAAGTATCTTGAAGAAGACGGCGTTAATGAAAATTCTAGTCACGATTTCGGCAATGATTTAATTCCGAAAATGCTTAATGATGGCGCGCGTTTGTTCTCCTACGCTTTTGACGGTTATTGGAAAGATGTTGGAACGATTGAATCTTTGTGGCTTGCGAATATGGATTTGCTTCAAGAGACACCGCCTTTTGAACTCAATGGCGATTGGAAAATTTATTCGTCGAATCCTTCAATGCCGCCTCATTATGTTGGACCGGAAGGCTCCGTTAAGAGATCTATGATTAGCGAAGGCGCAAAAATTCTTGGACAAGTTGACCATTCGGTTATTTTCTCGGGGGCAACTGTCGGCAAGGGCGCTAAAGTTTTCAATTCGGTTATTTTCCCTGGCGTTACCATTGAAGACGGCGCCTATGTTAATTATGCAATTCTCGCGCAGGACGTCACAGTTAAAGCCAATGCCAGAGTCGAGGGCAAGGAAAATGAAATTTCCGTCGTGGCTGAAAATGAAGTCGTCACCGCTTAATTAATTTTCAAGCCTTAATCAGGAGGTGCTCTGCATTGAAAAAAGTAGTAGGTATTATAAATCTGCAAGAAAGTAATGAACTGGTTAGAGAACTCGCGGCAACTCGCGCAGTTGAGGCTCTGCCGTTTGCTGGACGTTATCGCGTCGTTGATTTCTCACTTTCAAATATGATTAATTCCGGTATCAACACGGTCGGTTTGATGTTGCCGGATTTTTGCCGCGCAATTCTCGATCACATTCGTTCCGGTAAAGATTGGGATTTGGCACGCCGCCGCGACGGTTTAACTTATTTGCCCGCCGCTCTTCCTGGCACTGACGCCCGCAAAGGCGATTTAAAAGATATTTATGCCAATCTCGATTTCGCGGAACTCAGCGATAAAAAATATGTGCTTTTCGTCAACGGCAGTTACGTTTACAATATTGACTTCCAAAAAATGCTCGATTTCCACAAGAAAAGCGGCGCTGATATTACTATGCTTTATAAGGCTGTTGGCAATGACAAACCTGGTCGCACGGTTGTTATAGAAACCAGCACAAACGGCATTGTAACTGATTTAGCTGAAGTCAAGGAAGTTCGCAAAGGTCAAAAAGCTGTTCTTGGCGCGTATCTTATGCCTGTGCCTACTTTTGCTTATATCGTTCGTTCGACGTATGAGCGCGGCGGTCAAGATTTCCTCGTCGACGGAATTATGCGCCACGCTTCCGAGCAGAAAATCAGTGCTTACGAGCATAAAGGCTACGTGGCCCGCATTAACAGCACTGAAGCTTATTATAAAGCTAACCGCGATTGCCTCAATCCGGATATTTGGGAAGAACTTTTCATGAACAAGGAACGTCCGATTTTCACTAAGGTTAAGGATGAAGTTCCGGTTCAATACAAAGAAACTGCCGAAGTGAAAAATTCGCTTATCGCTAACGGCTGCATAATTCAAGGTAGAGTTGAAAATAGTATTATCTTTCGCGGCGTCAAAGTTGGTAAAGGCGCGGTTGTCAAAGATTGTATTCTTATGCAACGTTGCGACGTGGCAGAAGGCGCGCGCGTTGAAAACGTTATCTGCGACAAAAACGTTATGATTACCAAAAATCGCTGGCTTAAAGGCGTGGAAACTTTCCCGTACATTGTCACGAAAAACGCAAGAATTTAAGCACAGTTTGACAGGCTCGGTTAAATTTTTTTAGCTGAGTAAATTTGATACAAAAGGAAGGCGGCGGATTTTTATCGTCGAGAAATAACTTAGCTCGGCTTTGGAAATTCGCCCTTTCTGTGTTGTTAAAAAATCGCTCGCATCTTTCTCTACCTCACGTATGCGGCGAACCATTAATTTTTTTGAAGGAGGGTTCTTGTTTGGCAAAAGATATTGATAAAAAAGCCGCAGTCAGCAAGGAATATGAGAAACTCAAGGAAAATTTGAAGAATAGGTTTATCAGTTCCGCGCATATTATGTTTGGACGCGACCTGAATGAATTGCCAATGAGCGATATTTATAAAACGGTTGCGGCTGTGGCAAAGCAGATCATTTCAGAAAACTGGATTAAAACAAATAAAGCATATATGGACCGCCAAGTTAAGCAGGTTTATTATTTCTCGATTGAGTTTTTGATGGGTCGGCTTTTAAAGTCGAATCTGATTAATCTTGGTATTGAAGATGCTTTCCGCGAGGTTATGGAAGAGCTCGACCTTAATCTTGATGATGCTGTTGAGGAAGAACCAGACGCAGGTTTGGGCAATGGCGGTTTAGGTCGCCTTGCCGCGTGCTTTATCGATTCAATGGCAGCTCATCGTTTGCCTGGTCACGGCTGCAGTATTCGTTATCAGTACGGACTTTTCGAGCAGAAAATTATTCAGGGGCAACAAGTTGAAATTCCGGATAATTGGCTGCGCGACGGTTTTGCCTGGGAATATCGCAAGCCTGACAAAGCTATCAATGTTAAATTCAATGGCAATGCTTATATGAAAAAACAGCCGGACGGCTCGCTTAAACTCGTTCACGAAAACGCTATGATTGTTATGGCTGTTCCCTATGACGTGCCGATTGTTGGCTACCACAATAAAACTGTGAATACGCTCCGCCTCTGGAATGCTGAAGTTAACCGCGATTTTTCCGATTATGGCATGTTGACGCATGAACAACTGCGCGCCAAAAATGAATATCGCGATTTCGTCGAAAGTATCACGCAGTACTTGTATCCCGATGATAGCTCTAACGAAGGTAAGCGCATGCGCCTTATTCAAGAGTACTTTTTAGTTTCAGCGGGCGTTCAAAGTATCGTGCGTCATTTCGTACGTTCCGGTTTCAATATTCGCGAATTTGATAAAAAGGTCGGTATCCACATTAACGATACACATCCGGCGCTGTGCGTGGCTGAATTAATGCGCCTGCTGGTTGACGAATACGAACTTGAATGGAATGAAGCTTGGGTTATCACGAGAAACACAATGGCTTATACCAATCATACAATTATGCCTGAGGCGCTCGAGCGCTGGCCAGTTGATATGTTCAAAGCTTTGTTGCCGCGAATTTATATGATTATCGATGAAATTAACCGCCGCCATGTTGAATATGTCAAGGCGCGTTATCCTGGCGATATTAACAAACTGCGCGCTATGTCCATTATCGAAAATGGCGAAGTGCATATGGCGCGTCTGGCTATCGTTGGTTCTCATTCAGTTAACGGCGTCGCACGTATTCACTCCGATATTTTGAAGTCCACAACTTTGCATGATTTTTATGAATACTGGCCAAGAATGTTTAACAACAAGACTAACGGCATTACTCACCGCCGCTGGTTAATGGGCGCGAATCCGGAGCTTGCAAATTTAATTGACAGGACGATTGGCAGCCGCATTTGGCACAGACACCCCGAGCAACTCGATTTATTTAATGAGGCTGTTGACGATAGGCTTGTTTTAAATGAGCTGGAAGAAATTAAGCACCTGCGCAAAATTTCACTCGCTGAATACGTCAAAAAGCACAACAATATTGAAGTTGATCCAAATACGATTTTTGATATTCAAGTTAAGCGCATTCATTCATATAAGCGCCAGCTAATGAATATTCTTCACATTATGTGGCAGTACGACAAACTTAAAAATGACCCCAGCTATAATCCGCCCGCTACAACTTATTTCTTCGGCGGCAAAGCTGCGCCCGGTTACTTCATTGCCAAAGAAACTATCAGGCTCATTTTGGCAGTTGCTAACAAGATTAACAATGACGCTTCAATTGGCGGCAAGCTTAAAGTTGTTTTCATTGAAAACTTTGGGGTGTCAATTGGCGAAATTGTTTATCCAGCTGCTGATGTTTCAGAGCAAATTTCTACCGCGTCGAAAGAGGCGTCCGGTACCGGCAATATGAAATTTATGATGAATGGCGCTATTACGCTTGGCACTCTTGACGGCGCTAATGTCGAAATTCGCGAAGCTGTCGGCGACGATAACATTGTAATTTTCGGTTTGAAGGCGGGCGAAGTTCTGCGCTATTACGAAACCGGCGAATATTCCGCGTGGCACGAATACAACAACAATCAAAATGTTAAGACTGTTGTTAATAAACTGACTGACGGTACTTATGGTAATTTCAGTTCCCTGCGCGATTATCTGATTCAAGGCGGCGATGAATTTTTCATTTTGAAAGACTTTAACGCCTATATCGACGCGCATGAAGAAATTTACGCGCGTTACAGCGACCGTTGGGGTTGGCTGAAATCTGCGGCGATTAACATTGCAAATTCTGCGCGATTCTCTTCCGACAGAACGATTGACGAATATGCAGATGAAATTTGGGGTATTGTTCCCTGTAAAATTCAATAAATTTAATGGAGCACCATTAACAAAGGAGGCGTAAACTTGTGAAAACTTCCGATCTTGGCGAGTATGATTTGTATTTATTTCATCAAGGAACAAATTTTCACGCGTATGAAATGCTTGGAGCGCACTTTGTAGAGCGCGAAGGCAAAAAAGGCGTACGTTTCGCTGTTTGGGCGAAAAATGCAAAATCCGTAAGCGTCGTTGGAGATTTTAACGGCTGGGATACGCGCGTTAACAAGATGATTCGTCTTAGCGACGGCGAAACTTGGGAAATTTTTATCGAAGGACTCAAGCAGGGCGATACTTACAAATACGCGATTGAACCACAGTGGGGCGGACCGCACATTTTGAAAGCTGACCCCTATGGATTTTTCGCTGAAAAGAAACCTCATACCGCTTCGCGCCTTTATGATATGTCAAATTACAAGTGGGGCGATCAAGAATGGATTGAAGCTAAGCAAAAAGAATCTTCCTATTCTCGCCCGATGTTGATTTATGAAGTGCATGCTGGTTCTTGGCAACGCAAAGGTCGCGGTAATAGCGATACTGATGATGTTTATCTTAGCTATCGCGAATTGGCTGATAGGCTTGTCAGCTACGCCAAGAAAATGAACTATACGCATATTGAATTTATGCCGCTTACCGAACATCCATTTGACGGCTCTTGGGGCTATCAGACAACCGGTTATTATGCCGCTACCAGCCGTTATGGCGAGCCGGACGATTTTCGCTATCTTATTGATACAGCTCATAAAAATGGCATCGGCATTATTATGGACTGGGTGCCTGGTCATTTTTGCAAAAATAATGAAGGACTGCGCGAATTTGACGGTACTAATCTTTACGAATCCGATAATCCACAGTTGGCGAATAACAAAGGCTGGGGCACAATTAATTTTGACTACGGCAGGACTGAAGTTCACAGCTTCCTTATTTCAAACGCAATTTTCTGGTTCGACGAATACCACATTGACGGTTTGAGAATTGACGGCGTCGCCAATATGCTTTATCTGAATTTCGGGCGCGAAGAGGGCGAATGGACGCCGAATAAATATGGCGATACCGGCAACCTTGAGGCGATTGATTTTATTAAAAAGCTCAATGAAACTGTTTTCAAATATCACCCGAACGCCTTAATGATGGCGGAAGAATCCACTGATTGGCCGCTTATTTCTAAACCGGTTTATATGGGCGGACTCGGCTTCAATTACAAGTGGAATATGGGCTGGATGAATGATATGCTTAAGTACGTCAGCCTCGATCCGATTTATCGCAAGTGGAATCACGACAAAGTTACATTCTCGTTTATGTATGCATTCAGTGAAAACTTTATTCTGCCGCTCTCGCATGATGAAGTTGTTCATGGAAAATGCTCATTGATTGAGAAAATGCCCGGCGATTATTGGCAGAAATTTGCAGGATTGCGCGGCTTCTTCGGTTACTGGATGGCTCACCCTGGCAAGAAACTTTTGTTCATGGGCGGCGAATATGGACAATTTATCGAATGGAATGAAAACGACAGCTTAGATTGGCATTTGGTTGAACAGTACGAGAAACATACTCAGATGCAAAATTATTCTAAGGCGCTGAATAAATTCTATTGCGACAACAAGGCTTTCTGGCAAGTTGACTTCGATTGGAACGGCTTCCAGTGGATTGATCCGAATGACAATGATAATAGCGTTGTTTCGTTTATTCGCAAGGCGAAGGATGGCGAAGATTATATTATTGCGGTTTGCAATTTCACTCCGGAAGTTCGCATTGGATACAGGATCGGGGTGCCGGATAAGGGCGCTTATGTCGAAGTTTTCAATTCAGATTTAGAAGAATATGGCGGCAGTGGCGTTAAAAATGAAGGCGACCTTTTGACGCAGGATGTATCGTGGCACAATCGCGACCAGTCCATTGAAATTAGAATTCCGCCGCTTGCTACGATTTATCTTAAATTGAAAAAAACTAATGAGCCTGTCTGATTCAGCAGAAATTACTTTAAAACGCAAACGCGGGCGTCCAAGATTAACTGAAGAGCAAAAAGCGGCCTCGCGCGCAAAACGTGAAGCAGGCAAAACGCGCAAATTCTCAGTTGGCGAAGAACCGAATCGTCGTTCGCCCGCTAATTGATTCTCGAATTACACAATGGAGGGGTAATTATGAAAGTTCTTTATGTAGCGTCGGAAGCGAATCCTTTTGTAAAAACTGGCGGTTTAGCTGACGTTGCGGGTTCACTTCCCAAAGCTCTGAAGCAACAAGGAGTTGACGTTCGCGTCATTATTCCCAAATTCAGCAAAATCAAGGAAGAATACCGTAACAACATGAAGCATATTTACGACGGCTCAATTCCAGTTTCGTGGCGCAGCAAGTACGTCGGTATTGACGAATACGAAATTGACGGCGTTCCGTTTTACTTTGTTGACAACGAAGAATATTTTTACCGCGAGGGGCTTTACGGTTATGACGATGACGCGGAAAGATTTTCGTTTTTCTGCCGCGCCATTTTGAATTGTTTGCCGGCGATTGACTTTTTCCCCGATGTTATCAATGCCAATGATTGGCAAAGTGCATTAATTCCTGTTTTCTTGAAACTTGAGCACATGGGTGACGAGCGTTATGCAAAAATCAAGACGCTTTACACAATTCACAATCTGAAATATCAAGGCATTTTCCCTAAAAGTGTTATGGGCGATGTGCTCGGACTTGACTGGAAATATTTCAACAACGGCGATTTGGAATTTTACGATGCTGTTAATTTTATGAAGGGCGGCATTATTTACGCGGATCACGTTTCCACAGTCAGCAAAACTTACGCGCAGGAAATTCAATATGAATATTTTGGAGAACACCTTGACGGTTTGCTCCGCGCGCGCAAAGATGATTTGTCCGGTATCGTCAACGGTATTGACTACGACGTTTACAATCCGGCAACTGATAAAAATCTTTTCGTGCAATATGACAATTCAAATTCTTACACCGCTTTTGAGCGCAAGGGCGACAACAAAATTAAATTGCAAGAAATTCTTGGACTGCCGCAAGATAGAAAAATTCCGGTAGTTTCAATGGTTACGCGCTTGGTTGCGGCTAAAGGTCTTGACTTGGTCGTAAGGATGATGGATGAACTTTTGCAGCATGAGAATTTCCAATTTATACTGCTCGGCACCGGTGATAAAGTTTATGAAGATTGGTTCAAAGGTTTAGCTTGGAGATTCCCGCAGAAAGTTTCTACCAATATTTATTTCTCTAACGAACTCGCGCAGAGAATTTACGGCGCGTCAGATATTTTCTTAATGCCGTCTAATTATGAGCCGTGCGGTATTGGTCAATTAATCGCTATGCGTTATGGCGCGGCTCCGGTTGTGCGCGAAACTGGCGGCTTGAAAGATACCGTTCATCAATATGACAAGTACGAAGGCAAAGGCAACGGCTTTGTATTCTCGAATTATAATGCGCATGAAATGATGTACGCTCTTAAACGCGCTCTTAGCACTTATGGCAACTTCGAGATTTGGCTGAATATCGTTTCAAATGCAATGAACAGCGACTACAGCTGGACGGAATCTGCCCGCGAATACAAGGAACTTTACGCTAAATTAATGGCGAAGTGATTTAGGGAATAGGGGCAAGAAGCTAGGGGCTAGTGTAAAAATCACTTTTCCCTTGACCCTCTCCACTATACCCTAACAACCGGTCCGGCGAGCGAATTTTCTCGTCGGGCTTTTTTCTTTGTGACGGAGGCGATTTAATGGCTGTCGACAAAAATTTATTCCTGTACGATTTAGCTGTCGTGGCGATTATGAAAAATGAAGGTCCATATATCAAGGAATGGCTGGATTATCATTTGCTGGCGGGCGTCAATCATTTTTATATTTATGACAATGAGAGCCTCGACAATATGAAGAAAGTTTTGCAGCCATACATTGAGCGCGAGATTGTTACCTATACTTTTTATCCTGGCAAGCAAAGGCAAATGGAAGCTTATAATGACGCTGTGAAAAAATATAGATTTTTTTGCCGCTATATGGCTTTTATCGACGGCGACGAATTTATTTTTCCTCAAAGCAATAGAAGTATTGTTGAGGTTCTTGATGAAATTTTGTCGGATAAACCTATGGCGGGCGGACTCGGTATTAATTGGCATTGTTTTGGCTCAAATTCTCTAGAGAAAGCTGATTATAGTCACGGCGTACTCGAAAGATTTACTCGGCGAGCTCCCAGCGATTGGTCCGGCGCTGATTATCCAGAAAAAATTGGCGGCAACGCTCATATCAAAACCATTGCCAATCCGCGCTTAATAAGCCTCATTAGCAATCCGCATTTCGCATTTTATTTTGAAGGATACTCTGCCATTAGTGAAAAAGCCAATACCATACCAACTTACTTTAATTATCCGGTGACCGCTGATAAAATCATTATTAATCATTATCATACAAAATCGCGCGAGGAATATGAAAAGAAAATTCGGCGCGGCAATGCTGATTCTACTGTGATTAAATGTACCCCGCAACAATTTTTAGATCACGACCACAATGAAATTTTTGACGACGGTATTTTGAAATACTGCGCAGCTAAAAAAAATGAGCCGCAGAAATCCAATTCAGATGTAAAGAATATTGAACTGTACAATGCGCTTTCCCTGAAGTTAGCTCCGACTTCCCTAAAAAATATTGGATTGAATTTCTTTCAAGACAAAATGGAAACATTTTTGATTTGCCGAGCATTGGCATTGCACATGCGCGAAAAAGTTTTAGATGAAATCTCCAGCAAATTTTTTGAAGAAGCAGCGCTGAATGCAGTTTATAAAACGTTGCAAACAAATCTTGAGATAGCAGATTTAAGATTGTTGTTCAGTGAGTTGCCTGAAATTTTGCCGCTAGATTATCCCGTCGTTGAAAAAATTCGCGCGCATTGCTTAAAATTGATACCGCAGATCCTGGACGTTTTCCGCTTCAATAATTTTTGGCAAGGTCACGTTGAATTGCAATACTTGATGAATATGCTGAAAGTTTTTGATAACTACATGCACAAATAGGAGGTGATTTAATGGCTGTCGACAAAAATTTATTCCTGTACGATTTAGCGGTTGTGGCGATTATGAAAAATGAAGGTCCATATGTCAAAGAGTGGCTTGATTATCATCTGCTGGCGGGCGTCAATCATTTTTATATTTATGACAATGAGAGCCTCGACAATATGAAGAAAATTTTGCAGCCATACATTGAGCGCAGGATTGTCACTTATAATTTTTATCCTGGCAAGCAAAAACAAATGGAAGCTTATCTTGACGCTGTGAAAAAATATAAATTTTCCTGCCGCTATATGACTTTCCTTGACGGTGACGAATTTATTTTTCCGCAGAATAATAAAGGTATAGTTGAAGTTGCTGACGAAATTTTATCCGATAAACCGACCGCCGGTGGTGTGCATATTCTTTGGTATATGTTTGGTTCAAATTTTCAAGAGCGGGCTGATTATAGTCGCGGCATTTTGGAAAGATTTACTCGCCACGCTACAAATCAGCATGATTTAGGTAAATCGATCGTCAATCCGCGCCGAATAAATTACATTACAAATCCGCACAGAATGAATTATTTTTACGACAGTGTTGAAATCAATGAGGACACTTTAAAATTTTTTCCGAGCGGCAACTATAAAATTTCCGATAAAATTGTTGTCAATCATTATTATTGGAAGAGCCGCGAAGAATACGCAAAAAAACTTTCAAACGGCGATGTTGCATTTGGTGAGCGAAACCAGAGTGTGAGCAATTTTAACCACGACAAAGATAATGAAATTTTTGACGACAGCATTTTGAAATATCGCGCCGCCCGCCTCAAGGGGGGGGGTAATTAATACAGAAATTAATTATAATCGATTAACTCAAGCGCTTTTTTTTAATTTGTCGCCAACTTTTTCAAAAAAAGTGCCGATAGATTTTTTTGCTGGAAAGATGGAAACATTTTTAACTTGTCGAGCTTTAGCGGCTTTCCTGCGCGAAAAAACTTTAGAAAAAACTATCGCCGACGCATTAGAAGAAAGTTCGTTGCAGGCAATTCACAAAGCATTAGCTACGCCCAATACTTTCTCCGATATAAGATTATTGTTGAAAGAGTTGCCAAAAATTTTATCGTTAGATTATCCGGTGGTCGAAGATATTAGAAAAGCTTGCCTTTGGATTTTGCCGCAGATTAAATTATTAATGCAACGAAACGCCAACAAGGCTGAGACACTTGGAGCTTGGCGGGACTTTACAGAATTTGATTATCTGTTAGACTTAGTGAAAACTTTTGATGATTATGTGCATATTTAAGGAGATGATTTTATGGATAATACAAACGTTGAGCATAATTCGCAAAATATTTATTATCGCTCAATAGTTGGCGCGGCTGAAGCGGGAAGTCAAATGCGGCTCGGTATTCGCATTAAAACTAAGGAAATTATTCGGCAGGTTTTGTTGCACACTTGGGCAGATGGCGCAGGTGAAAAGTGGTCGAACCTTACCACGCGTGATAAAACCGATTCTGAAGAAAAATTTTATTCGATTGAAATTACAATGCCTGAAAATGGCGGGCTGATCTGGTATTATTTCATAATTGTGACGGCTGATAAAACTTATTATTACGGCAACAATCCGGAACAACTCGGCGGCGTCGGTCAGCTTTATCAAGATTACGCGCCGCCCGCATTTCAAATCACTGTTTACCAAAGAGGAGCGAAAACTCCCGATTGGTTCAAGCACGCGGTTATGTACCAGATTTTCCCCGACAGATTTTGTCGCGCAGGCAATGAAATTATCGAAAAACGCGGCGCAGTTTACCACGCCAGTTGGAAAGATGAGCCCTGCTATTACAAAGACGTTGATACTAATGAAATTGTTGCTTATGATTTTTACGGCGGCAATTTTCGCGGCGTTGAGAGCAAGCTTGATTATTTGAAAGAGCTTGGCATTTCGGTAATTTATTTTAATCCGGTTTTTGAATCGGAGAGCAACCACCATTATGACACCGGCGATTATCACAAGATTGATCCGATACTTGGCACAAACGAAGAATTTAAGCATTTGATTGACACGGCGGCAGCTAAAGGTATCAGCATAATTATCGACGGCGTTTTCAGTCACACCGGCAGCAATAGCATTTATTTCAATCGCAACGGTCAATATAATTCTTTGGGCGCGTATCAATCGAAGGATTCGCCCTATTTTGAGTGGTATAGTTTTCGCCATTTCCCGACCGATTATGAAAGTTGGTGGAATTTCCCGACCTTGCCGAATGTCCGCGAAATTACACCGTCATATATGGATTTTATAATTCGCGGCAATGATAGCGTGTTGCATCATTGGATGCGCGAAGGAATTGCGGGCTGGCGTCTTGATGTAATTGACGAATTGCCGGCGGAATTTTCTCAGTTGTTCTTTGCCGAATTGAAAAAGACAAATCCCGACGCGGTTATGATTGGTGAAGTTTGGGAAGACGCTTCAAATAAAATTGCTTATGGCGTGCAGCGTCAATATTTGTGCGGTTATGAAATGGATTCGGCGATGAATTATCCTTGGCGCGAACATATGTTCAATTTCATTTTGGGACACATTGACGGCGCAACTTGTATGCGGCGAATGGAAAGCCTGCGCGAAAATTACCCGAAAGAAAATTTCTACGTGATGATGAATTTAATTGCCAGCCATGATATTATGAGACCGGTGACGATTTTTGGCGAAGCGCCGTATTATGACAAGATGCCAGCGGTTGAGCAAACGAAGTACAGACTTGACGCAAAGCATGAAAAGCTTGGTAAGGCGCGTTTGAAAATGGCGGCATTGTGGCAAATGACTTATCCTGGCGTGCCGTGCGTTTATTACGGCGATGAAATTGGTATGCAGGGCTTCAAAGATCCGACGAATCGCAGACCGTACGATTGGGACGGCGGCGATAAGGATTTACTTGACATTTACAAAAAATTTATCGCAATTCGTAATGAAAATTTAGTTTTGCAAACCGGCGAATTTCTGCCGCTGCCTTCAAATGGCGATATTTTTGCATACGCGCGGGTTATTCGCAATGGACGCGACGTCTTTGAGCAAGATGCTAAAAATGATTCATTCTTGGTTGCCTTCAATCGTTCGACCGAAGCGGCGCGGGAAGTTTCATTTGACGTTAGCGATTTTGCAAGTGGCGTTTTTGTTGACGCATTCGACAGCGAAAATCTCAGCCGCCAGTATCCGGTTAATCGCGGGCGCGTTAGTTTCAAACTTCAGCCGCTGGAAGGCGTTTTACTTCACCACGTACCGCTTAAGAAAAATTACGACCGTCGCGCAGGAATTTTATTACACCCGACAAGTTTGCCGTCGAAATATGGTATTGGCGATATGGGCAAAGAGGCGTTTGAATTTATCGATTATCTGAAATCGGCAGGACAATCAATTTGGCAGATTTTGCCGCTGAATCCGGTAGGTTTTGGATATTCGCCGTATCAATCGCCGTCGGCATTTGGCGGTAACTCGATGCTTATTTCGCTCGACGATTTGATTTCAAGGGGGTTCCTGCGCGAGGGTGATATAAATATACCAAAGAGCCCTTCAAAGGCGGTTACAGTCGAATTTGAGCGCGTTATAAGCCTAAAAAATTCAGCGCTTAAGATTGCGTTTAAAAATTTCCAGGAAAAACTTTTAATCGATTCTGAGCTGAAAACTGAGTTTGAAAAATTCTGCGCGAAAGAAAAATATTGGCTGGAAGATTATGCTTTATTTGCGGCAATTAAAAAGCAAAATAATGACGCATATTGGATTGAGTGGGACGAAAATATTAAACAGCGCGACGAAAAAACTTTAGCCGAACTGCGCGAAAAACTTGCTGATGAAATTATGTACGTCGAATTTGAGCAATACATTTTTGATTCGCAATGGCAAAAACTTCACGCCTATGCTCGCGAGCGCGGTATTGAAATTCTTGGAGATATGCCAATTTTTGTATCGGCGGATAGCGCGGACGTTTGGGCGAATAAGAAATTGTTCCAGCTCACTGAAGAGGGGCGTCCCGAAAAAGTTGCAGGAGTACCGCCCGATTATTTCAGTCCGACAGGTCAGCTTTGGGGCAATCCACAGTACGATTGGGACGAAATGAAAGCCGAAAATTATACTTGGTGGAAATTGCGTTTCAAGAAACTTTATGAGCTGGTTGACATTATCAGAATTGATCACTTCAGAGGTTTTGAGGCGTATTGGTCGGTTGACGGCGATGCTGAAAATGCGATTAATGGCGAATGGATTAAAGGTCCTGGCAAGCCGTTCTTTGACGTTATCAAGAAAGAATTTGGTGACGGCGCAAAGATTGTTGCGGAAGATTTAGGCTTTATCACGGACGAAGTTGAACAATTGCGGCAAGATTGCGGCTTCCCTGGAATGAAGATTTTGCAGTTTGAATTGCACTTTAATGAAGACGGCAGAATTGGCTTTGTGGCGCCGGAAAATAGCCTTGCATACACCGGAACGCACGATAACAACACGACGGTTGGTTGGTTTATGGAAGACGTCGACAATTTGAGCAAGCCGACGATAGCGGCGCTTTTGGGTGCTGACGCGCGCCGTCCCGATGATGTTTGCCAGAAATTGATTGAATTTGCCTATGCTTCGGATTCGCGCTTTGCGATTGTTCCAATGCAGGATGTGTTGAAACTGGACAGTCGGAGCCGAATGAATACGCCAGGTACAGTTGGTACAAATTGGGGCTGGCGTTTGAAGCCGGATTATCAGCTTGACGCGGATTCTGGCAGATTGAAGGCTCTTTGCAAAAAGTATCTTCGGTAGAGTAGGATTTAGGAGATAGGAGCTAGGGGTTAGGGATTATTCCCTAATTCCTAAATCTTAAATCCTAAATCCTAAGAAAGGGGTGCAGACGGTGGCGCTTGATTATACATTCGTGGTAGAAAAAACTTGTCCGGTATGTACGCAAGAAACGCGAATTACAAAGACGCGCTCTCGGCTTGTGGTCGAAAAACGCGACGAGGATTTGTGCGTGCATTACAAAGATTTCAATCCATACTATTACAAAATTTGGATTTGCGAGCATTGCGGTTTTGCGGGCGACGAAAAAGCTTTTACTACTAGTATGCCGAATAAACACCGCGAAATACTTTGGAATTTTCTTCAAGGAAAGGATATGGATATTGAATTTGAAGAAAAGCGCACATTTGCCGACGCCGTCGCCTCTTACGAGCTGGCTTTGATTTTCCTGGATATGATTAATGCGCCGAGTTCCAAAAAAGCTATTTATAATTTAAATTTGGCGTGGGTGTTGCGCTCGGTTGAAGGTTATGACGATAAAGAGCGCGAATATATGTTAAAAGCGGCGGATTATTACAATGAATCGCTGTCGAAAGAGCGCTATCCAATTGACGGCTTGACTGATACGGCGGTTGTTTATCTTATTGGCGCAATTTATTATCGGCTGAAAGATTTTGAAAAGTGCACGCAGTACCTTTCACGCATAATCGGCGACCAGAAAGTGCGTACCAGTGAGCCGAAAGTTTACGATAAGGCGCGCGATTTATGGGGCGATGTCCGTGCCAGCAAAGACGCCGCTAAAAAAGTTGCCAAGAAATAAATTTTTAGGAGGAATATTTTTGAAGAAGGCGTTAAGAATTTTGGGCGTGGCAATGAGTTTGATGGGAATTTTCAGCGTCACGCCCGACGCCGATGCTAAAGTTAAACGCACGCAGGAAAAAATTTTATACATACCGCACGATAACCGCCCGATTGTCGACGAACAAACAATAGCCGTTGTTGAGCGCGCAGGGTACAAAGTGATTGTGCCGCCGCCTGAACTTTTAGGTAGCCGCGAAGATTTAGGCAATCCTGACCGGCTTTGGGAATGGCTTGATATGAACACCAAAAGCGGTATACGTGCAGCGGTAATTTCGTCAGATTCGTTGCTTTATGGCAGTTTAATTTCTTCGCGCAAGCATAATTACAATCAACAGATAATTTTGGAGCGGGCGGAACTTTTTCGCGAATTTCGCAAAAAGCACAAGAATTTACCCATTTATGTTTTCGGTTCGATAATGCGGACGCCGCGCTCCGGTGACGCTTCCGGCTATGAAGAGCCCGATTATTACCGCAATTACGGCGCAAATATTTTTCGCTATACCGCGTTGAAAGATAAACTTGATTTAGAAGGCTTAACGCCGCGCGAAACTAAGGAGATTAATTTCCTGCAAAAGTTGATACCTGCGCGAGCGATTGAAGATTGGATGGAGCGCCGCGACAAAAATTTCAAAGCAAATGAAAAACTCATTGATATGGCGAATGATAAAATTTTTGATTGTCTATTGCTCGGTCGTGACGATAACGCGCCTTTTTCGCAAACTCATATGGAAGGACGATATTTGACGAAGTACGGTGAAAATATCGATAAGAGCAAATATCAGACAATCGCTGGCATTGATGAAATTGGGCTGATGCTTTTGACGCGCGCAATTAATGACTACTCCGACGAAAAGCCAACAATTTTTGTTTCGTACAACAGAGGCGCGGGCGGTAAAACTATTCCGGCTTATTCCGACGAGCCTATTGACGATTCTATCAACGCTGAATTTCTTGCAACAGGCGCTATTCGCATTTTTGACGAAAATCGCGCAGATTTTATTTTGGCGGTGAATACAAATCCGGACGGCTCAACTCACGAGGCGAATTTTCCGATTAACAACACCAAAAAGCGCGACGGTACTGATTATTTCGCGGCAGTCGTACAAAATTATATCAAAGACGGCAAAAAAGTTGCGGTGGCAGATATTACTTTTGCAAATGGCGCGGATAATGCGCTTATGGAACAGCTGAAAAATCGCGACTTGCTCTTCAAACTTCAAGCTTATGCGGGTTGGAATACGCCGACGAATTCAACTGGTTTTGTTTTGAGTACTGGAATTTTAGCTAAAAAAATGACTGACAAAGACAAACGCGACTTGCTGACAATGCGCTATCTGGACGATTGGGCGTATCAAGCCAATGTTCGAACTAAAATGACCGAACAACTTTCTTGGATTGAAGGCGATGGTTTTTACAGTTCATTGAACAACAAGCGCAAGGACGCAGCCGATTGGAGCGGGCAAATGCTCACCAATTTTGCCAGAAAAAATATTCCAGATTTCGGTATTTCAAAAAATATCAAGGTTGAATTTCCTTGGAATAGAATGTTTGAATCGCGAATCACTTTTTCATAAAATAAAAAAACCTCGACCGCAGATTTGGATCGAGGCATTTTTTTTTAATAATCGTGAGCAATTAAAGTGCACGATTGACTTTTCCAGAACGAAGGCAACGAGTGCAAACATTGAGGCGTTTAATTTCACCGTCAACAATAGCACGTACGCGTTGAATATTCGGCTTCCATTTACGTTTAGTTTTTAAGTGCGAATGACTCACGTTCATTCCGGACATTGTACCTTTATGGCAAATCTCGCAATAAGCGGACATTAAAATTCACTCCCTTCAAAAGTAACAGGCGAATTATAACACACCAAAATAATCAGTGCAAATGTTTTTTATCGTTTATTACGGCATTTCTTTCTTTTTGTAAAAATAAAGAAACGCCTGCGCGGTTTGCGAAAGCAAAGCGTGCTCTTTAGTACAAAGAAAGAAAAACAAAAGTAGGATCGGTCGTGCGAGATCAGACGAGAGTGATAAAGAAATAGGTAGTAGCCGCGCAAATTTTCAATCCTGAAAATGGCGCGGGAGCGCGCGTCCTTGCGCGCTCTTTCTTAACAATGGTAAATTTATGGAGGTAATTTTATGGAGGTAATTTTATGGAGGCAATTTTATGAAACCAATTAAATTAAAAATGGTGGCCTTCGAGCCATATGCCGATACTGTCGAATTGGATTTTGAAAAAGGTTTAGTCAATAAAAATTTCTTCCTAATACACGGAGCTACCGGCGCTGGAAAAACTTCAATTCTCGACGCTATTTGTTATGCGCTCTATGATAAAAGTTCAGGCGGCAACCGTAGCGACCAAATGATGCGCTCTAAGCAAGCCGCACCCAATCTTATGACTGAAGTTAAATTTAAGTTCGCTCTTGGCGATAAAATTTACACTGTTCATAGAAAACCCGAATTTGCAGGCGAAAAAAAGTCCGCCGAACTCTATTGCAATGGCAAATTTCTGGAAAGCGGCGCATCAAAAGTTACCAAGCGCATTGAAGATATTATTGGATTCAAGATCGAGCAATTCAGGCAGGTTATCATTTTGCCGCAAGGTAATTTCCAAAAATTTCTTGTGTCCAATTCAAGTCAGCGCGGCGAAGTTTTGAACACTATTTTTGATGCTAATTTCTATGGGCGAATTGAAGACGGCTTGAAAAATAATGCCAATGCCGCCGAGCAGATTTGTAATAAACTTGAAACGCAGTGCAAAACTTATCTTGCTAGCGCATGTGAAATTGGCGAAGTTAAGACTGCCGCTGATATTTCCGCGTTGATTGAAAAAATTTCTGGCGATTTGCAAAGTGCCCAAAATAAGCGTGAGGCTCTGCAAAATCTTGCCGATAAAGCGATTGCCGATTGGAACGCGGGCGAAATTTTAATTAAGCAATTTAACGCATTTGACGCCGCTATTGAAAATTTGCGGTTAGCTCAAGTCGATTTCGATAAAATTAATGAAGATTTAAGCGCCGCGCAGATTGAATACGAAAAGCGGCAAGCTGAAGAGATTAAGCGCCGTGAACTTGAAAATGCCATTGCCGAATTAAAAAAAATTAATTCCTTGATTGTTGAATTGCGCCGGAAAGAATATGAGCTTGTGGCGGCTGAAGAATATTTGAATGTTAAACGGCTCGCATTAAAAAAATTGGCGACTAAGCGACAGAATTATGAAAGCCGATTAGCTGAATTGCGGCAGCAAACTGAAGAATTGCAAGATGCCGAAGATAATTATAGGACGGCGGAGCAGAAATTGCGTGATTCGCGGGAGCGTGCGTCGTATGAAGCGGAAATTGAGAGACTCAAAGGCGAATTAGCGGATCATCAAAAAAAATTCGATTTTGCCAGCAAAAATTATGAGGCGGCGATGCTTGAACTTGAGCGCCTTGAAACTTTGCAGAAATTATGTATCGCCGCAAAATTGGCTGAAAATCTTGCAGAGGGTGAGCCGTGTCCTGTATGCGGCGCTATTCATCATCCAAATTTGGCTGTAACCGACAAAATTATTCCGACAGACCAAGAAATTGCCGCCGCGAAAGCCGCTTGTAAGCGTCACGAAGAATTGAAGGCGCAGGAAAATAATTCTGTGGTAAATATCACTGCGCGAATAAATGCCGAGCGGGCGAAGGTTCAACAACTGGATAATGCGATGGCTTTAAACCAGGCGCAGGAAATTTTTAAATCGGCTGAATTGGCAAAGGGCAAATTGAACACCTGCCGCGAAAATTTGAGAAAAGGCGAAGTTCAAACCGGCGAACTTGTTAAACAATTTGAGGCGGCGCGCAATGAATATGAAGTTGAAACGCGGGCGGTTGAAAAATTACGCGGGATTGTCACAGAAAAAAAATTGCAGATTCCGGAAATTTATTTGATTAATCCTGAAAAAATTGCTGAAAATCTAACGCTTGCTGAGCGCGAAAAAGAAATACTTGACGCCGCTTGGAAATCTGCAGAAGAAAATTTTCATCGTTTCGAAAGGCAAAAATCAAAATGCGTCGGCACCATTGAAGCCGCGCAAAATGCAAAAATTAAAGCCGAAACTGAGCTTGTCGGTAAAACTAAGCCGGATATTGACTCACTCAAAAACAAAAAAGCCGTCGCGCAGGACAAATATTCGGCGGCGCGCGACATTGTGACATTGCTTGAGAATAATTTAAAGCGCCTGCAAGATATTTTGAGTCGATTGAATGAGCTTGCTAAAAAAATGCAAGTTGCTGACAAAAATTATCGCATTTGGAAAAAACTTTCTAACGCGGCGAGCGGCGCCAATTCGCGGGTCAATTTTCAGCGGTACTATCTCAATGCGATTTTTCAAGATATTGTGTTTGAGGCGAATGAGCGACTTGACAGAATGAGCAGCGGACGTTATCGTTTCCGCAGCGAAAAAAATGCATTGTCGCGTAAAAAACTTGAGGGTCTCGATTTGGAAATTTGGGACGCCTACACCAGCACTGCGCGAGCGGTTGAAACCTTGTCGGGCGGCGAATCTTTTTTAGCGTCGCTGTCTTTGGCGCTGGGCTTGGCGGCTGTTGTCAAAAATACTGCGGGCGGTATCAAACTTGATACAATTTTCATTGATGAAGGTTTCGGCTCATTGGACAGCGAGACTTTAGACGTGGCGATGAATGCGCTGATTGATCTGCAAAGCGATGGACGACTTGTCGGTATCATTTCACACGTCGACGAATTGAAAAATAGAATCCCCGTGCGTTTGGAAGTCACCAAAAATAAATCTGGCAGCACGGCAAAATTTGTTAATTGAATTAATGAAAATAAATTAGGCATCTCCTGCTTAATCGGCGGGAGATTTTTTATTTTAAAAAAGTCATTGATAATTTTTATCAAACTTGCTATAATTCCCAAATGAAATTTATTAACGATTAGACTTTACAGAGGTGATAATATGACACTCAAAGATACAAATCCTGGGATGATTGTGCGAATTGATGAAGTTGGCGAATCGGCATTGAAACAGCGTTTAATGACGATGGGGTTAATTCCAGGCACACGCGTTGAAATTTTAAATTCCGCGCCGCTCGGTGATCCTATTGCGCTCAGACTTCGCTCATATAATTTGGCGCTCAGGCGAGATGACGCCGCTACAATTCAAGTTACTCAAATCAAGTAAAGAGGTGGTAAAGTTATGGCTGCAATTTCTGTAGCATTGACCGGCAATCCGAATACCGGTAAATCGACGATTTTTAATGAATTGACTGGCGCGCGGCAAAAAATTGGCAACTGGCCTGGCGTGACCGTTGATAAAAAAGTCGGAATGATTGAATACAAAGGCAGAAAAATTTCAGTGGTAGATTTGCCTGGTACTTATTCAATCAATGCGCGCTCGCAGGAAGAGCAAGTTGTCAGCGATTATTTTTCCGAAAATAAGCCGGATATCGTTGTTGATATTGTTGACGCGTCGAATATTTCGCGGAATTTATTTTTGACAGTTCAACTTTTGGAGCATGGCATTCCGCTGATTATCAATTTGAATATGATGGACGAAGCTCAGCGGCGTAGCATTAAAATTGACGAACATAAACTTGAGCAAATTTTTGGTATGCCGGTAACAAATACGGTTGGGCGCAGTAACAAGAGCGTTAAAGTTTTGCTGGACGTTTTTACAAATACGCGCATGTCGAATTATCACCCCAGCCAAGAGTTGGAAGAG
>CAJOIA010000010.1:0-35573 GCA_905234505.1 uncultured Selenomonadaceae bacterium
GCGTTAATGCTGCGGTTATTTTTGACGGTATTGAAAATGAATATGGCGCTGAATATGATTTTGTAACTGATTCTGAAGGCGAATTTACATTTGGCGATAGCGTTTACACCATTACCGGCGATGATTATGTTGAATTGTCCATTCAATTTAATGGTGACGGCACTGCTGAAATTACTGATATTAATGATCTGGATGGCTATATTTATGGCGCGGATTCCACTATTGGCGCTCAGGTTATTGATAATAGCGATAGTAATGTTTCACTTGTCAGCGATAAATTCGATGACACTATTAATAACGGCGGGGCTAATGCAACGATCATTGCTGGCGAAGGCGATAACCTCATTAACAATGATGCTGCTGGCGTTTACATTGACGCTGGCGCGGGCGATGATACTATTTACAGCGGCAATAATGTTACTATCGACACTGGCGCGGGCGATGATTTTGTTAGTGTTAATGGCTCTGCTAATATTAATATTGGTGAAGGCTCGAGCACTATTGCCGGTTATTCAACTGACGTTACTATTCAAGCTGCTTTCGATAATTTTTCTGCTAATAATAATGACCTTGTCTTTACTAATGATTATTCCACGCTTACTGTTATTGACGGCGTTTCTCAATTCATTAACATTGGCACTCTTCCTAGCAATTTGTATATTGGTCAAGTCTCTGTTAATGGCGTTAGCACTATTAATGGCTCTATTTATAGTGGCTCTGGCACTGTTGCTGTTGATGATGACGCGGTTACACTTAGTGGCGTTTCGATTGCTTCTGCCGAGGATGTTGTTATTAATGGCTCGGTGACGATTGGCAATGCGGTTTACAATGCCACTACTGACACCCGCCTTGAATTTTTTAATGATGGCGTTGCGATTAATGGCAATGACGTTACTATTACCGATGATTCTTATGTTATGGATATTGCCGAGGGTGAATTTTCGCTTGCGAATATTTCTGGCGGTACTGTTAATTCGCATATGAATTACACTGCTACCACTGACCAGCGCGGCGATTTTAATATTAATGGGCAAGGCTTTACCATTTCCGGCGATAGTAGCGTTACTTTTGACGTGGTTGATGGTTTTGTTAATGTTAATGATTTAAATGGCACTCTCACTGCCGACCTTAATTCTTTACTCATCAATGGCGTTACTGTTTCTTCGGACAGCCCTTCAATTGCTGCCGACGCCAATTCTTTTGTTGTTAATGGCGTTACCTATATAGCTGATAGCGGCACTTTTTTGGATATTAATACTTCAGGTGCTCAATTTAATTCTCTGCATTTCAATGTCTTGGGCGACAGCAAATATACTCTTAGTGGCTCCACTCTCAGCGGCGTTAGTGCTGGCGCAACTGTCAATTCCGATGGTGAATTTTTTGTTATCACTGATCAGCCTGGCGATTTCTCTTTCAATAAAACCTTCACTGTTAATAGTAATGCCACTTTCGCTGTTAATAATGGTGAAGTTTTTTTTGTTAATGCTGGTGTTGTCAGTGGAGATTTTTCTTCTGGCGTTAATGTTTCTTCTCATTTTGTTCAAGTTATTGGCGATTTTGTCAGTGTATCTGCTGACGCAATTACGGGTTTGTCTGGTGGCGCCTCTGTGCTCAATGCCTCTGCCGCTGCCTCCATTACCACTGACGCTGCCGGCTCTTTCAATATTTTGGGCAATAGTGTTACTATCACTGGCGATAATTCCGTCACTTTCGCTGATAATGGCGTTTATAATGTCGATAATGCCACCCTTCAATTCGACGCCGACAATACCATCTCCATTAATGATTCCGCCCCCATCGCCTTTGAAACTGACAGCGTTGCCTCTTTCGTTGTTGCCAATGCCACTCTTCAAAGCCTTGCCGGTGTTAATGTTGTCAATAATCTTCAAAACGCCACTGTCAATGCCTCTTCCAATGTCTTTGTTAATTCTGTCCCTGTTAATGTCGCCGGCGACCCCGACTTCAATATCATCGTTGCCGACGGTGTTGTTTCTTCTCTTAATAATATCAGCGCCAATTCCTCTTTGAATGTTTCTGCCCTCACTGTTGCCTCTTCTGGCGTGGGGGCTTTCTCTTTCGCTAATCATACCTACACCATTTCTGACGACTCTTCCGTCTTCTTCGCTGTCAATGATGCCGGTTTCGTCGAAAATATCTTTGATTTGTCTGGCGCTGTTGCTGCTTCCGGCGGGTTCCCTTCTGTTAATGGTGTTGATATCAATATTTCTGACGCTACTGCCACTGTTTTTGGTTCTCGTTTCGGTATCAGTAACGTTGATGGACTTAGCACAAATGCAACAGTAACTTCAAGTGCTCTTGATAATATTTCGTTGGCAATGCCAGGCGATGGCAAATTAACTGCCAATGATGTTGTCTATGAATTAAGCGGTGATAGTGACGGCATTTATATCACGGGCAAGCAAATTACCGGTTTGGACGAAAATGCAAGTTTGCAAGTAGACGCCGCGTCCACTTATACTGTTAATGGCGCGGTATTGAATGCCGCTGTTGGCGATGTCATTATCGGCGAATATAATTATGCTTATATTTACGATCCTAATAATATTCGCATAACAAGTAGCACTTCCACTGAAGAAATAATTGAACAACTTGGAGCAGACGAAGGCTATGCTTATACCGAAACTAATTCCAGTGTTTCCGCAAGTTTAATTGCGAGTGGCAAAATGGACGGCAATATGAGCTTAGTAGTCAGCTCAGAGGCAGAAAATGAAGTAGATTTCTCAGAAAGCAGCGGGCGTAAATTAGCGTCAATCACCAGCGGCGCGCATATAGTTAAATTCAATGACGATGGCGATAATGTAGCAGTAATTGATAGCGGCGTTTCGAATGCAGAAAGTATTGAACTGGGCGCAAGCGGAGATGTAGTTGTTGTTGAAAATACAAATTCGCGTGTCAGTATAATAGGCGGCGAAGGCAATGACACGATTATAAGCAAGGGCGGCAATGTAATATTCGATATGGAAAACGGCGGCGTTGATAGAGTTGTAGCAACAGGCGGCAATATCACTTTGGAAAATTACGACGCGACTACCGGCGCGGGCATTCAAGCAAATACAAATAACATAATCGGTTCAATTGTGGACGGCGCGATAGGCTTTAATGAAGACGGCGTATTGATTAACGGCGCTGAAGTTATTGTAGAATCCGACATTATCAACATTTATAACAATAATGGCGACGCGCAAAAAGTTGGTTATAGCGCGGGCGGTCGTTTGGATGCTTCGTCAATCAAATCTTCAATGGTAATGGTAGGCGTAGGCGCTGCTACATTAAAGAGCGGCACTGGCGGCGATACGATTATTGCGGGCGAAGGAGCAGTAATAGACGCAGGCTCAGGCAATAACTATGTGCTTTTGGATAGTGAGACAGCTCGCGGGGGGGCAACAATTGAAATGACGGCGACAAGTGGCAGAACAACCGTTGAAAATTTCAATGGGGCTTTTGAAGATGGCGATATGGTTAATGCAGATAGGGACGCAGCGATAAGCTTTGACGGCAGCAATGTAACAGTGAAGAGCGGTCGCAATCGCGTAATATTGACCGATATGATCAATAGCAGTTCCGCCGATACCGATGATGAATTTGGCGAAGCGTCTTCTGCGCGACTTTTGATAGGCAACAGCCGTAATTCCACCCAAACTGAAGTAGCGGCAACTGGCGGTGTAATTGAAATAAGCGATGAAGTAGCGGAACAATACATAGGAAATAATTCCGGAATAGATTTGCTCAATTTTGAAGGCACAGTGAATATAAACCTTGAAAGCGGAGTTGCAACGATAGATGGCGAGCGCGCAACAGTTAGCGGCTTTAATCGACTTCGCGCAGGCAATGGTACAAGTACCTTGTATGGTTCAAGCGGCAATGAAAGCATTTACGCAGGCGCAGGCGAAAGTACAATTTACGGCAATGGCGGTCGCGATACCTTAATAGGCTACAGCGGCGCTGACAAAGAAAGCGGCACTGTCTTTCGTGGCAATAGCGGCAAAGCGACGATTGAAGGTTTTGAATTTTACCGGGGCGATAATGCCGACACAGCAGATTCAATTAACACCTTTGACCAAAAAATTGAAAGCCTCCGCGTTAATGATAGCGATTTAACTGTGGAAATGTCTTCCGGTAGGTTGTTAATTGTTGGCGGCGCGGGTCAAGATATTCAATATAGCAATGTGAATGTCAAACTGATAGCGCAAATCAATGATAATAGTCTAACATATGATGGAGCGGCTAATTATTATGAAGCGACTGGCAAGAATGCTACTGTGACGGCGGATGAAAATCTAAGTGAAGCGGAGATCTGGCTGAATAACAGGCGCAGTGAACATTTTTATGGCGATATTAAATGCATAGATGGGTCGCTAATAGAAGGTTCTACGTCGTTAGTGGGCAATGACAAAGACAATGTAATAAGTGCCGGCAAAGGCGATAGCAGCCTGTGGGGCGGCGCGGGCAATGACACGCTCATAGGCAATGCAGGCGATGATACTTTTTGGTATTTTTATGGTGAAGGCAATGACGTAGTTGAAGGCGCGGGTAACAATGACACGGTCAGGTTATCGAATATCACGTTTGATAATTTTGATGTTGGAGCGATAGAGATAGATGATAATTCAATCAAGGTTAATTTTCATGATGGAGGCTCGATACTTTTAAATAGCAATGCAGAAACGACATTTGCGTTAGGCGATGGCTCAAAGTGGGTATATGATCGCGACGACAATGGTTGGAAGAGCAGATCTTAAAAAGTAAGGGGCGAGGTTTGCATGTGGCGAGGATTATATACAGCGGCGACGGGCATGGTGAGTGAGTCGAAGCGGACGGACGTAATAGCGAATAACATATCGAATGCGGCGACAACAGGCTACAAGAAAGACGTAGCAATACAAGGTGAATTCGAAAACTTACTGATAAAGCGGGTATACGATCATGAAAGTTCCAGCGCGGTAGGAGCGGACATGAAAGTATTGAGCAAATTGAACACGAATGCGGAAGACGTAACGCAATTCAAAGGCTTTAAAGTCGGGTCAGAGTCACAGGCGCCGATAGGTAAGTTGGGTTTGGGCGATTATATTGCCGAGATAGCGGTAGATTATTCACAAGGGTCATTGGAAAGCACGGGCAATGAATTAGATCTAGCGATAGCAGGCGAAGGTTTTTTTGCGATACAAACGCCGGAGGGCGTAAGGTACACGCGCAATGGAGCGTATGTCAAAAATAGCGCGGGCGTAGTGCAAGACCTACGCGGATACAACTTATTAGATGTAGCGGGCAATCCGATAGTGATACCGGGCAATGTAAACGTGACGATAAATGGCGCGGGTGAAATCTTTACCGTAGAAAATCCGGCGCGGCAATTAGCGCGAATCCAAGTAGTGCAGTTTGCGGACCGGCGAGCGGTGCAAAAACAAGGGGACAATTTATTTTACGCGGCGACAGATAATGCGGGCAACGTGGCGCAACCGGTGCCGGCGTCGGGCGAAGTAATGCAGGGTATGCTCGAGAAATCGAACATAGAAATTGTTAGGGAGATGGTAGAGCTCATTCACAATCACCGACTTTACGAAGCGAACTCAAAAGCGGTGACGACGCAAGATGCAATGTTAGATGCCGCAGTAAATCAATTGGGGCGCATAGGAAGTTAAATTGTTCATTAATAGGTAGAGCAACAAAAAAATTAAAGCCGACGGTCAATCAAGACTGCCGGCTTTTTTTTATTAACTGAAAATCGCAAGTAGCAACATTGCCCAGATACCTCCGCCGATTAAAATTGCGGGCGACCACGGCAATACTTTATCCATAAACCGCGAGTAGCCAGTTTTTTTCTGTAATTCGCGTATTTCGTCTTTAACATTTTGGCTACCTTCGTAAAATTCGGATTGAAATTTATAAATCTGGCTCTTTAAATCACTGCAAACACTGTAAAGTTGCGAATCGACTTTGTAAAGTTGTTCCTTGTTGGCAGTTTGCAAATCCAGCATATTTCGGCGAATGTCTTTCACTTCGTCAATCAGAAAATCAAGTTTCTCATTGATAGCTTGAATTTGTTCTGCAGAAACTTCTTTAGTTTTTTTTAATGAAACTTTGTCCGCCATTAAAAATCGCTCCTTTCAAACTTCGCGGCTCATTAATGTTATCAGTGAATTAACTATGCCGAAAACTGCGTAGGTTGAGAAAATTGCCGTTAATACGCCTTGCACTGGAAAATTCCGCGTGAAAAAAATTATCGCGCAGAACATCACCACTGCAAAAATTTTAGCGGCAAGAAAGATTTTTTCTCCGCCGCCCTTGAAGTCAGGATAATGCACGTGGCTCACCATCAAATAAGCTATGATTATCATTGTAATTGGGTAAATCATTCCGTAATTTTCCGGCTGAATATTGAGCGCAAGGAATAACATCGTTGTAGTTGCTACAATGCAACCGCCCGCCGGTATTGCCAGCCCCATAAAATAACCATGAACTATACTTGTGCTGACATTGAATCTTGCGAGCCGCCACATTCCGCACAGTGCAAAAATTATCGCTGCCGCCTTGCCCAATGTTCCAAAATTGTGCAGGCAAAACGAATACGCCAAAAATGCCGGAGCCACGCCGAAACTTCCCAAATCGCATAGCGAATCCATTTCCTTGCCAAATTCCGACGCAACCTTCAAAGCCCGCGCAATTCGCCCGTCAAGTCCATCAGCCACCAGCGCCAATAAAATAAATACCGATGCGTAAAAAAAATTTTCCTCGAAAGTCGCCAGGATTGAGCACATTCCGAAAAATAAATTAGCCGCCGTGCAAATATTTGGTAACATTGCCTTCATTGCCAGCACCTCAATTTTTTATTTTGCCTACGATAGTTTCACCGCCGCGAACTTTTTGCCCTTTTTTAACAAGGACTTCAACATTGTCGGGCATAACAATTTCCGTGCAAGAGCCGAATCTGATTAAGCCGTAAAGTTCGCCCTTTTCAAGCGTATCATCCAATGTAACGTAGCTGACAATACGCCGCGCCAAAATCCCCGCAATTTGCGTAACTGTCACGCGCAATTTGTCATTTTCAATGCCGATTAAATGACGCTCATTTTCAAAGCCGACAGAATCTTTATACGCGGGGCGAAATCTGCCGCAAATATATTTCTGAACTTTAATTTCACCGGCAATAGGGCTGCGGTTAACGTGCACGTCGAAAACTGACAGGAAGATTATAATTTTATTGCAGGGCGAGCGTAAAAAATCATCGCCGTCAAGGTGAACGACATCTTGGACAGTGCCGTCAGCCGGCGAAACAATCAGCGATTCATCAACTGGAATTTTGCGTTTAGGATTTCTAAAAAAGTACAGGCAGTAACACGCCAGCACGGCGGGAACAATCGCCGCGTAAGGATTTATGGCGAAATATAAAAAAAGCGCGACCAAAAGCGCTACGCCCGCGAAATAATATCCTTCACGAATTATGCTCATTTCACCACTCCTATTTTTTAGATTTGTGAACTTCCCAGACGAATTTTGGCAAGGCGATTAAACGTCCTGCGCGAGAGGGTTGCAATAAAGCGCGGAAAAGCCATTCCAATTTGGCGCGTTGCATCCAGCGCGGAGCCCGCCGCACAACGCCCGCCATAACGTCGAAAGTGCCGCCTACGCCAATTGATACCGGAACATTTAATTCGGCTTTATGAGCGGCAAGCCATTTTTCTTGCTTAGGGAAACCCAGCGCCGCCAAAAGTATATCCGGCTTTGAATTTTTAATCTGCGCGATAATCTCGGGTTCGTCGTCCGCCGTGAAATACCCATTGCGCGTGCCAACAACATTGATATTTGGATAAAGATTTTCCGCCTTAGCCTTAGCTTTGTCAGCAACACCAGGCGCAGAGCCGAACATAAAAATCCGCTGAGATTTAGCAGGCGCGATTTTTAAAAGTTCCTGCACTAAATCATAACCTGCAACGCGTTCAGGCATTTTGTAGCCCAAATGACGCGCAGCCCAAACAGTTCCCGCGCCGTCCGGTACAACCAATTCTGCGGCGTTTAGTACGGTTTTAAATTCTTCGTCATAAGTTGCCCGCAAGAGCATTTCAGCGTTCACTGTGGCGATTGTGGAAGGTTTACGGGCAGATATTAACTGCTCGGCAAAATCAACCGCTTCAGCCATTGTAACCGCGTCCACTTGCACGCCCAAAATTTCGACTCGCTCACTCATTTAAACAACTCCAAAAATATTCCATTTTCCAAATCTGTGATATTGTCGGCTAATAGCAGTGGAATAACTTTTAAACATTTTATCGAGGTAAGCCAATCTTCAAATCTGCGCGAATTCATTTGCATTAATCAACCTTTCGCGTGAGAGCTCAATAAATTCTGGCTGAATGTCAATACCGATATAATTTCTGTGCAAAATTTTACAAGCAACGCCGGTAGTTGACGAGCCGCAAAACGGATCAAGCACAAGGTCATTTTCATTAGTCGACGCCAAGATAATTCTATTGAGCAAGTACAAAGGTTTTTGCGTAGGATGTTTGCCGTGAGTTTTTTCTTTAGCAGGTGCTGATGGTCCTGTCCAAACGTCTTTCATTTGTTTGCCGCCATTAATTTCTTTCATAAGCTGATAATTAAAAAAATGTCGCGCAGATTTATCATTTTTCCGCGCCCACAAAATAGTTTCTGTGCTATGCGCGAAATATCTGCAAGACAAATTTGGTGAAGGATTAGTTTTCTGCCACGTGATATTGTTCATGATTTTAAAATTTTCCTGCTCCAACGCCATACCAACCGAATAAATATTGTGGAAAGTGCCGCTAATCCAAATCGTACCATTGGGTTTTAAAATTTTCCTGCACAATCTGAGCCACGTCCGATTAAATTCGTGTTTAGCGTCAAGCGAATAAATTTTATCCCAATCGCCCTTGTTAACAGAAACAACTTTGCCGCCACTGCAGCTAATGCCGCCATTCGATAAAAAATAAGGCGGGTCGGCAAAAATCATATCGACAAATTCAGCCGGAAAATTACTAAGCAAATCAAATGTATCAGCCAGAAATAATTTGGACGTCGTATCTTCAAAATAAGCCTCCATTATTCGACAGTCACTGATTTAGCCAAATTGCGCGGTTTATCGACGTCACAGCCGCGAGTTATCGCCGCGTAGTAAGCTAAAAGTTGAAGCGGAACAACTGTTAACAGCGGAATCAAAAGTTCATCGGTTTCCGGAACAAAAATTACATGGTCAAGATATTTTTCAAGTTCGATATCGTTCGCCGCCGCAATTCCAATTACAATAGCGTCGCGCGCCTTAACTTCCTTGATATTCGACAAAGTTTTATCATAAACAGATTTTTGAGTGGCAAGTGCAATGACCGGAACTCCTTCAACAATCAGCGCTAAAGTTCCATGTTTCAGTTCTCCTGACGCATAAGCCTCCGCGTGAATGTAGGAAATTTCCTTGAGTTTGAGCGCGCCCTCCAATGCCACGCAGTAATCTAAACTGCGCCCGATATAAAATACATCTTCATTGAAACCGTATTGCCGCGCAAAAGTTTTAATCGGCTCAACGTCAGACAAAGTTTCACTAATCTGCGCGGGGATTTTTTTCAGCAAACTAATCAGCCGCTTAATTTCATCGCCGGAAATAGTTTCTGCAACTTGCGCCATATACAACGCCAGCATAAACATTAAAATCAACTGCGTGGTATAAGCTTTAGTTGACGCAACCGCAATTTCCGGTCCCGCCCAAGTGTGAATGACATTTTCAGCTTCGCGCGCCATTGATGAGCCAACAACATTAGTAATGGCAAGAGTTTTCGCGCCGAGCCGCTTAGATTCTTTCAACGCCGCCAATGTGTCCAAAGTTTCTCCGCTTTGACTAATCACAATCACCAGCGTTTTATCGTCAACAATCGGATCGCGGTAACGATATTCACTGGCTAAATCGACTTCAACTAATTTGCGAACAAGTTTTTCAATGTAAAATTTGCCGACAAGCCCCGCGTGGTAAGCAGTCCCGCACGCCACGATATAAATTTTATTAATGCTGTTGAGAAAATTTTTGTCCCAATTCAATTCGTCAAGAATAATAGACGCGCCGTCTTTAGCAATGCGTTTACTCATAGTATCGCGGACAGCTTTGGGTTGCTCGTTAATTTCTTTGAGCATAAAATGTTCGTAGCCGCCTTTTTCAGCCGCCTCAGCATTCCAGCTTACGTGGAAGATTTTTTTATCGACTAAGCCGCCCTGCCTGTTTAAAATTTGCACAGAATCTTTTTTGACAATGGCAATTTCGCCGTCGTTTAAAATGAAAGTATCGCGCGTATGAGCAATAATCGCCGGAATATCAGATGCAATGAAATTTTCGCCCTTGCCTAAACCGACCACAAGCGGATTTTCCTGTTTCGCGCAGAGCAAAACGTCGGGGTGCATTTTCGACATAAAAACCAGCGAATATGAGCCTTCAATTTTATTCAATACTTCACGAACCGCGCCGACAAAATCGCCGGTGTAAACTTCTTCGAGCAAATGAGCGACAACTTCAGTATCAGTTTCAGAAATGAATTTGTGCCCGCGCGCGATTAATTCTTCCTTGAGCGGCATATAATTTTCAATGATGCCGTTATGAACAACGACAAAATTACCGTGACAATCGGTATGCGGATGAGCATTCAAATCGGAAGGGCGACCGTGAGTAGCCCAGCGCGTGTGTCCAATACCAACCGTACCGGCAGGCAAGCGATTTTTCAGTTTTTCCTTCAGTGAATCTAATCTTCCAACAGACTTTTCAATAAAAATATTCTCGCCGCAATTCGCCGCAATTCCCGCTGAATCGTAGCCGCGATATTCCAATTTCGTTAAACCGTCCAATAAAAAATCAACGGCTCGCTTGCCGCCAATATATCCGACAATTCCGCACATATCCTAACCTCCAAAGGCTGTGTTTTTTTCTGAATTACAGCGCAGATTATATATTAAGGCGGTTTTATCGTCAAATAAAAAACGCATTTCTTTCTTTTAGGAAAGAAAGAAACGCTTGCGCGCCTCTCATTTTTGTGCTTGCATATATGATCGGGCAGATTTAATCCCGTCAATCGCCGAACTCATAATCCCGCCTGCATAGCCAGCTCCCTCGCCTATCGGATAAATATTGTTGTGGCTTATTGAGCAGCGCGTAATTTTGTCGCGCAGAATACGACAAGGCGCACTCGTCCGAGTTTCAACGCCAGTTAAAACAACATCTGCCGCCGCATAATTTTTAATCTTGCCATTCCAAAAAATAAGCGCTTCTTTCAAAGTATTAGCAATTTCATGCGGCAGAATTTTATTCAGGTCAACAACTTTGTAGCCAATTGGATATGTCGGTTTCACAACAAAATTTGTGCAATCTGCGCGACCAGTTAAAAAATCGCCTACGCTTTGAACCGGCGCAAAATAATTTTTACCGGCAAGTTCAAATGCTGCGCTTTCAAGTCGCCGCTGAAATCTAATGCCGCTCAAAATACCTTCGCCAAAATCGCGCCTGTCAACCGTTACCAATAAAGCGCTATTCGCAACGCCCGAGTTCCTGTCAAAATTGCTCATGCCATTAGTAACTACGCGCCCAATTTCAGAAGTCGCCGCCACAACTTTACCGCCTGGACACATACAAAAACTATAAGCGCCGCGACCATCGCCCTTGTACGTCAAAAAATAATCCGCTACCGGCAATTTCGGATTGGCAAAATCTGCGCCGTACTGCGCGATATTTATAAATTCCTGAGGATGCTCAATCCTTACACCCACAGCAAACGCCTTCGCCTCCATTGCAACGCCACGCGCATTCAACATTTCATAAGTATCTCGCGCAGAGTGTCCAATTCCTAAAAAAATCACGTCAGCTGAAAATCTTTGCTCATTGTTAACAATCAACGCTGCGCTTTCTAAATCTGTAACCTGCGCATTAAAATAAATTTTGCCGCCCAAATCTATAATCTGCTGGCGAATATTTTTCACCACAGCGCGCAATTTGTCAGTGCCAATGTGCGGCTTCTGCAAATAACCAATTTCAGCCGGCGCGCCCGCCTCAATAAAAATTTTCAATACATAATCAATCAGCGAATCATTGAGCCGCGTTGTCAATTTGCCGTCAGAAAAAGTACCTGCGCCGCCTTCACCAAATTGCACATTTGAATTAACGTCCAAGTCACCGCTATTAAAAAATTTTTCAACCTTAACTGTTCGACTGTCAACATCGCCGCCGCGCTCAAAAATAATAGGCTCTAATCCTGCGCGAGCCAACTCAAGAGCGGCGAACATTCCAGCAGGACCAAAGCCGATGATTAGGGGATAAGGATTAGGGGCTAGGGAATAGTGTTGATGTTCTTCTTCTGCGGCTGGCACTTTCATAACGCCGTCGCGCAGTGCCACCTTTCCAGCAATATCAACGTCCACGATGTAATTAAATTTAATACCAGCACCACGATACCGCCGCGCGTCCACAGCTTTTCTAATGATTTTAATGCCGCGAATTCTCTTCACATCAATTTTCAACCGCGCCGCAATAATTTCCTCCAGCGCGCGCTCATCTTCCAATTCAACAGCTAAATTAATTCTAACTTCCAATAATTTCTACTCCTTTAATTCAGCGATAACATCAGCTTCTTCAATCTTGGTGGAAATACCTTCCGGTATAATTAGCTTTATCACGCCGCTAAAACTATTTTTATCTTCCGGAAAAGAAATAGACTCAGTCTTAATCGAATCAATATGCTCAATTTTTTCCTCAAAACCGCTAATTTCAACAAATTCAGGTAAAACTTTGAGCTTTGCAATTTCTCGCCCGCTCGGCAGCTTAAGATCAGCGATAATAGGAACAATTTTAGTAATAATTTCGCGCTCAATATTCACGGTAACCGTTATAACCGACGGCGCAACTCGAACGCCGCCAACTTCTCTGCCGTCCTCATCAATAGCAGTCATAGGTACAGGTTGTTCAAAAGTTTCACTGCTACTATTCAAAACAACGTAGCCAATAACCCGCTTAACATTTTCAACAGCACTTTTCGCGCCAATCAACGTCAAATTCTCGGAGGATTTTTCAAGTTCAGACACACGCGAACCTTTCATTGGCGAACCGGTTACAATTAGTTCAACGGGAATTTGTCTTTCAATAATCGGATCAATTTTCACGTGGATTTTTTCAGGATAAATACTATCAAGCTCAAAGCCTTTTGGAAACGACGTTTCAATTGGTACTTCATATTCGCCCGCTTCATAGCCCGCCATATTAGCAAACGCTCTAATATTGTTCGTGCCATAATCAATAAAGTAAGAGCGCGGCGCACTCAATTTCACGCGAATATCTCGCTCGTCATAAATCGCCGTGCATTTTGGCGACACATTCGCTATCGAAAGCGGCACTTCGTACGTTCCATTGATTGTAGGGTCTTGACTTCCCATAACAAAAAACCACAGCGCCATTGATAAAATCAGCGCCACAATTTTTTTTATTAAATTGCGTTGGAAGGCGTTTTTAATTTGTTCCAGCATCGTTAGCCCTCCATTTTGTTAAAAAGTCCAGCAAGTTATGTCTATTGGAGCTATTGAAAACCGGACGCAATACAGAAGTTAAAGTATCGGCGTCCAAATGTCGCATTAGCCGCCCATTTTCAGCAACGGAAATTGTACCGGTTTCTTCGCTGACAACTAAAATCAATGCGTCGCACTGCTCAGAAATTCCAATCGCCGCTCTGTGCCGTGTGCCAAGTTCTTTGGATAAACCTTTCTTTTCAGTGAGCGGCAATAAGCATCCTGCCGAGTATAATTTATTGCCTCGAATTATCGCCGCGCCGTCGTGCAGTGGCGTATTCACAAAAAATATATTTAAAATCAGTTCAGAAGTTATTATTGCGTCAAGTTTTATTCCGGTGTCTGCCACGTCATTTAACCCCATTTCGCGCTCAATTACTAAAAGCGCGCCGGTTTTCGACGCTGACATTGACTTTGCCGCTTTCACAATTTCATCTATAACACGCTTTGCCTCAATTGCGTCCAATGATATTCTTTCGTCGAATAAAAATCTGCCCTGCCCTAAACGTTCCAGCGTGCGGCGTATTTCCGGTTGAAATACTATCGGCAACAGCACAAACATCCACGTCATTATTTTTTCAAATAACCACGATAATAAATTCAGTTGTAAGATATTGCATAAAAAATTCGCCGTGAATAAAACCAAAATGCCCTTGACAAGTGTAATTGCACGCGTGCCTTCCAACATTGCGTAGAGTTTATACAGGATTATTGCCACTAAAATTATTTCCAGAACGTCGGACGGGCGAATTGTCGAAATTAAGCCGCCAAGTTTTTCTGGAAATGGCAAATCAACAGCCATAAGTATCCCTCCTTTACACGCCGGAGCAATCGAAATGTGGAATAAATTTTTCTTCAGCAGTTTTACCAATTTGCATATAACAATTTTTCAAGCCAATGTCAAGCGCGTGGTTTATCACCGAATCATATTCAAAAGTCGTCAATCGGCGATTAATTTTTTTAAATTCACCTGCGCGAAAAACCGGCGTATATTGATTCATCAAGCTGATATAAACTTTGTCATTAAAATTTTCGTTGAGCCAATCTAAAATCTTAATACTGTCGCGGCGGAAATTCGGCAAAATCAAATGCCTTACAATTACTCCGCTTTTCATTAACCCATTCGCGCAGAATTCAAATTCACCGACAAGCTCAAACATTTTTTTAATCGCAGCAGAGGCAACAGCAAAATAATTTGGCGCATTTGAAAAAGTTTTAGCAGCTTCTTCATCGAAATATTTTAAATCGGGCAGAAAAATATCAACGCGAGATTTTAGCAAATCCAGCGTCGATAAATTTTCATATGCATTTGTATTGTAAATGATTGGCAATGTCAAACCGCAATTTTTAGCAATATCAATCGCAAGGCAAATTTGCGGAACATAATGCACGGGCGTTACCAATTCTATATTAGCCGCGCCGCGCGCTTGTTGTTCCAGAAAAATTTTTGCAAGTCGCTCAATCGAAATTTCTTCACCGTAACCTTCGTGGCTGATTTTATAATTTTGACAATAAACGCATTTCAAATTGCAATGAGAAAAGAAAATCGTACCTGCGTCGTTAAGGCAAGGCTCTTCCCACTTGTGCAGGCTGACAAGCGCCACGCGCACTTTTTCGCCAGCGCCGCAAAATCCAACGCCTTTAGTTCGGTCAACTCTACATCGGCGCGGACAAAGCTCACAACTTCTTAATAAGTCCAAAAACACACATTCATTAATTATTCTTGAACATCCCCTTTGAGAAATTGCGCTTAATGCCGCTCATTCTACTTTCGCGCTCAAATTCTTTTTGGGCAAGAGCGTCAAGGCGCTCAATGGTTGACATTTTTTTATCTTCCTTAATGCGAATTTGCATGCGTTCAGCCGCTCTCTTAGTTTGATCGCGCAGGCGGCTAAGGCAGTCCATGCAATAAGTGCCGCTAGTAATTGGTCGCCCGCAACTCATACAGGGGTAAGTTGCATCTTTCGGTTTATCTACCGCCGCGTTTGAAAAAATACCGTCCTGCATCATTCGATTGAGCATTTTCTCATTAGCGCCGGTCGCTGCCATAACTTCTTTAAGCGTGCTGCCTGGATTGTCGCGAATGTACTTGACAACTTGCTCTTCAAATGCCTTTTCTTTTTCAACGCAATCACGACAAATTTTTTCCCCGTGCATAGCAGTAAAAATCTTGCCGCAACGGGAGCAATTTCTGATTTTCGGTAAATTAATACTCGGTAAATTAAAAGCCACTGTTATCACCTCAATTATTTTTTCTATAAAAATATAACAAAATCCTTTAATCAGCGGGATAAAGTTAAGCCCGCCATACAAGCCGCCAGCCCGACCGCCACGCTCAAAATTATATTCGCGCCTGCCAAAATTATTTGCCCGCCTTGAATTAGCGTCAAGGTTTCGGCTGAAAATGTTGAAAAGGTTGTAAAGCCGCCCAGAAATCCTACCGCCGCTAAAAGTCTGACATTTTCTAAGCTCGAACGTCCCGCCACAATTCCAAGCACTAAGCCCATTAAAAAACTACCTAAAATATTTGCCGCGAGTGTGCCGATTGGAAACGCGCCCAATTTTCCAGCAAGCGCCGTTGAAACAAAATATCTTGCCATTGCGCCCAAACCGCCGCCTATAAATACTAAAAAAAATTTTATCCCATATCCACATCACCGCCTAAAATCCTGTCAATCTCTTCAGAAGTCGTTAAACCTGCGCGAACTTTTTCAAAACCGTCAGCCGCCAAATTTTTTAAGCCGCCAGCAAGCGCAGATTCACGAATTTTTTCTAAATCTCTGCTGTACAAAATCAGCTCGCGAATTTTTTTATCAACGCGCAAAATCTCATGCAAGGCAATTCGCCCGAAAAATCCAGTGCCGCCGCATTTTTCGCAACCTGCCGCTTTGCAATTTGGACAAACCCGCCTTACTAATCTCTGCGCGATAACTCCTTTCAATGTAGACGCCAACAAGTACGGCTCAACGCCCATTTCTATCATTCGGAAAACCGCACTGCAAGAGTCTTTCGCGTGCAATGTTGTAAAAATTAAATGCCCCGTGAGAGCCGCCCTTACCGCGATTTTTGAAGTTTCAGCGTCCCGCGCCTCGCCTACCATCATACAGTTGCAGTCCATTCTTAGCATTGCCCGCAAACCCGCCGCGAATGTTAAACCTGCTTTTTCGTTTACCTGCACTTGACTGACGCCCGAAATATGCTGTTCAATCGGATCTTCCAGCGTCATTATCGCGCGCGTCGGTTTATTCAATTCGCGCAGTGCCGCATATAGTGTTGTCGATTTGCCGGAGTTCATCGGTCCGGTTAAAATTATCATTCCCGAAGTTTCGGTTAACATTTTGCGGAAGATTTTTTCATTCGCCGCCGTGAATCCCAAATCCGAAATGCTGTTTAAATTTCGCGCGGTATCCAATAATCTTATCGTTAAACTTTCCGCGCCAAATGAGGGCATGCTTGCAACTCGCATTTCTGTTTCGCCAAATTTTATCGCTCCGTCCAATGGCGAAAACGCAGCTGTTGTATCCATTCTTGCCAAAATTTTTATTCGCGAAATCAAAGCTGGCGCGTATTTTAAAGGCAATGGCTCATGCAATTCGTGAAGGTGTCCGTCAATTCGGTATCTCACGCGCAGAAAATCTTCAAACGGCTCAATGTGTAAATCAGTCGCTCGCATTTTAATCGCAAATTCCAAAATCAAATCCACAATCTGAACTATCGCTTGAGAATTGCCGCCAAAATTGTGACTTGCCTGGTGAATTAATTTGTGTAACCGCTCCTTAAAATTTTCCAACACAATACCCCACATTTTATTTTTTTAAAATTTTACTACAAATGCCGCGCTTAATCAATTCAATAAATATGGAAAATAACTGGCGAATGTTATATAATTTACGCAAAAACTGCGGAGAGATGCTATGAACCCAATGATAACAGCGGTTGCGGCGTTTTTAATTGACGCGCTGATTGGCGACCCGAGAAGCAAATTTCACCCTGTCGTATTGATGGGCAAATTAATTTTGGTATTGGAATATCTTTTGCGCCGCGACGCCGATAATCGGATAAAGAAAATTTTAAAGGGCGGCGTACTTGTAGTTTTGGTTTTAATTGCCAGTTACGGCGTTGGAATAGGAATTGTACTTTTGGCAAAAATGACGGACAGTTATACGGCAGAAATTTTTATTGAGGCTCTGGCGCTGAGTTTTATGATGACGCCTCGCTCATTAGCTGAAGCTGGCAGAGAAATTTATTACTTGCTTGAAAATGAAGATCTCGCGCAGGCACGCATAAAAGTTGGCTGGATAGTTGGGCGCGACACTAAAAACTTAAATGAAGCTGAAATTGTGCGGGCAACGGTTGAAACTATTGCTGAAAATACTGTTGACGGGATAATTTCGCCGCTTTTTTATTTTGCTATTGGCGGCTTGCCTCTGGCTATAACTTATCGCGCAGTCAATACAATGGATTCAATGCTCGGCTATAAAAATGAAAGATATTTATACTTTGGCAGAGTGGCGGCGCGACTTGATGACGTTGCAAATTTTATTCCTGCGCGAATCACGGCGATTTTATTTTTGGCGTCAGCTTTGATACTGAATTTGGATTTTAAAAACGCGCTCGATATGTTGAGGCGAGACGCGGCTAAACATCCCAGCCCAAATGGCGGCTATGCCGAAGCAACAGTTGCAGGCGCGCTCAATGTTCGACTCGGCGGAATTAATTCATATTTTGGCGTGCCGCATTTCCGCGCGTATATGGGAGATCCGAATGAAAGTTTGCAAGCGCCGCATATTTTATCCTCTATTAGAATGATGTACACCGCCACGATAATTTTTTTGTGCATGGCGATAGCGATATAAATTTTTCAATGCGGGAGGTTTTCAATGAGCACGGGAAAAAAATCGCGAAGAGTCAGGCGCTCTTTCAAATTCATATTTAGACTTATTCAGTTAATATTTGCGTTGGTATTCGTATTCTTGGCGTCATTTTTCGTAACTTTAGCTTGGAGGTCGCCGGATACCGATAAAGTTGAAGATAAAAAAATCGCTACCACTGAAACTAGCATAGGCGAAAAAATTGACAGGATTTTTGACATTGAAAAGGCAGTTAACGAAAAGCGCAAAAAAATTCGGCACTATGTCTTGCTAAAGGATATCCCGCGTCATTTGCGGCAAGCGGTTATTGCAGTGGAAGACGCGCGCTTTTATTCGCACAGGGGCTTTGACATTGAAAGCATTGCTCGCGCAGCGATTGTGAATGTTGAAGCGGGCGAAATTGAGGAAGGCGCGTCCACCATTACTCAGCAGTTAGTTAAAAATCTTTTCTTAACGCAAGAGCGCTCATTCACTCGCAAAGTTGAAGAATTGCTTTTAGCTATGAGCGTTGAGCGCAATTACGAAAAAGATAAAATCATTGAGCTGTATTTGAATACGATTTATTTCGGCTCAAATTTTTATGGGATTTACGAGGCAGCTCACGGCTATTTTGATAAAGACCCCAAAGATTTGACACTTGCAGAATCTGCAATGCTCGCCGGTATTCCAAATGCGCCGTCGGTTTATTCGCCATACGTCAATTTTATGCTAGCAAAAAAGCGCCAATTAATTGTAATTGACGCCATGATTAAAGCTCACCTTTTAACAGAGTATGAGGCAGAAAAAGCCCGCATTGCTGAAATTGTTCTTAAAGATGGTTATTATTAATTTGGCATTTCTTTCTTTTTGTAAAAATAAAGAAACGCTAGCAAAGAAAGAAAAACAAAATAGAATCGGTTCCGCGAGATCAGACACGAGTGATTAAGAAATTGATAGTAGCCGCGCAAATTTTCAATCCTTGAAAATGGCGCGGGAGCGCGCGTCCCTGCGCGCTCTTCTTTTCAATAGCTACTTGATCGACTGTACACGTTCTTTAAAAATTTTGTATGTCCAGCTTTGATAAATTAAAACCACAGGTAAAAATATTACCGCTGCAATCGTCATTATGAATAATGTTTTGGGCGTCGACGCCGCATTGTATATCGTCAAGCTCCATTCCGGCAATAAACTTGAAACCATTAAGCGCGGATATAGCGCCACAAATAACCCAACCGTCGTCATTGCGATTGTTAATGTTGTCGTTATGAAGGCGGCTTTTTGTTTGCCTTCGCGCGCAAATGACCAACTCGCCGATAATACACCCATTGCCGCAGCAAAGATTATTACGCCCGTAAATTTAGACATCACGTCCGTTTCAAAGACCAACGCCACTACAAAAATCAAATACGCTAGCCACGCCGATATTCCTAAAAATCTTGATTTCTTTTGCAAGTCCAATAAAAGTCTGCCGTCCGCCAATCTCAAACTTAAAAAATTCGCCCCATGAAATGCAAACAGCAATACAAAAAATATTCCCGCTAAAAGTGCGTATGGACTCAGTAAGTCAAAAAAATTGCCCGCATAATGCATTTGTGAATCTATCGGCAACCCGTGCAACAAATTTGCCATTGCCACGCCCCATAACAGCGCCGGTACTAAACTGCCGAATATTATTGCGCCGTCCCAAAAATTTCTCCAATCGGAATTGTCCAGTTTGCCGCGTAATTCAAACGCCACGCCTCGCATGATCAGCGCCAGCAACATTAAAAATAATGCCAAGTAAAATGTGCTGAACATCGACGCGTAAAAATGCGGAAATGCCGCGAAACTTGCGCCGCCTGCTGTGATCATCCAGACTTCATTTGCGTCCCAAACTGGACCTATTGCTCGTATTAATTGCGTGCGCTCCGATTGCGATTTGCCAATCATTAATATTCCTACGCCATAATCGAAGCCTTCCAATATGAAAAAGCCTGTGAATAGCACCGCGATTAAAATAAACCATATGATATTTAAATCCATAATTTATTCCTCCTCGCTGATTGTCGTTCGATTAATGAATTGCACAGCCGCAAATACTGCCAGCACCGCCAAAAATAAATATATCGCCGTGAAACCAATTAACGTCGCCCAAACGTCCCAGCTTGTTAAATTGGGGCTGATTGACTGCGCGGTTTTCTGCAAGCTAACCACTATCCAAGGTTGACGCCCTGCCTCCGCAATATACCAGCCAACTGAATTTGCGATAAATGGCAACGGCAAAAGTAGCGGCATTAATTTAAAATAGCACAAGAATTTTTTGATACTATCGCGCAGAAAAAATGCGATAACGCCAATGACAAAAACAATTCCCAAAAGTAATCCACCAGTGCCGACCATAATTCTGAAACTCCAGAATAAGCCTTTCACGTCCGGAATATAATTGCCCGCGCCGTATTTTTCCATAGCCTCGCGCTGAAGTTCATTAATGCCTTTAACTTCGCCGCTAAATGAATTGTACAGCATAAAACTAAATAATTTCGGTACGGCAATTTCAAAATCATTGCGCCGTTGTTCTTGATTAATATCGGCGACAATTGCAAATGGCGCGGGATCTGTAGTTTCCCAAAGCGCCTCAATTGAAGAAAGTTTCATCGGATTAGCGCTCGCCAAATATTGTGTGTGCAAATGTCCTGAACCCATAACGCCTATAATTCCTACAAATGTGAAAAGCACTGCGCGACGCAAGGTATGAATAAACATTTCGCGGGAAATTTCATCAGTGGCAATTTTCCAGGCGCTGACAATTATCACCAAAAAACCTCCGGTCGTAATTCCTGCAAAAAAAGCGTGCGTGTATTCGCCAAAAATATATGGATTCGTTATCAAATCAAATAAACTCGTCATAACAGCGCGCCCGCCTTCAATCTCGTAACCAACGGGATGCTGCATAAACGAGTTAGCAACCAAAATCCAAAACGCTGATAAATTGCTGCCGAATGCTACTATCCAAATACAAAGACAATGCAACTTTTCACTGAGCTTATCCCATCCAAAAATCCACAGCCCAATAAATGTTGATTCAAGGAAAAATGCAGTTAAAGCCTCAAGTGCAAGCGGCGCGCCGAAAATATCACCCATGAACCGCGCGTATTCCGACCAGTTCATTCCAAAATGAAATTCTTGAACAATGCCCGTCACAACGCCCATTGCAAAGTTTATTAAAAATATCGTGCCAAAAAATTTAACCAGTTTCTTCAGTTTGATTCGCTCTTCGTAACTGCCGCTTTGAACGTACCACATTTCCAGCAGCGCCACGAAGATTGACAAGCCCAAAGTCACTGGCACAAATAAAAAATGATATACAGTTGTTATCGCGAATTGCAGCCGCGACAAAATTAATGCGTCCACAGATATCCCTTCTTTCGCGAATTTTGGAGGGAATTAAAATGTTCGGAGTCTTGACTGAAGGCGGAAAATTCTCAGCTTTGTCAATTTGCCGCTCAATCAAATTCATTGAACTTGACGCGCGGATAAAAGAATTTATCAATAAGATTTTTGTAAAACAAAAAATCGATGCTTGTGGAGGCGTGTTTAAGATTGGCGAAAGTGCGATTGACGAATTTTTGAAATGACGCTTAAAGAATTTAAGATTTGGCGGATATTTAACGCAAATCAATGGTAGTGTAATTTTACAGTTATCACACGAAAACTTTAAAAATTCGCGCAGCCTCTTAGTTCATCTGCGCCTGAACCGACGCCACTAAAAAAATTCTGCCCTCAATCAAAACTCCGAACAATATTAAATCATTTCGACGCGGAAAATTCTTCTAAAATTTCAGCGGCATTAGCATGCGAATCGAACGGCAAAACATAATCAACTGGCGTATTAATTAGCGCGGCGTCGATTTGTGCAGAAACTTCGTCCGCCTTAGCCTGCAACTTTTTCACAAGCGCACGGACTTTATTTCTGTCAAAGTCAATCGTCGTCACTACTTCCACGTCGTAGCGATAATTTGTTTGGTTGCCTTCGTTATTAAAAACGTAGCCCGTGCCGCCGTTTTTCTGGAGCAAACTTTTGCTTTTTAACAAAGTCATTTCGCGCAGAACTGAAGCTGCAGAGTGGCGCTTGGTGTTCACGTTAACGGCAGAATCAATATCCATTTCAAGTTTCGCCTTAGCCGAGTGAATAGCCTTTGAAAGTTTTTCTCGCTCGTCAATAAGCACCAGCAAAAAATCAATAACCTTATTGGCGGAATAAATTTTGCTGTCGTAATTCGTCACGTCAAGAACTTCATCAATTTGCCCCTGCGCCGATTTGCTGCGAAAATGTTTTTCATGCACGGTCGTAACATTTCTTTCAATTTCCAAATAACCCGTGAAATGTGCAAAAAGCTCATTCAATTTATTTTGCGCTTGAAATGCTTCTTTCAAATTCATAATTATCACCTCGCAAAAATTATATCAAATCTGCGCGAGCATTACAAATTATTTTGAAGTGCCTCTACAGCGCGTGTGAGCCTTTCTAAGGCTGTTTCGCGCCCGAGTAGGTATAAAATCTCCACCACGCCGCCAGGTGTCACTTTCTGCCCCGACAGCGCGATTCTGAGCGGCCACATTATCGTACCGGTTTTCAGTCCCGAACTTTCAATATAAGCCGAAATTTTTTCATTGAGATTATCGAAAGTCCAAGCGTCAACATTTTTCAAAATACCAATCGCCGGCGAAATTATTTCAATCGAATTTGCCACAGTTACCTTGTTTCGCTTGTTAATGAAAAGTTCAGCGTCGAAAGGCGGCATTTCCATTAAAAATTTAATCATCGCGGGAATTTCGCTAAGCTTCGTGACGCGGCTTTTAAGCAGACTCGCAAGGTAAACTTTTTTCTGCGCGAGGTTATCGTCCAATTTACCAAAAAATGTATCAGCCGCCTTAGCAAATTCTTCATCGGTCATAGCCTTAAAATATTCGCCGCTCATCCAATCCAATTTATTGTAATCGAAAACTGCGGGCGATTTGCTCAAACCGTCAAGGCTGAATGTATCAATCAACTCTTGCATTGAAAAAATTTCTTGATTAGTCTTCGGATTCCAGCCGAGCAAGGCAACGTAATTTGTGATAACTTCGGGCAGATAACCCATTTCAACCAAGTCATTGAAACTGGTCGCGCCGTGCCGCTTGCTGAGTTTCGAAACGGTGCCATCTTCAGCTTTGCCCATAACCGGCGCAAGGTGAATGAAAGTCGGCAATTCCCAACCAAAATATTCATAAAGCAAAACGTGTTTGGGCGTCGAAGTTATAAATTCAGCGCCGCGAATTATATGCGTAATTTCCATTAAATGATCGTCAATCACATTGGCAAAATTGTAAGTCGGCATTCCGTCGCTTTTCAAAAGTACTTGGTCTTCCAGTTCAGCATTGGCGATTGTGATATTTCCGTGCAATACATCAAAAAAAGTTGTCTCGCCAGTTTTAGGCATTTTCTGGCGAATTGCAACGCCGTTTTCAGTTTCTTCACGGTAAGCGTGTCCCATTTCAACAAGTTGCTCGGCGTATTTTTTATAAATATCCATACGCTCGCTTTGAACATACGGACCAAATTTGCCGCCGTGATGTGGACCTTCGTCGGGAATAATTTTCGCCGCCGCTAAAGTTTTTTCAATAAATTCAACAGCGTCAGCAACATAGCGCGCTCTGTCAGTATCTTCAATGCGCAAAATAAAATTTCCGCCCTCGTGTTTGGCGAATAAATATGCATAAAGCGCCGTCCGCAAATTTCCAATGTGCATATAACCGGTTGGACTTGGTGCAAATCTTGTTCTAACTTTCACTTTATAAACTTCCTTTCAAAAAATCATTCCAGTAGCCGCTAAGCGTGCGATACATAATCAGCGACGAAACCGCGCCAGGATCTTCAAAGCCTATGCTCTTATCGCCAAGATAACTTGCCCGCCCGCGTTGCGCAGGAATTGTTTTAGTGTATTCAACGCCATCACGCGCCGCGTCTCTAGCTGACGTCAAAACTTCCTCTAAACTTCTGTCAGCGACATTTTCAGCCTTAAAGCATTCGTGAATCGGAATAAGCACGTCAAGCATAGTCTTATCGCCTTTTTCAGCGTGCCCGCGCTTTTTCACCGCATTAACAACCGCGCCGAAAACTTTTTCAAGCGTCACAATATCCAGCTTAGAATTTTCGTCAACAACTTTAGCCGCCTCCAAAATTCCTGCGCCATACAAAGGTCCGGCACTGCCGCCAACATTCATAACAACAGCCTCGCCTATCGCCTGCAAAATTTCCTTGAGATTTTCGGTATCTTCGAGTTCGTCAAGAGCTTCTTTAGCCGCATTAGCACCGCGCGCCATATTCCAGCCGTGATCGCCATCGCCAATTTTTTCGTCGAGCTGACACAAATAATCTTTATTCGCCAAAATTGCCTTAATGACCGCGTCCGCCGCCTCTCTTATCATTAACCTCGCCCCTTTCGGTAAAAATTTAATGCGCTAATCATATCATATCTTTTCAACCTGTGCTATAATTACGATAGTTTTTTAGGATACAAAATTTTTTTTGGAGATGTTTTTACAAATGAGGCAAGGTATTGGTTTTAAAGACATGCGCGCGTTTTTCGCAATAGTTGAGGAGGGAAATATCAGTCATGCGGCGCAGCGCTTGGACGTGGCACAACCGGCTTTAAGTCGGCAAATGAAACGTCTTGAAGAAAAATTAAATGTTAAACTTTTTGAGCGCGGCTCTCGCCGTATTCGCTTAACTGAGGCGGGGCGCGTTTTATATGGGCGCGTTGAAAATATCATCGGTATGGTTGACGGCACTGTCCGCGAAATTACCGAAATTGGCACGGGCGCAAAAGGCTCAATTCGCATTGGAACCATCACAAGCTCCGGCGCAATGATTTTGCCCGATTTAATTTCTGAGTTCCACAATGTTTATCCTGGCGTGACTTTTGAAATTTGGGAAGCTGAAGGCGCGCGCATTTTGGAACTCCTTGACAGCCATATGATTGAAATTGCCATTACCCGAACGCAGGTTGATAATCTGGCTTATGATTTGCTTGTTTTGCCAAATGAGCCGCTTGTTATGGTTATGAATGCTAAAAATCCGTGCGGCGACAGTGCTGACGTCGTCAAGCTTTCAGAATTAAAAAATCAGCCGCTAATTTTGCCGCTACGCTGGAAGTCGATTTTTGAGGCAAATTGTAAAAAAGCCGGATTCACGCCGGAAATTATTTGCGTATCAGATAGCGTTGTTCAAGATTTATTAATGGTAAAAATGAATTTAGGTTCGGCGATGATACCTATTTCAAGCCGCAGACTTTTAACGGACGGCGATTTAATTTACAAGCGCATAATCGAGCCGGAAATGACAACTCATACAGTAGTATCTTGGTTAAAAAATCAAACGCTATCAATGGCTTGCAATAATTTCTTAGCCATGTTCAAAAAAATATTCATGAAGGACGATATCAAATGACAGGTAATTTGCAAATTGGGCTGAAAAATACTGTCGCGCAGATTGTTTCGGAAAATGATACAGCGCTAACAGTTGGTTCTGGCAGTTTGAAAGTTTTAGCTACGCCGAAAATGCTTGCGCTGATTGAGAAAGCGGCTGCTGATTTAGCTGAAAAAAATTTGCCGCCTGAATTTACTTCGGTTGGCATTTCAATTAATGTCAGTCATATTGCACCGACGCCGGTTGGTTTAGAGATTCGCGCAGAGGCAGAACTGATTGAAATGGACGGGCGCAAATTAATTTTTGAAGTGGCGGCGTATGATTCAGTTGAAAAAATTGGATTTGGGCGGCATGAGCGTTTTATAGTTGACCGTGAAAAATTTCAAGCGAAAGCTGATAAAAAAAGTAGTTGACAAAATTAAATAGATTTGGTATTCTTCCCTAGTCTTAAGGAGTGGTACTCAAGTCGGTGAAGAGGACGGTTTGCTAAACCGTTAGGTTCAGTGATGGGCGCGGAGGTTCGAGCTCCACTCCGCCATAAATTGAAAATTAACAAAGTCTTCCTGCGAGGGAAGGCTTTTTTTCGTTGCATAAAAAATTTTTGCATAAAAAAAACCGCCCAAGGATGGGCGGCAATGCGGCGCGCTAGTTGTCGTGATGCAACTACCCGCGCCGCGCTTTTCTTTGCAACTTTCTTTTACTATAAAAGAAAGTTGATTAATAATCTTTACTTATTTTTCCAGCCCCAGCTGCCGTCCGAGTTCTTGGTTGCAGTGTAAGCAGTATAAGAGCCATCGCCATTAGAAACTTCGAACTTAGCACCATCGAGATTATCGCCATCGATTGTAAGAGAGCCACCGCCATTAGTCTTAATCTGGATACCGCCATTAGAACTAAGACCGTAATTATTTTCAGAAGAAATCATATCAAGCGTAATGTCATAAAGACGAATGCGATCATTTTCGGTGTCGAAAGTGGAAATTGTATCTTTGCTTGAGCTATTTAAGAAGAAGAAGACATCATTGCCTTCGCCGCCGATTAAGATATTGTCGCCATAACCGCCGCCCCACAGGCTTGCAGTTGTACCTTCGCCGCCAGAAGTAATTGTATTATCTTCGGATCCACCAACTAATGTAAGCTGTGTATTTTCAGCTTGTGAAGCATCAATAATGCGAATACCGCCATAATAAACGCCTTTGGAGCCATCAAGCCAAATTTCAGCATTAGCTGCCGCGTCGCTGTTGTCAACTATAAGCTTATCGTTACGTCTGTTCTTATTGCCGTGATAATCAGTAACTTCTTTATCATAGGTGAAAGTATTATCATCACCGGAAGTAACACCGATTTTCGCCACACGAATATTTTCCTCGTCAATGCTGTATCTAATCATCTTGTCGGGAGCTACATCACCAGCAATGTGAAGGGTGTTATTTTCGCCAAGAGCAACAGCAATTTCGTCACTATTAGCACGGGCCTCAATTGTGCTTGTTCCATAAACCCAACCATTAAGTACCAAAATATCTGCACCAATTCTTTCAGGGTCGTCGGCAGCGCCTTGATAGTAACCGAAATTATGAATAGTATCGTCGCCGTCGCCGGAAGTTGAACCAAAGAAGATAGCATTACCAGCGGTGGAAGTCGATTCGCCACCGGAATAAATAACGTCGTCGCCTGCTCCAAGTGACACAGTTTTATTAGCATAAGCTGCAGAAGAGCCGCTCAGCGAAACAATATCTTTGCCACTGCTGCCTAAAATAACAGCCTCATTCTCGTTCTTTACAGCAACTCTTGAAATATTTTTGTAACGGCTACCACCGAGATCGATGATAAGTGAATCAGTAATATTGGCGCTAAATGTTAAAGTTGAATTGCCAATTCCATAATAGTGGTCTGCAACATCGTCATTGCTACTAATGGTGACAGCGCTCCCGTTCTTAAGAACGCTAACTTTTTCAGCTGAATCAGCATCGCCAACAAGAATATCAAACTGATTGCCTTTTACTGTTTCAGTTCCAGCGAACATAACTTGATTGGATCCAACGGTTGCAAGGAGCGTACTTTGCATAAAACCAAAACCGACAGATTCAATGTCAGCGTTAAGAATGCTGTTTCCAGCGTCTTCATTATCGAAACCAAAGCTAAAGCCGTGAACTTCTTTTCTGCCTTTGCCTTCGGAATCCATAACAACAACAGCGCCGGCTGCCTCACTTTCAGAATCGATATCAGCAAGATAAATTTCATCTGCGCCGTCGCCAGGATTAATGGTATCATTTGCGCCTGCAAAGATTGTATCAGCGTCTGCCGTGCCAAGAATGCTATCAGCCGCGCCGCCGTTTTGCGTGGAAAGGATAACAGCGCCTTTGTTCGTAAAGGCAGAAGCGTTAAGAGTTCCGCCGCCGGATTCTGCCCAAGCCAAATTATAATTTTCGCCGTCTTTGCCTTTAGCGTCTGAGAATATTACTGCATTGCCGCCAATTGTAATAGCATTGCTGCCGGTAATCGCGATAACGCTATCTGCCACGTTAATATTTTGAATCAATTGTGCAGCAGTCATATTGTTACTGTTATCAGAGAATTTTGTTGCAACAATGACATCGCCTTCTGTAATGCTGTAGTCTTTAATTTCGTAGCCGCCGCTATTTGTGCCGCCGTTATCATCATAGAAATAATCAACGCCGCCGCCGCCGGAAACATAATCGCCAGCGCCTGCAACGATTGAATCTTCGCCCTCGCCGCCAATCAATGAAGCATAGCCGCCGAGATTTTCAAGGTAAGTTCCAACGCTACCAGCCTGTGCAAGGTTATCGCCCATAGCATTTGCGCCGAACAGAATAATCCCGCCATTGCTGGAACCTTTAACGGTATGGTTAATAGCTGAAGCTTGGCTTCCTGTGCCAATAGCAACAAGTGTATTTCTGGTGCTTCCGCTCACGTCAATAACTGAAGTCCAAATATTTGTACCTTCTCTATTTTGGATATTAATATCGTCGGCCGCCGCAGATTGAAGGGTAATATTGTGCAGATCGTTATCTCTAAAATTTGTATTGCCGTAAATATTAATTCCGCCGTCCACCGATACAGAGGCTGGAGAAGTATCTTCAGCGTCTTCATAACCGGCTACACTTGAATTAGAAACTGCCGTAGGTGGATTATCCATATTGTAATAGAATTGGAAAGCTTGAACAGTTGTATCGGAAGCGTTGCTAACAGCGCTATTAATAGAAGCTTCGCGCTGTCTTCTGCTGTCCGCTGCGCTCTCGTCTTCAGATTCAGTATTACCCAATTCGCCAATCGTAATATAACCGCTACCTTCATTAATTGTAACTTGATTTGCTTTACCGATATTGTAAACGCCGCCGGTGACTGAAAGAGTCGTATTACTAGCAATACCATCAATGGTAACGTGAGGAGTGCTTCCGCTTCCGTCAACATTAACTGTAGCGACGCTACCTGTAAAGCTACCGCCATAAACAGAAATCTTTGTATCATTAGCTGATAAAACATATCTGCTAGATCCAACGACATTAGAAACATCATAATACAGCGTGAATTTATTATCGCCGCTAGTTGTAATAGAATCGCCGGCTTTTAAGCTAACAGTGGAAATTGCATCGCTACTGCTGCCGGAAAGTGTGACATTGGAAATATTATCTGCAGAACCGACTGTAACATCAACGCCATTAATTGTCGCAGCGACCGATGTACCCGAAGTAAGCGTATAATCGACATTGCCGCCGGCAATGCTAAGGTTGTCGCCAGACATTATACTTTCAACAACAAGCTTATCAGATTCGACTTTTAACTCTATACCGCCGGAATTTGAAATAGTATAAGTGCCATTAATTGAGAAAAGGGTATCGTTACCGCCAACTAAAAGCTCTGCGCCGGTGTCAACGTTGTTAATTTCAGAAATACCTTCGTGAGATCCAATGCTTTCAATTACTAAATCAATACCGTCAGCATCGCCGGTGTAATCAATATAAACATCATTGACAACTACAGCAGCTGCACTTGCCTCGTCAGCACCGACAACTTTCAAGTTTGCATCTCCTGAAGTTAAAACTTGAGCATTATATTCTGAACTAATCGTAGCCGCGCCTTCAGAATCAAATATTACAGTATTGTCATAAACGTCCGCAATTTTTGTCCAAGTGGTATTGCCAACCGTTAAACTTGCTGGAGCTACAGAAGCGCCATAATTCAAAGTAGCATTGCCACTGAAGCCGCTGACTGTTCCGATTTTTGAACCGTCGGTATTGAGGGCGGCAATTGTTGCGCCGTCATTTTCAAATGTCAAAATCTGTGCTTCTGTGTTATTTCCAATTTGCGCAGTAGTACCTTTAACATTCCAAGTACCGCCATTAGCAAGAGCGCTAACTGAAACGATATCTGAATTGGAGATACTGACATTGCCGCCATTAGCTATATTGAGAACTTCGCCATTAGCGCTAGTAACGCTCGGAGCTGCATTGCCGCTGCTAACGCTTACATTAGCAGTTATATTTTCGCCGGTCAATGTAACATTTCCGCTTGTATCGAATACAGCAGTTTCTTCGCCGGTTGTGCCAATAATATTCCAAGTAGCAGCTTTATTTACGTTAAGGTCGTTAACATTAAATTTCTTAGCTAAAGTGCCGAGTGTAGCAGTGCCGCCGAAACTGACTGTAGCAACGCCCGTACCATTACTATCAGCAGTGATTGTAGCTGGTGAATCGGAGAAGCTCCATTCTTGAGTACCAAGAGCAACGTTATCAGCGTTGGTTATCCATTTTCCACCGGCAGCCAATTTATTAACACTGGAAATAACTGCTTCGTTTCCTTCAGCAGAAATTGTAGCATTGGAATTTGCAGCAAGACTCGCTACATCGCTACCAATAGTAATATTTCCATCTGTGCCAGTTGTAATAACGAGGTTGTCCTCTTCTTCAGCAATTTTGCTGCCGGTATTTGCAGCGCCGCCAATGACTGTACCATTAACGCTAATAGAATCATTAATTCTGTTTGAGCCAACGGCAGTTACACTAACAGCCGCGCCATTATTAATACTAGCATTAATCGTTGAAGTGCCGGTAACTGTTGCAGCATCTCCAACAGCAGTATATTGAATACCGCTGTAAACGAGATTGTCATTAGTATTAATCATCCACGTTTGATTATCGGTAATTCCATTGCTTGCAAGTGTAGCACTGGCGGAGGACAAAGTAACCTTATCTGCATCAGGATCGCCATAAATATTAATAACTTCGCCGGACGCAACAGTGAAACTCAGATTCGCGCCGTTAATTGTCTGTTGAAATTTATCATTTGATGAATAAATTGATAAAGTATCGCCGCTTACACCTGCTAAATGCAGAGTATTACCGGCAGCCTCGACTTCAAAACTGCCATTTTCGCTGAATGACGCGATTTCACCCACGTTGTTCAGAATTGCGCCTTTGGTTGCCGAGCCGTTTTTAATCCAAGCTGCGCCAGCAATAGATTGAATTGCGGAATCATCAGAAGTGACGATATCGACTGCAGAATTAGCTGAAGATGCTACACTCCCGCTGAATGCATACCCGTCGCTGACTTTTACATTACCTGAAGCAGCAGAGATCGTTGCCTCTCCGTCAAAACGTTGTAGATCAAAGGTAAAGAATTTTTCCGTTGTCATAATAACTCCTCCGAAAAAAAATTTTTGAACCGTCGCGAACCGAAAGGGACTTTCCTATGCTATACTCCAACGAGGGACCGTCACGCCGCGACTTATGACGACAAAGGTACAGCAAATTATTCCACGACGCTAATCGCTTTAATCCGAACATTTGATAACGGAAAAGCCGGTCTCGTCGACTAAACTGAAATTGAGCAAAGACCACTTCCTTCCGTGCAGTCCAAACAAACGATTATTGCGTTAATAAGTGGCGCTTTTTTAACCGATTTGCCTTTAAAAATATTTTGCGGCATAGAAAAACTTATCGCCTATCCCGCCGCATATTTATATCAAAAATTCGTTTTTCAGTCAAGGTTTAAGCCTTCCCTAATGAAATTTTAATGTAAGCGTAGCAATTTTAGCAACTGACTTTTTCAATTTCCGCTGCAATTTTGTTGCAGATTCTTTCTAACTGTAATTTATTTGGACCTTCAGCCATAACGCGGACAAGTGGCTCAGTTCCCGACGCACGGACTAAAATTCTGCCGCTTGTGCCTAATTCAGTTTCGCCTTCGAAAATGGCGCGATTAACTTCTTCAGAGGATTTATAAATTTCCTTGTCACGCACGCGAATATTAATCAGCACTTGCGGAAAAGTCGTCATCATTTTATTAAGTTCGGCGGCGCTCTTGCCGGATTTTTTCATTGCAGTTAAAACTTGCAGCGCGGTAATTAAGCCGTCGCCGGTCGTGCTGTAATCGGTAAAAATAATGTGACCGGATTGTTCGCCGCCCAAATTATAACCATTGGCAAGCATATTTTCTAAAACGTACCTATCGCCAACCGCCGTAATTTCATAGCGCCCGCCGAGATTTTCAATAGCCTCGCGAAAACCGATATTCGCCATAACCGTTGTAACGACAGTATTTTTTTTCAACGCGCCCACGTTCATCATCAATTTAGCGCACATTATCAAGATATGATCGCCGTCAATTAAATCTCCATTTTCATCAATGCAAAGGCATCTGTCAGCGTCGCCGTCGTGGGCAATTCCAATGTTAGCTTTTTGGCGCAAAACTTCAAGCCGCAAATTTTGAATGTGCGTTGAGCCGCAATCGTCATTGATATTAATGCCATTGGGCTTATCGCCGATTAAAATTAATTCTGCGCCTAATTTTTTCAAAACAGCGGGCATAGCTTCATACGCCGCGCCATTCGCGCAGTCGAGCGCAATTTTCATACCGTCAAAGCGCTCGGTGGTCGTGCTCACAACGAAATTAATATAATCATTAATCAAATCGTGGCGGTATTTAATATCGCCGATTTTTGCGCCGGTTGGTCGCTGAATTTTATCAATTTGGCTGACGATATTTTCAATTTCATCTTCTACAGCGTCGGGCAATTTGTAACCGTCGCCGCCGAAAAATTTTATTCCGTTATCATAGAAAGGATTATGCGAAGCGCTGATAACCACGCCTGCCGCTGCGTTATTTTTTTTAACAAGATAAGCAACCGCTGGCGTAGGAATTATACCAACTGAAATTGCGCGCCCGCCAGCTGAGCAAATTCCCGCCATTAACGCCGCCTCGAACATTTCGCCTGAAATTCGCGTATCGCGCCCGATTAAGATTTTGGGTTTATCTTCAGAGCGTTTACCAAAATACACAGTTGCCGCGTAGCCTAATCTATAAGCTAGTTCCGGTAATAATTCAACGTTTGCTTCGCCGCGCACGCCGTCCGTTCCAAATAATCTCGCCATTGAAAAAACTTCCTTTCAGTCAGTTTTTTTAGGATTTAGTATTCAGGATTTAGGATTTAGGGATTTTCCCCTATTCACTAACTCCTAATTCCTATCTAGGATACAGGGATTTTTCCCTACTCACTAATTCCTATCTAGGATTTAGGATTCAGGATTTAGGATTTAGGGGATTTTTCCCTATTCACTAACTCCTAATTCCTAATTCCTTTAAATCGTTGCACGTCATTCTGCAGTTTGGAAAATTACTGCAGCCCCAAAATTCGCCATTTTTGCCGCTACGCTTAACCATAACGCCGGTTTTACAGCGCGGGCAAGGATAATTACCTTTCGCAACTGGAAATTTCGCAGTCTTAGCCTTCGCGCAGAGCTCACTTGTAAATTTAATCTGCCCTGCAAGAAAATCTTCAAGAGTGCCTTCGCCTTCGCTCATTGAATGAAGTTTATCTTCCCAAATTGCCGTCGCGTCAGGATAAGTCATTTCATCAGGCAGGGCGTCAATCAGCATATAAGCTTTATCGGTAGGCTGCAGAATTTTTTTCGCGCCAACTTTTAAAAAATCGCGCCTGATTAAATCGTCAATAATCTCTGCGCGAGTCGCTTCAGTTCCGATACCTTGAACATCTTTAAGTTGTTTTTGCGCCGCCGGATTTTTTATGTACTTGTGAATTTCCTTCATACCTTGCACAAGGCTGGACGACGTGAAATGTTCGGGCGGTTTAGTTGTACTTTTTTTGAGCGTCGATTTTTTATGAGTATAACCGCGTCGCCATTTTCCATTGCGGGCAGGTGCTGATCAATTTCGTCATCAGATTTTTTAACAATATAAAATTCACGCCAACCCATTTGCTTAATGACTTTGCCGCGCGCCGTGAATTTTTCGCCCTTGTAATCGACAGTTGCAACAGTTTCGTCAAAAACGTGAGGCGGATAAAATTGCACAGCATAATTTTTCGCAATGAGATTGTAAATATTCAGCTCAATGTCACTCAAGCCGCCAGTCATAGGCTTAATTGTGGGGATAATTGCGTGATGAGCGGAAATTTTTTTATTGTTCCACGCCCAGCTTTTAATATTGGCGTCAGCGTGCTCAACCAAAATTTTTAGCGCATTATCGGTAGTTTTCTGCAAATGGCTCATAATTGTCACGGCGTCGCTAAATTGATTCGTTGGTAGAAATTGACAATCAGAGCGTGGATAAGTTGTAAGTTTTTTTTCGTACAAAGATTGAGCCGCGTCTAAAACTTGTTGCGGGCTGTAGCCAAAGATTTTACCGGCGGCGATTTGAAGTGCCGATAATGAAAATGGCAATGGCTGAGATTCTTTTTTAGTGGTAGTTTTAACGCTGGCAATTTTCCCGTCCAATGGCGCGGCAGAAAATTTTTCAAGATAAGATTCGGCGAAAGTTTTATCAATCAGTCTGCCTTCGCTGTCAAAAAATTTACCGGTAATTTTCGGTTTCCACTGCGCGAGGAAATTTCCATTTTTATGATGGAACTGCGCGACAATATAAAAAAAATCAATCGGTTTGAAAGCTTTAATTTCGCGTTCACGCCGAACAACCAATGCAAGCGTCGGAGTTTTAACCCTGCCAATGGGAAAAACATCCCGATTACCTGCGCGTTGAGCGGCAAGAGTATATGCGCGCGAAAGATTCATACCAATCAACCAATCAGCGCGACTGCGAGCGAGAGCAGATTGTTTCAGATTAAAAAATTCGGCATTATCGCGCAGATTTGCATTGGCGCGGCGAATACTGGTTTCATCGAGCGCGTTTAGCAAAATCCGCTTGACAGGTTTTTTGTTACCAACAAAATCTAAAACTTCGTCGACAAGCAATTGCCCTTCACGATCGGGATCACCTGCGTGAATAATTTCATCCGCTTGACTGATTAATTTCTTGACAATTTTAAACTGCTCGGCAACTTTCGGATTAACTTCCAATTTCCAATTTTTAGGAACAATAGGCAAATCTTCAGCGCGCCAATTTTTATATTTCGCGTCGTAACTTTCGGGGCTGACCTGCTGCAAAACGTGACCAACAAGCCAAGTTACCACGCCGTCATCAGTTTTTATGTAACCGTCGCCGCGCTTAGGATTTTTGAGGCAACCGGCAATTTCGCGCGCCATTGAAGGTTTTTCAGCTATGTACAATCTCAAATTATCACTTCCAATAAAAAAATCAAGAGCAGAATCTTGGTTAATGTTTCTACCCTTGATAGCTTAATCCTTCCCAAATAAAAATTTCTTGACAAGGCAAATTTTCAGTGATATATTATCGCCACTGCGGAAAGTTGTCCGAGTTGGTCGAAGGAGCACGACTGGAAATCGTGT
>CAJOIA010000010.1:35628-37090 GCA_905234505.1 uncultured Selenomonadaceae bacterium
TGATTCTCCCGAACAATTCACCCGTACTGACAATCTCGCCAGGGCATACGCAGCAACGAGAGTTCATTGTAGCGCGGTAGGCTTCGGATTATGGGGTCAGGTTTTTGCATTGATAACCGGAATTTTTTATTTGGTCAAACGATTCGCGCAGGCATTAAATTCAGCAATAATTTTTTCTTCGTCCAAAGTTTTCAATTCGCGATTCTGCATCAAAATTTTTCCGTCCACAATCACGGTGTCAACAGAACTTGAATTAGCCGAATAAACCAAAAGCGAAACCGGATTGTAGCAAGGTTGCCAATCAGCGCCGCTCATATCGAATAGCACAATATCAGCCTTGTAGCCAACTTCAAGCTTGCCGATATTTTCAATGCCAACAGCTGCCGCGCCATATTCTGTAGCCATTTTGACAGCCTCAAATGCCGGAATTTCCAGCGGGTTCAGCGTATTAACTTTGTGCAGGAGCGCCGCCAATTTAATTTCTTCAAGCATATCAAGATTGTTGTTGCTCGACGCGCCGTCAGTTCCTAATCCAACTGTAACACCTTCGCGCAGAAGTCGAGGAACAGGCGCAATCCCGCTCGCCAATTTCATATTGCTGCCTGGATTGTGAGCCACGCGAATTTTTTTAGCCTTGATAATTTCAATCTCGTTGTCGCTCAAATAAACGCAATGCGCCGCCAAAGTTCCAAAATCAAATAAACCAGTCTCAGCAACAACTTCAAACGGACGCTTGCCATAATCTTTGACGCAGCCGTTAATTTCGTCTTGCGTTTCATTCATGTGAATGTGAATTTCCGCACCAAGTTCAGCAGCAATTTTGGCAACTTTTTTCAGATAATCGGGCGGACAAGTATAAATTGCGTGAGGACCAAACATAACTTTGATCCTGCCATTAGCCGCGCCGTGCCAATTTTTAAACAGCTCAACATTGGTAGCAAGTTTTTCGTCGCCATTAAAAACGCCGATCAGCCCGCGACACAATACGCCACGCATACCGGATTTTTCTACAATCTGCGCGACCTCTTCCATATTCGGACCGTACATATCGGCAAAAGTTGTCGTGCCGCTTTTAATCATTTCGACAACCGCCAATTCAGCACCTGCGCGAATATCGAGGTTATTCATTTTCGCTTCGATTGGCCAAATATCTTTATTCAGCCAATCCATAAGCGCCTTGTCGTCAGAATAACTGCGGAGCAAAGTCATAGAGGCGTGCGTATGAGCATTGATAAAACCAGGCACAGCGAATTTGCCACGCCCGTCAATGAAAGTGCAGTTATCGGCGTTGGCAGTAGAATTATCGATTTTGGAAATTTTATCGCCACTGATGAAAATATTGCTAACTTCAACTGTGCCATCAGGTTTAAGCACGTGAACATTTGTAATAACCAAATTAGCCATTTTTCTACCTCCGATTGCGAGATTTGGAAAAAGAGTGAGCGCCGCCGCTCCAATAATA
>CAJOIA010000011.1 GCA_905234505.1 uncultured Selenomonadaceae bacterium
TTTGCAGACGCCGCAGGGTCAAGTTGTCGAGGCTTATTCAGTTTCAGCCGGTTTAGATTATCCTGGCGTTGGTCCGGAACATTCATATTTCAAAGACGCAGGCGTTGTGAATTACGTCGCCGCAACTGACAATGAAGCGCTTGACGCTTTTCAACTTTTGGCGAAAACTGAAGGAATAATTCCCGCGCTGGAAAGTTCCCACGCACTGGCTTATCTTGAAAAACTTATGCCGAATACTGCGCCCAATGAAAATGTTGTAGTTTGCCTTAGCGGGCGCGGCGATAAAGACGTTCAATCTGTCGCAAAAATTTTAGGCGAGGAGGTGATTTAATTGACCAGACTTGAAAAAAAATTAGCCGATTTAAAATCCGCGGAGCGCAAAGGTTTATTCATTTACATAACGGCAGGCACTCCCACGATTGACGAAAGTTTGCGCGCGATGGTTGCCGCTGAAAAAGCCGGCGCCGATGTTGTTGAAGTTGGGATACCTTTTAGCGATCCATTAGCCGACGGTCCGGTTATTCAAGCTTCAAGCGTCACTGCTCTGAAAAATGGTATAACGCTTGAAACAATTCTTGATATGTGCAAAAAAATTCGCGCAGAATCCGATATGCCGCTAATTGGTATGGGTTACATTAATAATTTTATGAGCTACGGCTACAGCGGCGGCAGTGCGGCTTATGACGGCTTTGAAAAATTTATCGTTGACGCGAAGGCGGCGGGTATGGACGGCGTTATCATTCCCGATGTCCCGCATGAAGAATCCGCCGATATGCGCGCGGTTTGCAAAAAACATTCCGTACATTTAACTGAGTTTATCACGCCAGAAACTACGCCCGAACGTATGAAGGAAACCTGCGCGAGTGCCAGCGGCTTTGTCTATTGCGTATCAAATACCGGCACGACCGGCGTTAAGAAAATCGACTACAGCAAAATTAACGCGAAAATCCTTGACGCGCGAAAATTTACTGATGTGCCTATGGCGGTTGGTTTTGGTATTGGCAGCGGTGAAGTTGCAGTTCAAGCCGCGCAGAATAGCGACGCGGTGATTGTCGGCTCGGCGGTTGTCAAACTTTTGCACGCCGGTAAATTCGATGACGCTATGAATCTAATTAAAGAAATTCGCGCAGCTCTAGATAAATAAAACCGATTGATTATCAGTAAAAAATTTCTGCAGCAAGTTGAAAAAATTTTTCGTGCGGTAGGAATTTTTTTTTTCACATTGAATAAGAAATTAGCTGTATAGCGGTGTAGTTAATTATTTTGACCTCGAGAGAAAGGGAGGTTGTTAATTTTGGAAAAATCTACAGTTATCGGATTAATTGCAGGATTTATTTCGGTTTTCGTCGGAATGATTTTGAAGGGTGCGCCGCTCACGGCGTTAAATAATCCGGCGGCGTTCCTAATCATTATCGGCGGTACTTTTTCGTGCCTATTAAATGCGTTTCCAATGGCAGATGTTGTAAAATTGCCTACGCTTTTCAAACTTTTGTTCCGCCTCGACAATAGCGGTAGCAAGATGGAAATGGTGAGACTTTTCGTTGACCTTTCGCAGTTAGCGCGCCGTGAAGGTATTCTTGCTCTTGAAGGCAGAGTTGCCGAAATTGAAGATCCATTTTTCAAAAACGGTTTGAGTATGGTTATCGACGGCATGGATCCTGATTTTGTTAGCGATGTTCTTGACGCAGAATTGGCACTTACTGAAGAGCGTCACGCTTCGGCTCGCTCAATTTTGACACAGGCTGGCACATATGCTCCGACGCTGGGCGTTTTGGGCGCGGTGGTTGGTCTTATCGCAGCGCTGGCTGACTTGTCCGACGTTAACAAACTTGGTCACGCTATTTCAGCAGCATTCGTCGCGACGATTCTTGGTATCTTCACCGGTTACGTTATTTGGCTTCCATTTGCAAACAAACTCAAAGTTAAATCTGCTGAAGAAATGGCTCACAAGCGCATGATTATTGAAGGCATTCTTTCGTTGCAAGCCGGCGATTCTCCGACTGCGATTGAATCTAAATTAATGGTCTTCATTCCGCAAAGTGAGCGCGAATCCCTTGAAGAAAACAAGGAGTGATAACCAATGGCTAAGAAACGTGCTAAAAAACATGAAGAAGAAGCCAGCGAAGCTTGGTTACTGCCCTATTCAGATTTGATGACGCTGCTTTTAGCGTTGTTTATCGCTCTATTCGCAATTTCGCAAACTGACCAAAATAAATTGCAAGCTCTTGCTCAAGCATTTACCGCCGCTTTCAATGTAGGTGGACCTTCAATTTTCGAGCAAGCAGGACCTACTGCCAGCCCGCAACGCCCGCTTATGTCGACTGAAGAAGAGGGTAACGCAGCTTATTTGCAGGAAAATGAAAGTTTGCAGGATTTGCAAGAACAGCTTGACGCTTACATTGCAGAGAATAATTTGGAAGACCAACTTTCGACGCAACTTGAAGAGGAAGGCTTGATGATTCGCATTAAAGAGCGCGCGCTTTTTGCTTCCGGTTCGGCTGATTTAGTTCCCGAATCTGAAAGAGTTGCTACGGTTGTTGCTGGACTTTTGGCGGCGGTTCCCGAGCGCGTATTAATTTCCGGACATACCGACACCGACCCGATTAATAACGCTCAATTCCCGTCGAACTGGGAACTGAGCTCTGTCCGCGCTATGACTTTTATGAAGTACTTAATGGCGATTAATGACAAATTGAATCCTGCGCGATTTTCGGCTATCGGCTACGGCGAATACCGCCCAATTGCGCCAAATGACACCTACGAAAACAAACAGAAAAACCGCCGCGTTGAAATTTTAATTGCCAGAACCTTGTCTTTCAATCCGAATGAAGGCATTTATAGTCAGACCGACACTGATTTAATCGCAAAATGATCATCGGAATTGGCACTGACATTATCGAAATTGAAAGGGTTCGTCGCGCAGTCAGTCGCGAGCATTTCAAAAATCGGGTTTTTACCAAAAATGAACAAAATTATTGTGAAAGTCGCGGAGCTCAATCCGCTGCCTCCTATGCTGCGCGTTTTGCTGCTAAGGAGGCTTTTTTTAAGGCTATCGGCACTGGAATTATCACGGATTTAACCGATGTTGAGATTGTGAATAATGCCGCCGGTCAGCCGCAAATTTTTTTGTACGGCAAGGCTAAAATTTTGGCGGAAGATAAGCACGTTAAAAAAGTTTTCGCCAGTTTGAGTCATTCGCTGGAATATGCTACAGCAGTTGCGATTTTGGAGGGAGATTAATTTGCTAAAAAAATTTTGTATGTCGTTAATGGCGGCGTTTTTACTTTTTAGTGTCAAAGTTTCGGCGGCGGAATTTGAAATGGTGTCGTATTCGGCGCAGGTAAAATTGCAATGGCTGGCGAATATCGGCGTTCCTGAAGCCAAAAAAATTTTGAAACAGATTGGCACGGCGAATATTTATGACAAAACGAATCTGCCGGATTATGAGCGGCTCGAAAAATTGAACGGTGTTTACCAAGAATTAAGTTACGCCTCGACAATTGATTTTGTGCGGAAAAATAATTTTATGAATGTGATGGATATTGGCGGCGGCTACAGCCCTCGCGCAGTTGTTTTTGCTAAAGAGGGGCGTAAATATATTGGCGCGGAATTGACGGCTGTTGCAATGAGTGCAACTGAAATTATGCCTGATATTGCTGGTAAAAAATACGCGAAAAATATTTCCTATGAAAATGTTCCTGTTGAAGACCGCGAGGCTATGATTGGCACAGCTGATAGACTTGACGGGCAAATTTGTATTATCGAAAATGGATTGATGATTTATTTGACGAAAGAGCGCGCCGATACTATGTTTACATTGATTCGGCAGATTTTGAAAGCTCACGGCGGATGTTATATCACAAGCGATTTTGTCACGAAGGAATATTTTAAGGAAATAGCGGCGGTTCTTTATGGCGATTATCAGGCTCAACTTTTATATGACGAAACTAAGGTAATGTATGAAGAACTTTTTGGCAGTGAAATTTTTGATGATACCTTTGAAACGCAGGCAGAGGCGATTGAATTTTTGAAGGCGCACGGTTTGAAAGTTACGCAGATTCCGCTTTTAACTGATACTTCAAAGCTTTATTGCACAAAAAAATTGACCGCCGAGCAGAATAAAAAAATCAAGCAAATTGCCGCGAAAAATTATTTGTGGGTTATAACTGCTGAATGAGGGTTCTAATAATCTACCCTAAACCCTAGAAAAGAGGTGGACTTATGAAAGTGACAATGGCAAAACAGATGCACGAAATTGACGAAATGGCGAATGAAACATTTGGATTGCCGGAAATTGCGCTAATGGAAAATGCCGGGCATAGAGTTTTCTTAGCGGCTCTAAAAATTTTGGGCGAAATTGAAAGGAAGAGCATTTGCGTCCTATCTGGCAGCGGCAATAATGGCGGCGACGCTTTAGTCACTGCGCGACTTTTGTCAAACAGCGGAGCTAAGATAAAAGTTTTTCTGATTGGCAATCAAAATCATCGTACCGATTCGCTCAATGTTCAAATAAAAATTCTGCGCGAAATGGGAATTGAAATTGTAATGCTTGAAAATGATCGTGCGTGGGAGCGTCTGCAAATTACGCTGAGATTTTGCGATGCTGTGATTGACGGAATTTTAGGCACAGGTTTTTTCGGCGAAATGAGACCGCCCGCTTTGCGTTTAATTCGGATGGTCAATTCTGCAAGTAAGCCGATTATTTCGGTTGATATACCGTCGGGCGTAGCGTCAGACAATGGCGCTGTAAATGACGAAGCGATTAAGGCGCGTTGCACAGTGGCGCTTGGATTGCCGAAAATTGGGCATTACATTAGTCCTGGCGCTAATCACGTTGGCGAATTGATTATCGATGATATTGGCATTCCGGCTAAACTTTTGACTGAAGATATTCACCAGACGCTACTTGACAATGAACTTGCTAAAACTTTATTGCCTGCGCGAAGTCGTGAAGTGCACAAGGGCAGTTGCGGCAAGATTTTAATTGTCGCCGGTTCTCGTGGAATGACAGGTGCGGCGTCCTTGGCGTCTATTTCTGCGCTAAGAGCGGGCGCCGGATTGGTGACATTGGCTGTTCCCGAAAGTTTAAATGATTTGTACGAAGTCAAGCTGACTGAAGTTATGACTGCGCCGCTCTATGAAATTAAGAGCGGTATAATTGCAGGCGCTCAAGCTTTGAATATGCTGTTGAATATGGCTGAAAAATTTGACGCGGTTTTAATCGGTCCTGGACTTGGACGCGACGCTGATACAATTGATTTGGTTAGAAAATTTGTGAGCTCGGTTGACAAGCCACTCATTTTAGACGCCGATGCGATTTTTGCCTTTAATGGCGCATCTGAAGGTTTGAAAGTTTGCAAACAAATTCCGATTTTAACGCCGCATTTGGGCGAACTTGCCGCGCTGATGAATACGACGGTTAATGAGCTGCGCGAATTTTTGATTATAAATGTCCGGAAAATCGCGCAGGAATTGAGGGCAATTATTGTTGCGAAAAGCGAATGTACGATCATTGCTTATCCGAATGGCGAAATTTTTATCTCGGCGCTTGGCAATAGTGGAATGGCGACGGCTGGAAGTGGCGACGTGCTTGCCGGTACTATTGCCGGTTTGATGAAGCAAACGCCATTTGCGCCGCTTGCTGGAGTTTATTTACATGGGACGGCTGGCGATATTGCCGCAACTTTTAAAGGCGAAGGTTTAATTGCCTCTGATATTCTTGAAAATTTGCCGGTTGCTATTAAAAAACTGCGCGAATTACAAAGACAGGAGTTATAATTTATGAAGTGTAAAAAAATTTTAACGGGCGTATTAGCTGGATTGATGACATTCAGTGCATTTGGCGGCGTTCAGGCTGCGACGCGAGAAGAAATTTCCGCAATTAAAGTTACCAAAGCTAAACATTTTCAGTATTGGTCGTCGGAATCTGCGGCGAAACAGAAATTAATTGATTACATTAAAGACGTCACCAACAAACGCAGTCAAAATTTTATTCCGGTTGAAGACCGAATTGCGGTTTTCGATATGGACGGCACTATTCTTTGTGAAACCGCGCCATATTATTTCGACGGTATGCTTTTTATTCACCGCGCGCTTTATGATAAAAATTACGCGGCTGACAAATCGGATAAAGATTTTGCATTAATGTTGGAAAAATGCATTCGCACTAAAGATTTTGGAGATAAACTTGGAAGTAGCGCGCCGCATCAAGCATCGGTTTTCGCGGGAATGACTGAAGCTGAACATGCGGCTTATGTAAAAAAATTCGCGCAGACGCCAGTGGACGGCTTGAGAAATTTGCAATGGGGCGAAGCTTTTTACTTGCCAATGGTCGAAGTTATCAAATATTTGCAGGCGAATGATTTTCAAGTATACATAGTTTCTGGCAGTGAGCGCGCATTAGTTCGAACTTTGGTTTGCGATTTGCTCGACATTCCCACTAATCACATAATCGGCACGGATATTGCAACTTACGCCGCTCACCAAAACGGAACTGACGGGCTCGATTATACTTATACCAAAGATGATTATATTGTGCGCGGAGAATTTGTCATTAAAAATCTCAAGATGAATAAAGTTTCAGTTATCGCGCAGGAAATTGGCAAACAGCCGGTTTTGGCATTCGGCAACAGTTCAGGTGACGCTGCTATGTTCAATTACACAATCACCAACAACAAATATAAAAGCTTGGCGTTTACCCTGCTCTGCGACGATACCACGCGCGAATTGGGAAATATTTCTGCCGCTGAGAAAATGAAAAAATCTGCGGCGGAAAATGGCTGGATTCCCGTCTCAATGAAAAATGATTTTAAGACGATTTACGGCGATAATGTCACTAAAAAATAAGGCGGTATTCATATGAAAAAAGTTTTAACCGGTGTATTAGCCGGATTGATGGCGTTTAGCACATTTGGCGGCGTTCAGGCTGCGACGCGAGAAGAAATTTCCGCAATTAAAGTTGAAACTGCGACGGATTTCAGATATTGGAACGACAATTCACCGACAAAGGCTAAGCTTATAAAATTTGTTGAAGATGCGGTTAATCCGAACAGCCCAAATTACATTCCGCCGGAAGACCGCATTGCCACTTTTGATATGGACGGTACTTTTTACTGCGAGACTGCGCCATATTATTTCCAAGAGGTAATGTTCCTTCACCGCGCGCTTGAGGATAATTCTTATCAGCCAACTAAAAAAATGCGTAATTTCGCTAAAAAAATTCAGCCCAAAATTCTTAACAAAACAGGACTCACGCCCGCAGAAACTAAAAAACTGATTGGATATTTGACAAAGGCTTATGAAGGTATGACGCCCGAAGAATACCGCGCGTATGTCAGAAATTTTATGAATGACAACGAAACCGGATTAACGAATTTGAAACGCGGCGAGGCTTTTTATTTGCCGATGGTTGAGATTATTTCTTACCTCAGCAATAATGATTTTGCGGTTTATATTGATTCTGCTTGCGGCGTTGATACCCTGCGCGAATTGGTCGGTGATGTTCTGCCGATTCGCTACGATCGGATTATCGGGACGGATTTTGGCTATACTTCAACGAAAATGGGTAAAGACGTAGCCAACAATCATTTTTTCGACCGCCGCAATGAAAAAATTGTTATCTCCGGCGAATATCTTAACGATAACGCCAAAACCGTTAAAATTTTTTCGATACTGAATCAGATTGGCAAAAAGCCCGTACTTGCTTTCGGCAATTCGATGGGCGATAATGGAATGTTGGAATATACCCTGCAAAATAATCGTTATCGCAGTGAAGTTTTTTACGTACTCTGCGACGATACCGAACGCGAATTAGGCAACCTTGACAGAGCTAAAAAAGATAAAGCTTTCGCGCAGGAACGCGGTTGGAATACAATTTCCATGCGCGACGAATTTAAAACGATTTACGGCGATAACGTAAGACTTGACAGGCGCGGCTTGCAGAAATAAAATTGTTGCTAAACTATTTAGGAGATGATTTATGGTGGCAGATATTAAATTTGTCGAGACTAAAAATCTCAAGGCAAAGCCGGATGTTTCGAAGATTGGATTTGGCACGCATTTTACCGATTATATGTTTGTTATGGATTATAACACGGCTGACGGTTGGCACGACGCGCGCATTGTTCCCTATGAAAATATTTCTGTCAGTCCGGCGAATACAACTTTGCATTACGGGCAAGCGATTTTTGACGGCTTGAAGGCTTACAAACACGGCGACAAACCGGTAATTTTCCGCGCGTCAACTCATATGCAACGCTTGAATATTTCGGCTAAGATTTTAGATATTCCCGAAGTGCCATTTGATATTGCGCTTGCTGGTTTAAAAAAGTTAATTGCCATTGAAAAAGATTGGATACCTACCGGCAAGGGACAAAGTTTGTACATTCGCCCGTTTATTTTTGCTGACGATCCATATTTGGGCGTGCGTGTTTCTCAAACTTACAAATTCTTGATAATTCTTTCGCCGGTTGCTGCATATTACGCGCATGGATTTTCGCCGGTCAAAATTATGGTTGAATCTGAATACGTTCGCGCAGTGCGTGGCGGCTTGGGCGCAGCTAAGACTCCTGCGAATTACGCAGCTAGTTTGCACGCCGGTTTAATTGCTCACGACAAAGGCTACGACCAAGTTTTGTGGCTTGACGGCGTCGAGCGCAAATACATTGAAGAAGTCGGCTCTATGAATATTTTGTTCAAGATTAAAGGTGAAATTGTGTCGCCGTCGCCCAAACTTCAGACTTCGATTTTGGACGGAATAACGCGCCGCACTGTTAACGAAATTGCCAAAGATTGGGGCTATCCGGTAGTAGAGCGCAAAATTTCAATCGACGAAATTATTCAAGCGCATAATGACGGAACGCTCGAAGAAGTTTTTGGTTCGGGTACGGCGGCTGTAATTTCTCCGGTTGGCGTGCTCGAATACAAAGGCAAAGAGTACGTCATTAACGGCGGCAAAACCGGCGACTTCGCGCAGAAAATGTATGATTATATTGAAGGCATTCACATGGGCACGATTGAAGACAAATTCGGTTACGTTGAAGCGGCTGAATAAAATTTTTGTAGCGTTAAAATTTGCGGCGGAGGTTTTCGAGCCTTCGCTTTTTTATTAGGTGGGGTGTTTATGAAATTTTTAATTTTGTTAATTGGGCTGATGTTTTTTTGCGCGCCGGTCGAGGCGAAATTTCAAGTTGAAGCGCCGAGTCCGACGACAGAATTTCACAAAATGTCTTATGCGCCGGTGTATCCGACTTATTCATGGGAACCGGTTTTAGGCGCAGAATTTTATCAAGTGCAGGTGGTTAATGAGCGTGGTAAAATTGTTAGCGAATTATTGAATGATGAATCTTTGAGCCGCGTAACGGATTGGTGGGCGTTCACCGAGGCGGGCAAATATTATTGGCGGGTGCGAGTGGTCGACGAGCATAATAAGCCGATTAGCGCCTGGTCAGAGAAAAGTTTTTTTGAAGTTACAACGCCGGTAACTTTTGCGGCTCTGGGCGATAGCATAACTCACGGCGGCGCGGCTTTTATACCGGCGGGGCAAATTTCCTGTCAATGGGAAACTTTTTGCGATTTTCCGGTTAAAAATATTGGACGCAGCGGCGATATTACTGAGCTTATGATTGAGCGCTTTGAAAATGATGTTTTGCCATTTGCGCCGAAAGTTTTAATTATTATGGGCGGCGTCAATGACATTCGCGCGGGCTTGGCGGCGGACGAAATTATTTCAAATCTTAAAACTCTGCGCGAAAAGTGCAAGGCGAATCAGATTGAGGCGGTATTTTGTACGTTGACGCCGATTAATGAAAAAATTTTGCGCGGCAAGGGGATTTATTTAACTGACAAAGATTGGCGCGCTGAAATGGAAAAAGTTAATGCCTGGATTTTGGAAAATGGCGGCGTCGATGTTTCAAGCAGGCTCAGCGATTTTGACGGCGAACTGAGCGAAACTTTAACGCATGACGGCTTACATCCGGATTTGCGCGGGAAAATGTTTATTGGCAAGGCGATACAAAATTTTTTGAGCGAGCATTATTTTAACTTTATTTTTGGTCCGGAGGTATGGTAAATGTACGATCTGACGGTTAAATCTGAATTTGAAGCGGCGCACCGAATTGAAAATTATCCTGGCAAATGCGTTCGACTTCACGGGCATAATTGGATTGTCGAGGCTGTCGCGCAGGGCACGGAATTAAACGAACTTGGAATTTTGATTGACTTCAAAGTTTTAAAAGCAGAGCTAAATAAAATTCTGGACGCACTCGACCACCAATATTTGAATGAGCTGGAAATGTTTACAAAAAAAAATCCGACTGCTGAAAATCTCGCCAAAGAAATTTTTGACAGACTTTCGCAATCGGAAATTTTTACCGGCACAACGCAATTAAAAGCGGTTAAAGTTCACGAATCGCCTAAATCCTGCGTGACGTACTACCCAGATTAAAATTTGTACTGGAAGCCCGCCTGTAAAAAGCGACCATATGCCGGATAGTTTGCGCTCACGTGAGAATAATTTTGATTTGTAAAATTCAATGCCTTAAAATAAACGGTTGCCGATTCATTAATGTCGTAGCTTGTATTTAAATCGAACAGCGCCCAATTTTTTGAAGCAAAAACACTTTCATCAAGCCCCGACGTCATTATACTAAGAAGATTCGCTTTGAAATTCTTGTTCGAATAATGAAGTCCAACGCGATAACCATTAGGCTGACTATAATGATCGGCTGTAGCAGAATAATCAAGTTTGGTGTGCGAATATCCTAAATTGTAACCGAAATGCTCATTAATTTTTTGGCGGAAAGTTAATTCCATTCCGCGAGATTTTTGACTCTCAATATTTCTTGAAATATAACCCGCTGGCGACGCCTCCCAACCAATCACATTGTTAAGCCGGCTGTTAAAAAAATTCAATGTTGCAATAGTATCATCGTTAAAGCTGTGCTCTAAACCAATCATTTCAGTGTGTCCAACTTCGGGAGTTAATCTTTGAAGAGCAATCGCGGTTCCAGTCGGTGAAATAATTTCTTCTGTTCCAGCGTCCATTACGACATAATTTCCATAGTAAAAAGTGCCGTCGTCATTAATATACAATTCAGCTGTCGTCGGAACTCTTAATACGCGCCCCCAAGAAGCATAAATTTTTGTTTTATCGTCGGCGCGATAATTTGTAGAAATTTTTGGTAACCACTTATGACCAAATTTATCATTGTGGTCATAACGAACCCCAGGAATAAAACTCCATTTTTTACCCAAACTTATTGTGTCTTGTAAATAAACCGCTTTATCGGTATTTTTAAGATCGTCATAATCACTAATCAATTCATAATTACCATTCGCATCGACAATATAATTGTATGTGTTTCCATCAATTTCCGGATTGGATAACGAAGAAGTGCTCTTGTGATACTCTGCGCCCACAATAAGTTTATGTTTACCTAAATCCCAACCATTTTGATATTCAAAGCCCTGCATACGCGAATTATTTAATTCAGTATAAATTACACTGTTTTTTCTATAATTGTTAAAATAGCGAAACCAACCTGGTACTGTGCTGTTTTCTTTGAAATTGTAGGAAAGCGAAAGATTATTATAAAGCGTACCTCCAAGTTTACTGTAATAATGATGTGTGCGGTGCATAAAATCTAAAGTTAATGAGTTGCTTTCATCAAAAGTATTGTCAAGCCTGAAAGACAATGCATCGTCATTGTAATCGCTGTTTAAAATGCTCGGCGAAGTAGTAACCCCGCCAGGCTCATATGCTTTGCTCTTGCCAATATTGCCTGTTAAAAACCAACTGAGATTATCGCCGACAATGCCTTGATTAGTTATTTCGTAATTATACCTGTTCCAAGAGCCAAAATTTAAATCAACAGTGGTCTCGTCGCGATTACCTTTTTTGGTAACAATATTAATCACACCGCCGACCGCATCAGAACCATAAAGCGCCGAATAGCCGCCCTTGACAATTTCAATGCGCTCAATCATTTTCATTGAAGGCAACATTGTCAATTCCGATTTTTCGGTTGGGAAAATAGTATTTTGAATATTATTCGCGCGACGCCCATTAATTAACAACAAAACGCGTATATCACCATTCATGACAACTTCTTTGAAAGCAGAGCCGCCATTGAAAACCACAACGCCATTCACATGACTCAAAGCTTCATTCAAATCTTGATAGTGATTCGCTTCAATTTCTTCCGCAGTAATGACCGTGACATTTGCCGGAGTATCCATTATGTGTGTAGGAATACGCTCAGCCGCCGTGACAAAATAATCTTGAAGAGTAAGATAATCCAGAGCGCCAACATTGGTATTGGTTGGCGAAACTAATTCTTCAGGCTCTTCAACTTCAGCGGCTTCAACCAAGTTAAAAGGTATTACCAGACTGATCAAAAGTCCCGTCGTTACGCCAAAAATCCTGGGGGGGGGGTAATTAACTTAGCTTTTAATTTTTTAAGAATGTTTTTGGAAATTCTTTTAACCATAATACAGACCCTTTCTGAGAAAAATAGATTAATATCACTACACACCGACGAATTGCCGGAAATGTTGACTGGATTATTTTTTTACGCGCTTTTGAGCGGTTTCAAGATTTTTTCTGTACATTTCAACGTTAGGCTCAAATTCGACAGCTTTTTTGTAAGCCTCATAAGATTTTTGGAAATTACCAAGTCCGCCGTAAGCATAACCGAGCCCATTCCACGCATTTGCATATTTGGGATCCAATTTCACTGCTTTGCCGCAAGCGTCAGCGGCTTTTTTATAATCGCCTTTGTAATTGTAAACGTAACCGAGACCATTCCACGCAGTAGCCAATTTTGAATCAAATTTAACAGCATTGCTAAAGGCAGCAATAGCGTCATCAAATTTTTTTAGATGGCTGTAAGCGTAGCCCAAATTTCCCCAAGCATTTGCATAATCCGGATTGAGTGCGAGCGCTTTTTGATAACACTCAACAGCTTTATTGAAATTGCCGATTTTATCATAAGTATTTCCCATATTGCTCCACGGCGCAGAATCTTTCGGGTCAAGAGCAATGGCTTTAGCGTAACAATCAATCGCACTGTAATAATCACCAAGTTTATCGTACGCATAACCGAGATTATTCCAAGGCGCGGCGTAACTTGCATCAAAATTTATAGCTTTTCTGCAATATTCGACGGCTTCTTTGAAATTTCCTTTATAATTGGAGGCATAAGCTAAACCGTTCCAAGCAGAAGCATATTCCGGCTCAAGCACAAGAACTTTGTTAAAATATTGAATCGCCTTGTCATGTTCTCCCATATTGTGATAAACCCAGCCTAAGCCATTAATTGGCGCGGCGTAATTTGAATCAAGCTCTAACGCCTTCTGATAATATTTGATAGCATTTTTGTAATCGTCCTTGTTGTAATATTCAAGCCCTTGCTCATACCACTGAACTTTAGTGAATTGCTCTTCATTGCGCTTTACTTCAACGGCAATTTTTTTGCGCTCGGATTCTGACGCGGTCTTGTACTCTTTCTTTAGCGAATTAATTTCAGCGTTAAGGCGTTTATTTTCTTTTTCAAGCTCTTTGTTGCGTCGCACGACCTCATTGAATTTTTCTCTGTCTTTCGGATTGGCAACAGCGTTGACATTTGAATTATCAACAATTGCCGTTATGTGGCAATGATACTGTTTCAAGGAAGCGTCGAAAGCTTCGATTGTTATTATTTCATTTTTGATCTGCAGAACCGCAGCGGAAATTGTACGGATTTCATCTTGAGTTAGTTTGTAATTGTTCATTTGCGAAACAGTTTCAACGTACACACCGGCACTTTCGCTGGCAGCGCGTTTGGCGTCGGCTCTGGCTCTTTCGCGCGCAACATTCGGATCTTCTGCCGGTCCGTCGCCCACAATGTAATAGCCGTCCGCTTCAATGATTTGTCTTTCGGCAAAGGCGAGTGGTATATTTGTTGCGAGAAAAATACAGGTCACCAAAACCGAGACGATTGATTTAATTTTAAATTTTATTCTGTTCATAGTTTTATTTTAATTCGTCAAAGCGGCGTCGAAGTCTTTGCAACCGCGCCCGCTGGCGTTAACCCCTCCCAAATTTATTGTACGATAAATCTGCCGAAAAGCAAGGCGAAAAAATTTTTACTTTTTATAGAATGGGTGATATCATTATTTATGAAAATTTATAAGGGAGGATTATGTGTATGGGATTGAAGACAAAATCACTGATTGCGGTAAATGTGGTGATGATTTTGGCGTGCGTGCTAATGGGGATTTTGGGCTATATCAGCGCTAAGGACGGCTTTAATAAAGCGCTGCAAATGAAGGCTGAATCTGACGTTAACGCGCTAAATGAAATTTTAAATTATCGATACGCGGGCGATTGGCGGATTGAAGGCAACACGCTTTACAAGGGCGACAAGAAAATTAATGACGATAATTCGATTGTGGATTCGCTGAGCCAAGTTTGCGACGGCAAAGTTACGATTTTTCAAGGCGATACCAGAATTGCTACGACGGTAACGAATGCGGAAGGCAAGCGCTCAGTTGGAACAAAGGCCTCTGATACGGTTATAGACGCTGTTTTGAAACGCGGTGAGAATTTTGTTGGTGAAGCGAATGTTATGGGCGAATTGCACCACGCGGCATATCACCCGTTAAAAAGTGCGTCGGGACAGATTATTGGTATGCTTTTTGTCGGCGTTAGTACTCAGAAAAATGAAATGGACGACGTTATCAACAGCTTTGTATTTTCAACGATTGTAGCTATTGCGATTATCGTTGTGGTTTGCGCGGGCGCGTTAAGTTTCATTATCGGCAAAATTATTAATATGCTTGATGAAGTTGTCGAGGCTGTTGAAAAAATTTCCGGCGGCGATTTGCGCATTGCTGATTTGGAAGTGCACAGTGCGGACGAAATTGGAATTTTGGCTAAGTGTATTAATGAAATGCGCCAGAAATTGAAAAATCTGCTTTTAGGAATTGCGCGCAGTTCAGAAAAAGTCGCGGCGTCTGCCGAAGAATTAACCGCCAGTTCGCAACAAGGCGCAGAGTCAATTAGCATGGTCGCGAATATTACAATGGAAATGACCGAATCCTCCAATAATCAGTCCGACACTGTAGACCATTTGCAAGGTACTATTGACGCTATGCGGACGAAAGTGCAAATTCTTCACACTGAAGCCGATGTTATGGGCAACGCCGCAACCAGCAGCGCTAAAAACGCAGCGGAGGGTATGGAAAAAGTTAATGTCGCTATTGATATGATGAAAAATGTTACCGAGCAAGTTAATAATTCCGCGCAGGTTGTAGGAAATTTGGGCAAGCGTTCTGATGAAATTGGTAAAATCGTCGGTACTATTTCTGAAATTGCAGACCAGACAAATTTACTTGCGCTTAATGCAGCAATTGAGGCCGCTCGCGCAGGTGAACATGGACGCGGCTTTGCTGTGGTTGCTGAAGAAGTTCGTAAACTTGCTGAACAGTCAGGCTCGGCGGCAGCAAATATTTCTAAGCTGATAATGACGATTCAAAAGGACACGGTTTCTGCGGTTAATTCCATTGAGCAGGGCAATAACAGCGTCAAGGAAGGTATGAATTTTGTTTTGGAAACAGGCGAGGCGTTTAAGAGCATTGAAAATCAAGTTGAAAAATTGACTACAAGCGTTCGTCAAAGTATGCAGCAAATTGACGAAGTTAATAATATCAGTCACGAAATTTTGAGCGCAGTTGAAAATGTTCAAGGTACAACGCGTAAATCAAATGACCTGGCAACGTCCGTAAGCGCGGCTACTGAGGAACAAACCGCCACTATGCAAGAAATATCCGAAGCCAGCCGCAGTCTTGCCGAATTGGCGATTGATATGCAGAATGACGTTGCCAAGTTTGCGCTTTAATTTGCGGCGCGGCAGGATAAACGCGAATTTGATAGAAATATTATCTAGAAAATTTATTGGAGGTTTATTTGAATGAAAGATTATACCAGCGAATTTATAAGAAATGTGGCAGTTGCAGGACACGGCAAAACCGGCAAAACCAGCTTGCTCGACGCCTGCCTTTATAATAGCGGCGCGGTTAAACGTATCGGCAAAGTCGATAACGGCACAAGCGTTCTTGACTACGAAGCTGAAGAAACCAAGCGCAAAATGACGATTGGCGATTCTCTTGCCGTCACTGAATGGAAAAATTACAAGATTAATTTCATTGACACGCCTGGTTATCCTGATTTTGTTGGTGAAGTTATGGGCGCGATGGTTGCCGCCGACGCTGCACTGATTATAGTTGCGGCTAATGCTGGCGTCGAAGTTGAGACTGAAAAAGCTTGGGCTCTTGCCGAAAATCTCAATTTACCGCGCGCATTTTTTATTAACAAAATGGATCGTGAGCACGCTGATTTTAGAAAAACGCTCGATGATATACGCGCGAAATTTGGTAATAGCGCTGTTCCCGTGCAAATTCCGATTGGCAAGGAAGATTCTTTCAAGGGCGTTATCGAATTAATTAAAACCGGCGATGTTCCCGCAGATTTAGCTGATGAAGTTGAAACTGAGCGCCTTGAAATGCTTGACATTATCGCCGAATACAACGACGAACTCATGGAAAAATATCTTGAAGGCGAAACTGATAATCTTGACGAAAATCAGATTGCGGCGGCTTTGGCTGAAGGCGTGCGTCAAGCGAAAGTTTTTCCGGTATTCGTAGGTTCAGCTCTTCAAAATATCGGCGTCGAAAATTTGTTGAATAATGTGGTTGAATATCTGCCAGCGCCGGATTATAAAGTTCGCGTTGGAACAAATCCAAATAGCGGCGACCTCATTGAGCGCAAAATTAATGAGCCATTCAGCGGGCAAATTTGGAAGACGCTGGTTGACCCGTTCGTCGGACGTATGTCTTATATTCGCGTATTTTCCGGCGATATGAAATCTGATGGCAATTATCAGCTTATCGGCGATAATTCCGAAGGTACAGAGCGCATTAATGGGCTTTTCACAATGCAGGGCAAAACGCAAATCAACGTCGAGATTGCACACGCGGGCGATATTGTTATAACGGCGAAACTTTCAAATGCTAAAACTTGCGATACTCTTTGCGAAAAGGGCGCGGCGATTAAATATGAGCGCATAAATTATCCTGAGCCGATGCTTGCAATGGCTGTTAGCTCCGTCAAGAAGGGCGAAGAAGACAAAGTTATTGGCGCTATCACCCGCCAGCAGGACGAAGACCCGACAATTAAACTTGTGAAAGACCCCGCCACGCGTCAAACTATTCTCAGCGGTATTGGCGAAGTTCACCTTGATATTCTTGGTGATAAAATTCAGCGGAAATTTGGCGTACAAATGGTACTTGGCGAGCCGCGCGTGGATTATCGCGAAACGATCAGAAAATCTGTCGAAGTTCAAGGCAAGCACAAGAAACAATCCGGCGGGCATGGGCAATATGGCGATGTTTGGCTGAAAATTGGTCCTAACAAAGAGCAAACCGATAAGCCTTTCAACGTTGTATTCAGCGAAAGTATTTTCGGCGGCAGTGTTCCGCGCAATTTCTTCCCCGCTGTTGAAAAAGGCACGTACGAAACGCTTGCTGAAGGTATTATCGCCGGTTATCCGGTTGTCAATGTCAGCGTAAATCTTTATGACGGCAGTTATCACCCTGTCGATTCGTCCGAAGCCGCGTTTAAAATGGCGACGGCTATTGCGATTAAGAAAGGCGTTTTGATGGCGGAACCGATTTTGCTTGAGCCGATTGACGAAATTACCGTACTTGTGCCGACTGAATACATGGGCGACATTATCGGCAAACTTAATTCTAAACGCGGTAAAGTTTTGGGTATGGATCCTAAAGACAAAGGTCAAACTGAAATTAAAGCGCTGATTCCGGCGTCTGAACTTTACAAATACGCTACTGATTTACGCTCGCAAACTCAAGGGCGCGGCTCTTACAGTTTGAAATTCTCGCATTACGACCCAATGCCTGAAAATCTTGCTAAGAAAATTATTGACGAGCATAAGAAAGCTGACGCTGATAAATAATTTCTGGTTGTTATCCCAAATACAAAAGCCGCCGTGCAAATCTGCGCGACGGTTTATTTTTTTATCAAAACTTGCAAAGAGAAGCTAAACGTGCTAAACTGCAAGAAAAGCGGTTGTAGCTCAGCAGGATAGAGCAACTGCCTCCTAAGCAGTAGGTCGCGCGTTCGAATCGCGCCAATCGCACCAACTTGAAATTTTTGACTGTCGTAGAAATGCGGCGGTTTTTTTGCTAATAGGAGGAAAATTTTTGAAGAAAATGTTTCTAGCAATGTTGGTGATTTTGATTTTATTTGCGCCAAATGCGGAAGCCGCTAGTGCAAAATGGCGCAATGAGCCAGTTTCAAATACTTTCGCGCAGGAAGTTTTATATTACGTCAATTTTGAGCGCAATAAAAATAATTTACCGGCGCTGACTCTTGCGGAGGATTTGAATAAATACGCCCAAATTCGCGCCAAAGAAATTACTAAAAAATTTTCGCATATGCGTCCGAATGGTAGCGATTGCTTTACTGTGGTTCGAGGCTATTACCAGTATTTGGGAGAGAATATTGCCGCCGGTCAATCTTCCGCTAAAGCCGTTGTTATTGCGTGGCTGAAGTCGCCGAATCATCGTGCAAATATTTTAGACGCGCGCTTTAAAGAAATGGGAATTGGCTACGTTTACGCGGCAGATTCTAAGTACAAACATTTTTGGGCGCAATTTTTCCGGCAAAGATGAAATTAACAGTTGAAAATCTCGGCGTTAAAATTGGCGGCAAAGAAATTCTGCGCGAAGTCAATTACACATTCGCTGAAGGCAAACGCACGGCGATAATCGGACCGAATGGCGCGGGCAAGTCAACTTTGCTTAAGGCGCTTTGCCTTTTGAATGAAAAATTTTCCGGCTTTGTGAAATTGGATGGCGTTGATATTAAAAATTTTGGCAGAAAAAAACTCGCGCAGGTGATGGCGATTTTGCCGCAGGAAAGAGACGCGCCGCAAGATATCACAGTTAGGCAACTGGCTGAATTTGGCAGATTTCCGCACAGAAAAATTTTGGGTGGCAATGCGGCGGAAGATGCGGCGGCAGTCGATTGGGCGCTGAAAATTACGCGACTCACGGATTTTGAAAATCGGCAAGTTCAATCTTTGTCCGGCGGCGAAAGACAACGCGCTTGGTTAGCTATGACTCTCGCGCAGAAACCGCAGATTTTATTGCTGGACGAGCCGACCACTTACCTTGACATTGCACATCAGCTTGACGTTATGGACATTATCAGCGGCGTTAATAAAAATTTTGGTATGACGATTATTGCTGTTTTGCACGATATTAACCACGTGCGGCGGTATATGGACGAAGTGATTGTTATTAAAAATCATGGTGTATTTGCGGCGGGCGAGCCAAAAAAAATCCTCAACGCTGAATCTGTCGGTAAGATCTTCAACGTTGAGGCTGATACTTTTTTTAATGTGGGTGGTGAAAGTGTCATTATTCCCATTTCGACGCAAGATTGATTCTGACGCCCAAGAAAGCCGCTGCGCACGCTTTTAGTATGTCACCACCAATGAAGGGCAAAACAGCCATTGTAGCGGCTTCTAGGGGGCTTATATTTAAAATTAAAACCATAGATATTAAACCGCCCAAATAGGTTACCGGCATTGCTATCAAAATATTCATGGCGACGTAGCGCCGGAAATTTACATTACCTTTAAAAGCGCTTAACAATGGATATGCAATTAGCCAGGCGAAATAAAAGCCGCCTGCCGGACTTACTAATCTACCGATACCGCCGGTACCTGCGAATACTGGCAAGCCAGCCGCGCCAAGCAATAAATAAGCCAGCACGACTAAAAATGTTTGTTTTGGAGGCAAGATATACGCCGTTAAGCTTAGAAAAATAGTCAATGCAGTGACCATACCGGGCGTAAATGGCAAAGGGAATACAAAATTTGCTGAGATGCAGCAGAGCGCTACGCATAGCGCCATTTTAGTTAAATCTCTAATTTTCATAAATACCACCATCAAGATAAGAGCGCGCAGGGACGCGCGCTCCCGCGCCATTTTCAGGATTGAAAATTTGCGCGGTTGTATATTATTTTTTAATCACTCTCGTCTGATCTCGCGGGACCAATCCTATTTTGTTTTTCTTTCTTTGTACTAAAGAGCACGCTTTGCTTTCGCAAACCGCGCAGGCGTTTCTTGCTTTTTACAAAAAGAAAGAAATGCCGATAATACGTTATAATATTTTTGACAGAAATAATTTAGTACGTTCGGATTTGGGACTTTCAAAAACTTTTTTGGGTATTCCATCTTCAACAATAAATCCGCCGTCGACAAATAATAATCGCGTTCCGACTTCGCGAGCAAAGCCCATTTCGTGAGTTACGATTACCATAGTCATACCGCTTTCGGCTAATTTTTGCATAACATCGAGCACTTCACCGACCATTTCCGGATCTAATGCGCTGGTTGGTTCGTCAAAGAGCATAACTTTAGGATGCATTGCCAAAGCTCGCGCTATTGCTACGCGTTGCTGTTGCCCGCCCGAAAGTTGATTTGGATATGCATTTGCCTTGTCGCCTAATCCAACACGATCTAATAATTCTTGTCCAATGATTTCTGCGCGAGCACGCTCCATTTTGCGGACTTTCATGGGGGCAAGCGTGATATTATCAATAACTGTCATATGCGGAAACAGATTAAATTTTTGAAAAACCATACCAACTTCTTCGCGGACTTTATTAATATTTTCTTCGCTGTTCATGGGTATGCCGTCAACAGTGATTGAGCCGGCGCTCGGTTCTTCTAAAAAATTTATGCACCTTAAAAGCGTCGATTTACCGCTGCCACTCGGACCGATTATAACAACAACCTCACGCTCGCCAATCGTTAAATCAATTCCCTTCAAAACGTGCAAATCGCCAAAAGATTTTTTCAAATTCTTAATCTCAATCATAAAATCCTCCAAAAAAATTGGGACGCGCCGTAAATTCGACCGTCCCTTTAAATTTATCTGCGCCTGCGTAGCGCCTTTGGTTTATCAAGAATTTCACTAAGGATAATCGCATTCATCGCTGCGGCTGGAGTTATTTCTAAATCAAAATCGCGCTTTTCTTCAACAGGTTTAAGTTCCGGATGAATATTTTGCTCGGTAGTTTTTAGTTCAGCTTGCTTTTTATGTTGGTAAAGTTCGACAAAATTAAAATCTTGAACTTCAGCAGATTGATTTGGAGAATTAGCTAGCGGTGGGATTTCAAACTCTGTATTTTGAGGCGGCGGAAATTCTGCGCGACGTTTTTGGTCTGTTACGACTTCAATTATCGTTACAATTATCCACAGCACTACAATAAATGATATTTCCATAGCATATCACTCACTTAGCGGAGGCTTGAGTTTTCGCCTTTGAGCCGGAATGGCTAATAGCCTTCCTCATATCAGTATCGGCTTGAACATTCATCATATTGTAATAATCCATAACGCCAAGCTTGCCATTTTTAAAAGCCTCAGCCATAGCGTGCGGAACTTCAGCTTGCGCCTCAACAACTTTAGCTTCCATTTCTTGAGTATAAGCCTTCATTTCTTGTTCACGAGCAACCGCCATTGCGCGACGCTCTTCAGCTTTCGCCTGCGCGATACGTTTATCAGCTTCAGCTTGATCAGTTTGAAGTTGAGCGCCGATATTTCTTCCAACATCAACGTCGGCAATGTCAATCGACAAAATTTCAAACGCCGTGCCCGCGTCTAAACCTTTGCCCAAAACTGTTTTGGAAATTTCGTCCGGACTTTCAAGAACATCAGTATGATTTTCAGAACTGCCAACAGTCGTAACAATGCCTTCACCGACGCGCGCAATAATCGTGGGCTCGCCCGCGCCACCAACTAACCGGTCAATATTCGCACGAACTGTAACACGCGCCTTGATTTTTAACTCGATGCCATTTTTCGCAACCGCGCTAACAATAGGTGTTTCAATGACTTTCGGGTTAACGCTCATTTGAACTGCTTCCAAAACATCGCGACCGGCTAAGTCAATTGCTGCTGAACGCTCGAATGGCAAAACAATTTGAGCGCGCTGACTGGCGATGAGTGCGTCAACAACTTTATCAACATTACCGCCCGCTAAATAATGGGCTTCAAGCTGATTGACGTTAACATCGAGTCCAGCTTTGTTTGCTTTGATAAGCGGCATTACAATTTTTGCAGGTGGAACGCGACGCATTCTCATACCAATTAACGTGAAAATTCCTACGTGTACGTCAGCCGCCAATGCCGAAATCCACAATCCAATTGGTACGAAATGAAGGAAGACTGCCAAGACGGCTATTGATAACACCAGGAAAAATCCTGAGCCTAATAAAAGTTCCATGCCTAAAACCTCCTTTAATTGTAAGAAGGGAGCAGGTGCAATGAATTTCACTCCCTACTCCCAAATTTCAGATTTGACGAACTAACACGCGCGAGCCGTCAACATTGATAATTTTGACGATATTACCCTGTTTGACGAAACTTCCTTCAGTCACAACGTCCAGCGGCTGACCTTCGACAATGACAGAACCGCCAGGATGCAGGTCAGTGGCACAAACGCCAATTGCGCCAAGAAATTTCCGCTTGTCAATGACGCTGGTATAACCCTTGCTGTTTTTCTGCCGCTCGCCTAAAATTAAACCGTCAAGCACAGCGGTATTTTTCGCCGGACTGCGACTGCTTACGTAAACTATAATAGAAATTCCAAGCACCACGCAAGCAAACGCCGCATAAAATAACATCGACGCTGAAAAAAGTTGAATACCCAGCATTTTCGTCACACCCTTTCAGATAAAAATTAATCACCAATCGCTAGGAATGATTATTTCTGCACCAGGTTTAGAAATTCCTTCAACCCGCGCCTGTTCATTTTCAATAGCTGCAATTTCCTCTTTGAAATTCGGCGCAACTTTATCAATACGCGCTTGAGTTTCAGCGTTAAGCTCTGGCAATTTGGCTAAAAGCTCCCTGTACCAATCGAGCCTTTCTTCATAATGTTGACTCAAAAGCCGATTATGCTTTACGTATTCATAAGCAGCCGTTGCCAATTTGCGGCGTTTATCCGGATTATCAATCAGCACTTGCAATTTTTCAGCAAATTCTTTTGGCTCTTTGAAAATAAAGCCGTTTTCGCCGTCTTTCAGAGTTTGCGAATAAACCACCGGCGACGCCAACGCCACAGCTCCATTGCCTGCGCATTCAATAAATTTCAGATCGGACTTTGAGCGATTAAATTCGTTATCGAGCAGCGGCAACAACGCAATATCACTTTCGCGCAGAGTTTTTTCATAAACATCATACGTCACAAATTGACCATTGTAATAATTTGGGTTACCTACCAACGTTTTATTGTTGCTGTTAATGGCGTCGAATAATTCTTTGTTGGCGATAATCTTAAATGCAATTCTGTCGCCGTATTTCTGCGCGAAGTCATTAAGCACCGGCAAAATTTCTTCAAAATCCTTGTCGCGATTGAGCGCCCCAAAAAATATTGTCACGGTATCTTTTTTTGCAAATTCGCGCAGTGGCAAAATCCGCCGCAACTGATTATGAAAAACTTTGACATTCGGATTATATTCACGCAGGAAATCAGCAAGGTACTCGGTGGAAGTCTGAATGCCATGCACGCCAATAAAATTTATCCAACCGATTTTTTCGTACTTTTCGCGCCACAAAACCGGATTGTCATCAATTTCTTCAATGAAAAGATATCCATTTTTTTTGAGCTGCTCAAAAAATTGTTTGCCACTCGTGAAGTTCGGAAATGAAATGCGCTGATTGATAAAAATTCTGTCAGTATATCTGTCCGCACTGAAAAGTCTGTAAGAATCGCTCGGCTCAGTCGCAATGGTTGAAATATTCGGCTCAGTTACCATAAAAGAATTGGGCGTGTGAATACGAATCGGCGCGCAAACTAATTTTTCACCGATAACCGATTGAATCATAGTTTTTGGCGGCAATTCATCGGGCGTAGCAGAAATTATGTACATGAAAACTGCCGTGTCAATTTTCGCCAAATCTTTAATGCCCTGCGCAATTTCAACACGGCGGGCGGCATGCAATGAGCGCAATAAATTTGAGCCGGATTCAGTTATAGCTGTTTCAAGTTCTGCGCGAGTCAAGGTAACTTTGAATTTCAGCGGCTGCCCTTCCAAAATCGCCTTTACATTTTCAATAAAACCAATATTCTCCAGCGTGAAAATCAAAGTGCCACGCTCTTTCAATTTGGCGGCGGCGTCTTTGATAAGTCTGTTAAGTTCAGCCTTAGCCATATTGCCAATAAGCGCGCTTTGAATCAGAATGGAATCAAATTTGCCTTTAACCTTAGACAAATCTTTGACAACGAAATAATCGCAGGAAGGCTGAATTTCTAAAAATCTGTCCCTAGTTATTTCAAAATCAGCCGCAACTTCGCCGGTAACTTCAAGCACGGTTTTGGAGCGCGGCGGTATAAAAGTTTCAAATGTCATAATCTCACCTAATTAAGCTGTACATTAAATCTTCCTGCGCGCGCAAGCATTTGCCAAGTTCAAAACGCTCAAGAATAGTTTCACGGGCGCGTTGACCAAGTAAGCGAGCACGTTCGGGGTCGTCAAGCATTTCTTCAATCTTGCGGGCAATATGGTATGGCGAGCGAAATTCAGCCAATTTGCCGTTAACTTCATCTTCCATAACTTCTTGAACAGGCGGAGTTTTTGAACCAACAATCGGACAGCCAAAACTCATTGCCTCAAGGAAAGACCAACTCAAGACAAATGGGCGCGTCAAATAAATGTGGCAACTTGACGAGCGCAAAATCTTTCTGAAGTCGCCGCGATTTCTTAAACCAACAAAATGCACGCGCTCAGTATCATAGCCGCCTTTCTTTTCTTCTTCTTTGAGGTAGGTAGTATCCTTGAGTTGAGCACCGTAACAAATCCTGTCCTTGCCAACAACGATAACATGAGCTTTCGGGCGACGCTGCAAAACAATTCTTATTGCGTCCATAAAATAAGGAAAACCGCGATAAATTTCAAAGCCGCGCGAAACATAGGTAATAATTTCCGTGCCTTCCGGCAAATTCAAATTAATATCTTCCAAAATTAAACCTGGTCTCTTGCCGCTCGGGTCGGGCGAACAAAAATTAGTATCAATGCCCTCGTGAATTATATGAAGCTTCGGCTTGTATTCTTCCGGAAATTGCGAATACTGCCACTTAGTCGGCGTCAAGCCCGCTTCGCACAATTCCAAATTCAAAAGATGATGCGCATTCCTCGTACGAATTGAAATCCTATTTGACATTTGCGGAACTTCGTCCGGCCACCAATAACAATCACTGTCCTCAGCAAGATAGTACCATTCAAAATAGCCGATAATTGGAACTTTCGGGTACAAATCCTTACAATAAAGCGTTGAACCCCAGCCGGTATGCGCAATGATAACGTCCGGCTTGAAATTTCTTTCTTTAGCTAACCACTGCATTGCTCGAACGACAGCTTGACCTTCGATAACCGCTTCAGCGGCAGGACGCAAAGGTCCACAACCTTCAATGTACTTTTCTTCGGCTTCGGTAGGTTTTGCATACAGCGCCAAAGTTACGCCTGGCAATTGGCTATTAATTGAATTTTCCTTGCTGGCAAAGAGTACGGTATTTTCCGGATTCCGCGCCAAGTACGGAGCTAAATGGCTCCATTGCGCCGGAAACGACGGATGTAAAAGCAGTATATTCAACAAAATAAACTCTCCTCTCATTAACTAGAAATTAACCCATCTGTGAATTATAAAGTTTAGCGTACATGCCATTTCGTTTCAAAAGTTCATCGTGAGTGCCGGCTTCGACAATCTTACCCTTTTCAATAACAATAATGGCGTCGCAATTCCTAACTGTAGAAAGTCTGTGCGCAATCATAACCATAGTCCGCCCTTCAGCGATTGGCTCAATATTTTGCATAATGATATTTTCGGATTCATAATCCAGCGCGGAAGTAGCCTCGTCAAAAATCAAAATGCGCGGGTCGGAAATTAACGCGCGAGCAATAGCAATTCTTTGACGCTGCCCGCCGCTTAACAAACTGCCGCGCTCGCCTACGAAAGTATCATAGCCATTTTGGAAATTGCTAATAAATTCATCAGCGCCTGCCAATTTCGCCGCCTTAACAACGTCCGCGTGCGTGGCATTCGGAAAAGCTATTTTAATATTTTCTTCGACAGTTCCGC
>CAJOIA010000012.1 GCA_905234505.1 uncultured Selenomonadaceae bacterium
ATATCTGAACCAAACGTAAGCTGTGGAAATAATTATCGACAAAATCATCAGCGGAAATGCGGTTTTCATAAAGCTGATAAATGAAATTGGTTTGCCGCGTTGAGCCGCCATTGACGCCACAACAACATTTGCACTTGCGCCAATCAACGTACCATTGCCGCCCAGGCATGCGCCCAATGCTAAACTCCACCACATTGGTTCTAAGTTCGATAAGCCCATTTCGCCCATATCTTTAATCAGCGGTATCAGCGTCGCAACGAAAGGAATATTATCAATGAACGCTGAAGCTATTGCACTCATCCACAAGATTAATATCGCCGTTGCCGGTACGCTGCCATTTGTAACTTTGATAGCCTCTGCCGCTAACATTTTTATAACGCCGGTTTCAACAAGCGCGCCGACCAAGACAAATAATCCCGCGAAGAAAAATATCGCAAGCCATTCGATTTTGCTAAGAATTTTGGCGATCATTTCTTCATTGTGCGAATACGTCACCAACAGCAATAATCCTGCGCCTGTTAAAGCTGCAGTTGCCGTTTCCAAATGCAAGGCGCCGTGCATTACGAACATTGACATTGTAACTGCCAAAACGCCCAAGCATTTTTTTAACAAGACCGGATCTGTGATTTGGCTATATTCATTGAGCCTCATGACTTTATCTTGAAGTTCCTGTTGCGTGTGAAGTTTCGAGCCGTACATTATCAGCATTATCGCTATTGTAACCGCGAAAATAAATATCGCGGGCGGTGTCAAGTTGTAAATGAAGTCCATGAAGTTCAAACCGACTGCCGAGCCTATCATAATATTTGGCGGGTCTCCTACTAATGTTGCCGTACCGCCTATATTTGAGCTGATTATCTGCGCCATTAAAAACGGTTTCACGTCAACTTTTAATTGCGCAGCTATGTTAAATGTTATCGGCACTGTCAGCAAAACCGTCGTTACGTTATCAAGTAAAGCTGAACATACTGCCGTCAATAAACTCAACGCTACCAAAAGTTTTACCGGTTGCGCCTTGACTTTTTTAGCTATTGAATAGCCCTGTTTCGCTGGTTATGTTGACAATTATCATCATTCCCATTAGCAGCCCGAGTGTGTTAAAGTCGATGTGGTGAATCGCCGTTTCCTGTGAAATGATGCCGAAAATTATCATTAACATTGCGCCGACTATGCCGACGATTGTTCTGTGAACTTTTTCAGAAATTATCAGCGCGTAGGCGGCAACGAAAATTGCTACCGCCACCGTTGTCATGTCCATTGCGTCACCCCTTTAATTAATGATTCGCGCAGGTTTAGAATTTTTTATCTGTCACGGTAAGGGTAATTTTTTCGCCGTCGCGTTTAATTTTGAAGTTGTAATCTTTGACGCCGGACGCTCCAAGTTCAATCTTCAGCGCGAGTAATTCCATTCCAAGCTTTTCAGTTAATTCTTTAGTGAATCCAGCCTTAGCAAGCGGCTCGGGCGGCGCTTCAGCGTCTTCGACTAAGCGGCGCTTTTCAGCTTTTTTTGCTGCTGTCAAAAGTTGCGCCTCTACCGATTGTTCCTCCACGTAATTTCTGATCATATCTTTATCCGTCAAGCCGCGTGGCGGTTTCTTCATCATTGTTAAAAACTCCTTTCAGTCGTCTTTAGTGATTAGTGAGTAGTGGTTAGGGATTAGTGATTTTTTTCTACTCACTATTCACTAAACCCTAATCCCTAACTTTAGCCCAAGAATCTTTTAAACCGACAACTCGATTGAAAACTAAATGCTCGGGCGTGGTATCCTTGTCGACAACAAAATAACCCAGCCGCAAAAATTGATAATGAGTACCCGCCGCCGTCCAACGAACCGAAGGCTCAATCAGCGCATTTTCAACAACAATAAGCGAATTTGGATTGAGCGCGCCGATAAAATCTTCCGGCAAATTTCCGCGTTCGTCAGTCGTCAAAAGGTAATCATACAGCCGCACTTCAGCCTTCAGCGCATGTTCAGCGCTAACCCAATGAATTGTGCCCTTGATTTTGCGGTTAGCAGTTTCGCCGCCTTGTTTTGAAGTTGGATCAATCGTGCAGTGCAATTCAATAACATTGCCCGCCGCGTCCTTTACAACTTCATTGCACTTGATAATGTAAGCATATTTCAGCCGCACTTCACCGCCAGGTTTCAAGCGGAAAAATTTTTTAGGCGCCTCTTCCATAAAATCGTCGCGCTCAATAAAAATTTCCCGAGTAAACGGCACATACCGGCTGGCGCTGCGCGAAGGATGATTTTCAGCGTAAAGATATTCAGTACCGGTGACATTCGTTAAAACAACTTTCAGCGGATTCAAAACAGCCATAACGCGGTCGGCATTTTTATTTAAATCCTCGCGGACGCAATGCTCTAACATCGCCACGTCAACCAAGCTATTGCTTTTCGCCACGCCGATTCTTTCGCAAAAATCACGAATAGCCGCCGGAGTAAAACCGCGCCGCCTCATTCCGGAAAGCGTCGGCATGCGTGGGTCATCCCAACCGCGAACGTGTTTTTCTTCAACGAGCTGTCGAAGTTTGCGCTTGCTGGTAATTGTGTTGGTTAAATCAAGCCGCGCAAATTCAATCTGTCTTGGACGACTGTTAACATCAAAACCAAGCGAATCAAGAAGCCAATCATAAAACGGGCGATGATCTTCAAATTCCAGCGTGCAAACCGAATGAGTTATGCCCTCGATAGCGTCTTCAAGTGGATGTGCAAAATCGTACATAGGATAAATCAGCCACTCGTCGCCGGTGTGGTGGTGCGTAGTGCGAGTAATGCGATAAATGACAGGGTCGCGCATATTAATATTTGGAGACGCCATATCGATTTTGGCGCGCAAAACTTTTTCGCCGTCAGCAAATTCGCCCGCCTTCATACGCGCAAATAAATTTAAATTTTCTTCGACGCTGCGATTGCGGCAGGGGCTTTCTTTGCCAGGTTCAGTCAATGTGCCGCGATAAGCTTTAATTTCCTCCGCGCTCAAATCGTCAACATAAGCCAATCCGCGCCGCGTCAATTCGACAGCATAATCATAGAGCTTGCTGAAATAATCGGACGCAAAAAATTTCCTGTCGCCCCAATCGAAGCCAAGCCATTTAATATCTTCCTGTATCGAATCGACGTATTCAACATCTTCTTTAGTTGGGTTAGTATCGTCAAAGCGCAGGTTGCAGACGCCATTATTAAAATTCGCCAATCCAAAATTCAGGCAAACAGATTTAGCGTGCCCAATGTGCAGATAACCATTTGGTTCGGGCGGAAAGCGCGTTACTATTCCATTAACATACTTGCCAGCCTTCAAATCATTGTCAATTTCCTGCTGAATAAAATTCGTCATATAATCGCCCCTTGTAAAAAAACTTAATCAAATTGAGAGGCGCGCAAGGACGCGCGCCTCAATGCGGCGAACTAGTCGCGTGACGCGACTATCTGAGCCGCGCTTTTCTTTGCTGGCGTTTCTTTTCCAGAAAAGAAATGCCGACCATCATTTACCGATAATTTTATTGACATATTCGCGCAGAAGTTTAACGCCCTTAGCAACTTTTTCATCCATCGGCAGATTTTCAACAATCTTTTCAATATAGCCGCGTTCGACAATTTTTCTCATCGTCCAGGCAAAATTAACATCATAAATCCACATCAGCCGAACAATTTTTCTGTCGCCATTGGTGCGAATTAAGCGATAATCTGTTTGCTCGCCGCGCATAAATTTTTCAACAAAATCCGGACTAATTTCAGCTCGCGCCTTGCCTTTAATAAATTTGGGCATTTTATCGGCGTTCTCCTGCGCGAGGTATGGCTCAAGCACGCGGTAAATATCAAGCTTATCTGCATCGCGAATCACTTTAGCAAATAAAAGTCTCCTCTCGCTGTCGGTCGGCGCAATTTCTTTTTTATTATGCTGACTAATCGCAAATTTCACAATCTCAAAATCGGCGGCGTCCAATTTCTTAAAAAAATCCAGCTCATTAATAACTTTTATTCCTAAATCGGCGTGGTCTTCAGAATCAGCATCATTGAAAGTTTTGTAAACGCTGTATTGCCGAAACCGCCCAACATCATGGAACAAGCCAATAATTTCTGCCAGTTCAATATCATGCTGAGAAAAATTTAAATTCTTAGCCAGCTCAACGCTATTAGCCGTAACGTAGCCGGTATGTTTTTCCTTAATCAAAATCCCTTGCTGAACTTCGGCGTCTTCGCTGTAAAAACTTTTCATATAATTCGTCATCCATTGGTGCATTTCGTTAAGAATTTCGCGCAAAATTCATCACCACCTTTTTAAAAATTAACCAATATATTATAACAGATTAAATCAAATTTGGAATACGCAAAAATAAAAAACTCTCCAGCCGAAACTGGAGAGCCACGAAAATTTTTAATCAGTTGTTAAGTAATATTGGCGAGCGTCACGAAAATGGAGCGAATTAACTTTGCACGCTCAACAGCAGAAATTTTTTCGCTACGATAAAAATTAGCCGTGATTTGAGCGATAATTTCAGCCTCGCGCCGCGTTATAAATTTATTCGCCAAAAGAAAATCCAGCCTCGACTTAATTCCTTCAAACGGCGTATCGGGATTTATTTTATTAATCATGTCCTCATACATTAATTTTTTCTCAAGCGCCGTGTCCTCAACAATGGTGATGCGAATGTAGCCGCCCATACCGCGCCGAGATTCGACGATAAAGCCGCGCTCGTGAGTAAATCGTGTACTCAAAACGTAGCTAATTTGCGACGGCGCACAGCTAATTTTATCGGCAAGTTCCGTCCGTTTCAATTCAACGCTGCCTTCCTGTTTTTCGGAAAGTTGCTTGAGAATATAATCTTCAATCGTGTCAGCTTTGTTATTCAACATAAAAATCACCTCGACTTTTTGATATTATATTTGTTGTTTTGACATTTTGCAAGTAAAAATTCTTAAAAACGCAAAAAAGGAAATTTACGAATAACAGGGAATATATAAAACCGGAGGTAATGCTTATGGCTATCGCAGAATTGGACGAGTTTGTCAATAAAGTTAGAGAACGCTCGGATATTTACGCGGTAGTTTCCAGGTACATAGCGCTGAATTTTAAGGGCGGACGATATTGGGCGTGCTGTCCATTTCATAACGAAAAAACTGCTTCATTTACGATTTCGCCGGATAAGGGAATGTTTTATTGTTTCGGCTGTCATCAAGGCGGAAATGTTTTTAAGTTTATTTCGTTGATGGAAAATATTTCCTATTTCGACGCGATAAAATTGCAGGCGGAACGGCTCGGAATAGCTTTACCTTCGCGAAAAAAAACTCCGGCGGAACTTAAACTTGAGCAAGAAAGAAAATCACTTTTAAACATAATGACGCTAACACAAGAATTTTATCATAATAGCTTAGTAAAAACCGTTGCAGGCGAAAAATGCAGGAAATATCTTGCGGCGCGTGGAATAACAAGCGGCGTGATTGATAAATTCAAGTTAGGTTATGCGCCGGATTCTTGGGACGCTCTTACAAAAACGCTGAGAAGTCGCGGTTTCGACGATAAACAGTTATTAGCGACAGGTGTGGCTCATGACAAGCAAAGCGGCGCGGGTGTTTATGACAGAATGCGCGACAGAATGATTATCCCGATTGCTGATATTAACGGCAATGTCGTGGGATTTGGCGGGCGCATTTTGAACGAGGGCGAACCTAAATATTTGAATACACCAGAGACTGCGATTTTTATTAAAGGTAAATTGCTTTTCGGTCTTGACAAAGCGACGCGGGCGATAAATGCGGAAAATTGCGCGGTAGTTGTTGAAGGTTACATGGACGCAATTTCATTAGCGAGCGCGGGAATTGAAAATGTTGTAGCGACTTTAGGCACGGCTTTTTCTGCCGAGCACGCGAAACTTTTAATGAGGTATACGCGGCGAATAATTTTATGCTACGACAGCGACGAAGCGGGACAACGGGCGACTATGAGAGCATTGCCGATAATTCAAAATGCAGGCGCTGAAGTTTTTGTTGTGGCAGTTCCCGATGGCAAAGATCCAGATGAATTTGTACGCAAGCATGGCAAGGCGGCTTTTGAAAATCTCTTGAAAAATGCTTTGCCTTTCGTGGATTATAAAATCCAATATATTCTTGCTCGCGCAGATGTTTTGTCGACTAGTGGAAGATCGAAGGCGCTTCGGTCGCTTTTACCGATTTTGTCTGAAATTAACGACGCCGTGCTTCAAATTGATTATTGCAGAAAAATAGCTGCAGCGCTTGTGCTTAACGAAAGTGCGGTTCTTGATGAATGGCGAAAATTTTCAAAGTCCAATTCCAGCGGTAAAACCATTAAAAAACCGACTGTGCGAGATGACGATATAATTCAGCGGTCGGGTAGTGCGATTATCAAAAAAGCGTGGCATGATGGTGACGTTTTAAGTTACGTGCTGGCAACTTTGCCCAAAGAAATTTTTATTGAAGTTCACCGCGAAATTCTCAACTACTTTGAAAAGTGCCGTGAAATGGAAAAACATCCTAGCGATATTAGCGCGGCTGAAGAACTGAGCGCAGAGGCAAATGCGGAACTTTCCAGAATCTTAACAGGAGAAGTTAATGATTCTGACGAGTTAATTTCAATGGCGTATGAAAATTCGATAAAGGCTTTGCGGCGGATTGTATTAAAGGCTCAATATGAAAAAGCCCGCCGAGAAACTGAAGAATATTTAAAATCCGGCGACGAAGCGGCAATGAGAGTTGCATTTCAAAAATCGCTGGAAATTCAAAAGGAATTGAATAAACTTATGATAAAATAAATGAAAGGAGCTACAGCATGACAGAAAAAATTGGAGCTGTCGCGGTAGGGAAAACCAAAACTGCTAGCGAAAAAATTAAAACTGTCGGCGCAGAAAATACAAAGACTGTCGAGCCGCTTGGAGATGGCGTTAATCGTAGCTCTCAAATAGTGTCGATGCTCTTTGATAAAGCCACCAAAAATGGCAATAAGTTATCTCAGGTTGAACTGATTGAGGCTACTCAGCGCCCTGATTTACCTGCTGAAAAAGAAGCGGCTGAATTTGACTACATTTATTCGGATTTGGCGACTAAGGGCATTGAAATAATTGACGACAAGGACAGCCCCGACGAACCGATTATTGATTCAGTTGATATTCCGGTAGAAACAGATCACGAAAAATCTGCCGATAATGTTGATTTAACTATTCCGGACGGCGTAACGATTGATGACCCAGTGCGAATGTATTTGAAAGAAATTGGACGTGTTCCTCTTTTGACAGCTCAACAGGAAATTGAATTAGCCAAACGAATGGAACAGGGCGACGGCAGTGCTCAAAAAGAATTGGCAGAAGCTAATTTGCGTCTGGTAGTCAGCATTGCTAAGCGTTATGTCGGGCGTGGTATGATGTTTCTGGATTTAATTCAAGAAGGTAATTTAGGGCTTATCAAGGCGGTTGAAAAATTCGACTACAACAAAGGCTATAAATTTTCGACCTACGCCACCTGGTGGATTCGTCAAGCCATAACGCGCGCCATTGCCGACCAAGCACGCACGATTCGTATTCCTGTTCATATGGTCGAAACAATTAACAAACTGATTCGCGTTTCGCGGCAACTTTTACAGAAACACGGACGCGAACCAACTGCTGAAGAAATTGCTAAAGAAATGGAATTGCCGGTTGATAGAGTTCGCGAGATTATGAAAATCGCTCAAGAACCTGTGTCATTAGAGACTCCGATTGGCGAAGAAGAAGATTCGCACTTAGGTGATTTCATTGAAGATCATGACGCTCAAGCGCCCGCTGATGTTGCTTCGTTTACCCTTTTAAAAGAACAACTTGCTGAAGTTTTAGATACCCTGACAACGCGAGAAAAGCAAGTTTTAATGCTGCGTTTTGGGCTTGACGACGGCAAGGCTCGCACTCTTGAAGAAGTTGGTAAAAATTTCCACGTCACCCGCGAAAGAATTCGCCAAATTGAAGCTAAAGCGCTCAGAAAACTTCGCCACCCCAGCCGCAGTAAAAAACTGAAAGATTTCCTCGAATAAAAAAAATTAGACCATCGTAAAACGCGGTGGTCTTTTTAATAATCGTAATTTGGCATTTCTTTCTTTTTGTAAAAATAAAGAAACGCCTGCGCGGTTTGCGAAAGCAAAGCGTGCTCTTTAGTACAAAGAAAGAAAAACAAAATAGGATCGGAGATCAGACAAGAACGATTAAAAAAATAATATACAGCCGCGCAGATTTTCAGTCCTGAAAATGGCGCGGAACCGCCCATCCTTGGGCGGTTTCTTTTGTTTAAATTAGTTTCTTAGCCACTCAGCAACTTCCAGCGCATAATAGCTAATTATAATGTCTGCTCCCGCGCGCTTCATCGAGGTTAAACTTTCTAATACTATTCGCCGCTCATCTATCCAACCATTTTCCGCCGCCGCCTTAATCATCGCATATTCGCCGCTCACATTGTACACCGCAACCGGTAAATTTATTCCTGCGCGAACTTTAGCAACAACATCCAAATACGCTAACGCTGGCTTCACCATTATAATATCTGCGCCTTCCGCCACGTCAAGCGAAACTTCCTTAAGCGCCTCCCGAATATTCGCGTAGTCCATTTGATATTGCTTCCTGTCGCCAAATTGCGGTGCACTATCCGCTGCCTCTCGAAATGGTCCATAAAAACCCGAGGCGTATTTCACCGCGTAGCTCATTATCGCCACATTCCCAAAACTTTTTTCATCAAGCGCCTCACGTATCGCCGCTATTCGCCCGTCCATCATATCCGAAGGCGCAATTATATCAGCGCCAGATTCAGCTTGACTTATCGCCACTTTCTGCAACAATTTTAAAGTCTCGTCGTTGTCAACGTAATTGCCGCACAATTTCCCGCAATGCCCATGATTTGTATATTGGCAAAGGCAAACGTCACCAACAATCAGCAATTCCGGTACAGATTTTTTTATCCCACTTATCGCGCGCTGAACCGGACTGGTCATATCCCAAGCGCCGCTTCCAATTTCGTCCTTGTATTCGGGCAATCCAAAAATTTCAATCGCCGGTAAACCCAAATCTGCAATTTTCTTAGCCAATTCCACCGCATTATCTACCGATAAATGATAGCAATTCGGCATACTCGAAATTTCTTCACGAACATTTTCGCCTGGCACGACGAATATTGGATAAATTAAATCCTGCACGTCAAGCGTAGTTTCTCGTACCAACGCGCGCATTTTTTCCGAAATCCTCAAGCGACGTGGTCTTATCCTTGTGTCGAACATTTTTTCACCTCATCGATTAATTTTAGTAATGGCGTCAACAAGTCCTGCGATTGTAAATTCCTGCGCGACAATATCAGCTTCAACGCCAAATTTTTTCAAAGTGCCAGCTGTTACCGGACCAATCGCTGCAGTTTTAACTTTCGACAAAACTTCAGCGCCCACTGCCGCGATAAAATTTTCAACTGTCGATGAACTTGTAAACGTCACAATATCAAGTTCATTAAAATTAATATCGCCAGCATTTTCAGCGGCGGCAATTGTTTTATAGGCAGCGGTAACTGTTACCTCAGCGCCAATTTTTTTTAGTTCAATCGGCAAAATATCACGGGCAACTTCTGCGCGAGCGATTAAAATTTTCTTACCGGCAACGAGATTTTTCAGCGCGTCAATCAAGCCTTCTGCGCGAAATTCAGCGGGAATAATATCAGCCATAATTCCAAATTCAGAAAGTTTATCGGCGGTTGCAGAGCCAATCACAGCCACTTTCGCATTGCCTAAAGCGCGCGCGTCCAGCTTGAAAATTTTCAGCCGCTCAAAAAATTTCTCAACGCCATTAGCGCTCGTGAAAATCACCCAGTCAAAATTTTTGATATCGGAAATAGCTGCGTCTAAACTTTTGAAATTATCGGTAGGCGCAGCTATTTTTATTGTGGGAAATTCGATAACTTCCGCGCCGAGATTTTCAAGTTTTGCACTAAGTTTAGATGCCTGCTCGCGCGTTCGAGTCACAAGAATTTTTCTGCCAAATAAAATTTTATTATCGAACCATTTCAGATTTTCGCGCAGATTGACGACTTCACCGACAACGAAAATTGCGGGCGGAGCAATTTTATTTTTCTCAACATCAGCTGCTGCATTTTCCAGCGTGGTTATCAAAACTTCCTGCGCGGGTTTCGTACCGTTGCGAATAACAGCCGCCGGAGTATTTCCTGCGCGACCATTTTCAATCAATTTAGCGGTAATTTTAGCCAAATTGGCAATGCCCATTAAAAAAATCAGCGTATCAGCGGCGGTCGAAATTTTATCCCAGCGAATACTAGATTCAGATTTTGCGGGATCTTCGTGCCCTGTGACGACGGCAAATGAAGTCGCAATGCCGCGATGAGTGACCGGAATGCCCGCGTATGCCGGAACTGCAATAGCACTTGTGACGCCTGGAATTATTTCAAAGTCAACGCCATTTTCGCGCAGAAATAGCGCCTCTTCGCCGCCGCGCCCAAATACAAATGGATCTCCGCCTTTGAGCCGCACAATATTTTTTCCGCTCTTAGCCTTATCAACCAGCAATTTATTAATTTCAGTCTGCGCCAAAGTGTGTTGCCCCGCCGATTTTCCAACATAAATTTTTTCAGCGTCATTTGCGTATTTCAAAATTTTTTCGTCAGCAAGCCGGTCGTAAATCACAACATCAGCCGTTTTTAAAATCTCGCGCGCTTTCACAGTTAAAAGTCCTGCGTCACCTGGTCCGGCGCCCATTAAATATACCATTTCAGCACCTCAAATCAAATACATTTCGTCAAGCCGTTGCAAATATTTTTCCAGCCGCGCCAATTCTTTTGCCGAAGTTACCTTTCTGCCAGAGTAGTAGTAAGTGATTAGTGGTTGGTGGTTAGTGGCTAGTGTAAAAAAATCACTTTCCACTTTCCACTTTTCACTTTTCACTAAACCAGCTAAACGTATCAACTGATTCAATGTACCTTCGTTGCCGTCCAAAAATTTTATATGCGCGGGCAAAATTTTTCGCATCGTGTCTTTGAAATAATTAAAATGCGTGCAACCCAAAACTACCGACGAAAATTCGCTGAAGTCATACGCTGAAAATTCTTCGCGCAGATAATTTTCTACCGCCGCCGAATTAAATTCCATTCGCTCTGCAAATTCCACCAACTCCGATAACGCACGCAATTCCGCTAATTCTCGCGCGTTCAATCTGTCAATTAATGCTTGGAGCTTTTCACCCGTGATTGTGATTTCGGTTGCCGTCACCAAAACTTTTCGCGCAGGAAATAAATCTAGCGCTCGCTTTATCGCCGGTTCCATTCCAACTATCGGCAATGAATATTTTTCTCGCATCGCCCGCACAGCTGCTGAAGTTGCCGTATTGCATGCTATAACTATTGCTCCGACGTCCTGCGCGACCAAAAATTTAAACGCTTCCGCTACGTATCCTAAAACTTGCTCTTGCGTCTTTGTGCCGTACGGTACGTTATCTTCGTCCGCATAAAAAATAAATTCTTCATTCGGCAAAATGTTCATCGCATGGTGCAAAACCGACAGCCCGCCTATCCCAGAGTCGAAAAACGCTATTTTCAAAATCCTCACCTCAATCAAAAATAAAATCCACAGCGTAATATGCGCCCGCACCCATAAGCGCCGTCAAAGGTATTGTCATAATCCACGCCTTAACCATTTCTTGAGCCACGCCCCAATGTACCGCGTTAACTCGCTTAGCCGTGCCTACGCCCATTATCGAGCCGGAAACTACGTGCGTTGTCGATACCGGCAAATGTAAAAGCGTCGCACTAAATACCACAATTGACGAATTTAAATCCGCCGCAAAGCCGCTTATCGGCTCTAACTTGAAGATTTTCCCGCCGATTGTTTTTATTATTCGCCAGCCGCCCGTCGCTGTTCCTATCGCCATTGCCGTCGCGCAGAGGATTTTTACAAAGGTCGGAACTTCAAATTCGCTGATAAAGCCGCCGCTGAATAGTGCCAGCGTTATTATTCCCATAGATTTTTGCGCGTCGTTCGAGCCGTGTGAAAATGCCATTGTCGCCGCTGATAATATTTGCATTCGCCTAAATCCATCGTTAACAGCGTGCGGGCTGAAATTCCCAAATAGCCGAAATAAAATATTCATCACGATAACGCCGGTAACAATCGCAACGCACGGCGAAGCTATCAGCGCCACAACAATTTTGCCAATCCCATTCCAATTCAAACCTTCAGCGCCGACAGAAATTAAAACCGCGCCGATTAATCCGCCAACAAGCGCGTGAGATGAACTCGAGGGTATTCCGAACCACCACGTTAACAAATTCCAAACAATTGCTCCGAAAAGCGCCGCGATAATTATTTTTTCGTCAACAATATTAGCCGAACTGACAATATCGCTGCCAATTGTCTTAGCTACGCCTGTTGAAAACATTGCCCCAAAAAAATTTAGACCCGCCGCCATAATTATTGCGTGGGTCGGATAAAGTGCGCGTGTTGATACTGAAGTTGCTATCGCGTTTGCCGTGTCGTGGAAGCCATTTATGAAATCGAACGCCAGTGCCAAGATTATTACCGTGAAAATTAAGTATTGCAGTTCAAGCATATTTCATAACCACCCCGCGAATCATTTCGGCAATTTTTTTGCAATGGTCAAGCGTCTGCTCAAGGTCTTCAAGAATATCTTTCCATTTGATAAGATGAATAACCGCCTTGCTCGCGCCGTGCTCCTTAGCTGCAACTTCCGCTTCGTCAAATAAAATTCCAATATCTTCACGGTAAATGTGATCGCCTTTGCCTTCGTAATCGGCAACTTTATGGACGGCGTCAAGCATTTCACGCTGATTTTTTTTAATATCCTTCATAAGTTCAAATGCGCGCAAAAGTTCATTTGTGCTGTCGACAAGCAGCTTAGTCATTCGCGCAGATTTTTCAGTGGCGTGTCCGGCGTGATACATAATGATTCGCTGAAGTGCGTCGTGCAACATATCAACGCCCGTTGCCAATTCGCTCGCTATCATATAAATATCTTCGCGATCAATCGGCGTAATGAAACTCAGATTCAGCTTAGCGATAATTCGCTCGTTAACTTCGTCTGCGGCGGATTCCAGCCCGAGAATTTCTTCAATGCGCTCAAATGTTTTATTTGGGTCTTTAATGACTTCGTCGAGCAAAACCGCGCCCAAGTGAAAATATTTCGCGTTCTCCAAAAATAAATCGAAGAACTCCGTGTCCTTGCGAGAAAAATTAAACATTCGATTCCTCCAGCTGCTTTAAAATTTTCGCCATATCATTTGGCAGCGGGGCAGTGAAATTCATACGCTCATTGGTTTCGGGGTGAATCAAACTCAATTTATGCGAGTGCAATGCCTGCCCGCTTATCTCAAAAATATTTTTTCGCGCAGTGTATTTTGTATCGCCCAAAAGCGGATGCCCAATCGCCGCCATATGCACGCGGATTTGATGAGTCCTGCCGGTCTGCAGTTTGCATTCAATGTAGGTAAATTTTTTAAACCGCTCCAAAACTTTAAACTCGGTAACAGCCGGTTTGCCGCCCGCCACAATTGCCATTTTCTGCCGGTCAATTTTATCGCGCCCTATTGCGCCGTTAATTATCCCAACATTGTCGCGCAGGACGCCGTGAACTATAGCCAAATATTTTCGCGTGGCAATTTTATTTTTTATTTGCTCCGCCAAATTCACGTGTGCCAAATCATTTTTCGCAACGACCATAACGCCCGAAGTATCTTTATCTAGCCGGTGAACAATGCCAGGACGCTTGACGCCGTTAATCCCAGATAAATCTTTGCAATGAAAAAGCAACGCATTAACCAGTGTGCCGGATTTCACGGTATCGGCGGGGTGTACAGTCATTCCGCGCGCCTTATTCACCACAATAATATCGCCGTCTTCGTATAGAATATCCAGCGGCAAATTTTCCGGCAAATATTCAGTTTCAGCAGTTTCAACTTCGCCAATAAAAATATTTTCGCCGCCCGCCAATTTCAAACTCGGCTTAACAAATTTTTCGTCGACAGCAACGATGCCGTCGCCAATAATTTTTTGAATGTACGAACGCGACCAATCTGGAAATTTCTCATTCAAATAAATATCCAGCCGCAAATTTTTAGCTGCACTTTCAACTGTAAAATTCATCGCCGCGCCCTTTCGTCGTCGTCCATTTTAAAAGTTACAATGTAAATCATTATGAGCATACCTCCGACAATTGCCATATCTGCCACGTTGAAAATTGCGCCGAATCCTAAATCAAAAAAATCTATCACCTTGCCTGTTTGCACTCTGTCAATTAAATTTGCCGTCGAGCCGCTCACCAAACTTATCCACGCGAATTTTAGAAGCCTATTGTCTTTCTTGATTCGCGGAAAAAAATATGCGAATGAAATTAACAGCGCTGCCCCTATTAACAAAAAAAATACCCGCTGATTGGGCAAAATTCCAAATGCCGCGCCGGGGTTTAGTACGTATGTGAATCGGAAAAAATTCCCCAGTATAGGAATTGATTCGCCGAGCGACATTGACTTCACGATTTGAATTTTTGAAAATTGGTCGAGTGCGATTATTCCCACGAACAAAACTTTTTCCCAATGTACAATTAATATCACGAAAAATAATTCAATGACGAGCAAAACTTTTTGCAGAAATTTGATAACAGATTTCACGGCGAAGCCTCAATTTTTCTTGACCGGTGCATAAGCAACGGGTTCGTCCGGTTTATCTTTGTTATCGGATTTAGATTTTGCGTCAGCTATTTTAGATTCAGCGGGATTAGAAACTTTTGAAGTTGCAGGAACGTCAGATTTTTTAACAGGCTGGCTGATAGCGTCATAGACTTTCAAACCCTGTTCGATTTTGAGCGCGGCGGCTTTTATGGATTCAGTTTCATTTGGACCAGGAATTGAGCTCAAAAGTTGCGTAATGACTGCAAGTTCAGATTCAAGAGCGGTACGCATTTTCAGCAGGAAAGCATTTTTTTCGCGGACAATCCTATCATATTCTGTAACGACGGCGTGCAGTTTATTAGCTGCCTCGTCCATTTGATGCTTAGCGTCGAGTTGTGCCTGCACACGGATATTTTGAGCTTCGCGCATTGTATTTTCATGGACGCTTTGAGCCTCATTAGTGGCGTTTTCGCGTATATCCTTAGCATTTTTTCGCGCAGAATTTATAACTTCTTCAGCGGTTTTCTGCGCGACCATCAAGGTATCTTGCAAATTTTGTTCAAGGTTTTTGTAATGGCTAATTTCCTTTTCATTAAGATTGGCGCGCTCTTTAAGTTTTTCATTTTCGCGCAGAACTCTTTCATAATCGCTCACAATCCTATCAAGAAATTCATCAACTTCATTTTCATTGTAGCCGCGAAAACTTTTTTTAAATTCGTGATTGTGAATGTCCATTGGCGTAAGCACCGACATTGCCTCCTATTAAAAAAATCTTTTGAGTAGGACGCCGATTCGTCCTTTTTTAGTTTGCCCGCGAATTTCCGAAACTTCCAGCCGACCGCGCCCGCGCATACTTAAAACGTCGCCTTCCTTGATTGACTGCGCTGCATTTTTCACGGTTTGCCAATTCAGCTTGACTTTTTCAGCGTCAATTTCAGCCGCCATTTTACTGCGCGACATTCCAAAACCGGCGGCAGCAATAGAATCAACACGCAATGACGCAACGGTTGCGCTAATTTCTTTAACGCGCTCTTCTTTAGGCGCAATTTCCGAAAGTTCGTCAAGCTTTGTCTCAACGCCCGCGTCGCCAATCCTTTTCAAATTCGCAATGAAATAATCAGCCATTTTCTTATCGATAAGGATTTTAGCAAATTCTTTCGTGGCAATGATATCGCCGACAATTTCGCGATTAACGCCCAAACTCAAAATCGAACCGAGAACGTCGCGATGACTGAGCCGCGCAAATTCACCATTCCACTCAGCTTTGATAACCGCAATTTCAAATGCTGGCGTCCCTGCAAAATCCGTGTGACAAAAAGCAACGCGTTGCCTTTCCGCGCCGATATAGCCGCCATCAAATTCAACATTCAAATCACCAAGACTATTAGCAATAGTATTCGCCATTTCCTGCTCAAAAGGCGTCAGAAACCCGCTCAATTTATACTTGCGATTCTTAATAGCTTGACTGGCAAAATCTACCAGCTTAACCGCCATTTGTTCGCCTTCAGTGCCCTTGTAGTAGCGAATTATTTTTTCCCGCGTATCCTGCAAATTTTCAACTCCTTAATATTATTCCGGTATAGCATAAAGCACAAGTTCTTGAGGGACAACCGCTCCGTGCATTCTAAGATAAAATTTATAACTATTGTTAAGGCTTCTAATATACTGCGGAATTGTAATTAAATCCTCCGGTTTATGGTAAACGCAAATTGTCAGCGTCGGCTTGTTTTTCTTAATGGTCTTAGCTGCGCCTTGCAATGCCTTCAATTCACTACCTTCAATGTCCATCTTAATAAAGTTGACATTTTCATCTTCAACCAGATTATCAATAGTATCAACCGCTATATATACATTTCCAGTTTCGGTCACAAGTGAACTTTTTGACCACTTAGAATCAACGTTGAAAGACAGCTGTCCGCGCTCATTCCAAACGCCGCCATTAAAAAGCGTGACATTCTCATAATTTTTCTGCGCGATAAACTTTTCTAGCTCTGCAAAATTATTACCATCGGGCTCAATTCCCCAGATTTTTGAATAATTGCCTTTAAAAAATTTAATGAACTTTGCTATTGTATCCCCGCGCCAAGCTCCGCAGTCTACATACCCCCCCCCTATTATTTATTGTACTATAAGTATATTTATTAAAATAGTCTTCGTTGCCATCTTCGTAATCAAATTCCTCAGCAATCGCCGGGTCTCCAGATATATGTAGCTTAAGATAGTTAACCATCGTTTTTTTGGAATCATCATTTTCGAGCAAACTGTAAGTTTCGAGAAATTCATTTTTGTTTTCCAGAATATAGGCGTATGTGATATTTTGATAAGCAGCATAAGAAATGGCATAGTGGATAATTTTATCATTTTTTAAAAAATCAAATGCGCGCGAGCCGTTCATTCCAAGAACAAAAACATATTTATCCGCCTGCTTTGAGATTTCTTCAAAATTATAGATTGGAAGTCCTCGAAAAGTTTTATTCGGAGCGTAAAAATCAGCATCAACCGAATAGCCGTGAATCTCTACACCGATACTTTTAAGTTTATCCGTCATTGCACTAGCATATCCGCCAGCGCCATAAATGATCACGGGGAGATTGTGTTTTTTAATTTTTTCAAGTGTCATTTCGCGAATATCTGACAGCCCTTCAAATTCGCTCAAAAAATTTTTAAGTTCCATATTTTTCATCTCAATAATTATTTAAAACACCAATAACATAATCGACTTCCGCCTCCGTCATACCGTTGAACATCGGCAAGCTTAAAACTTCTTCGGCAAATTTTTCGGCAATAGGAAAATCGCCACGCTTATAACCGAGCCGCGTGTAGCATTCTGCTAAATGCGGCGGTATCGGATAATGAATTACGGTCTTGATATTATTTTTTTCAAGATAAGACTGAAAATCTGCGCGATTTTTTGTACGAACGACGAATTGATGCCAAACGTGCTCCGCGTCTTCACGGATTTTGGGCAAAATAATTTTTGAATTGGAAATTTCGCGCAGGTATCGGGCGGCAATATTTTTTCGCTCGCTGTTAAGTTCGTCTAAATGCGAAAGTTTCACGCGCAAAAGTGCCGCTTGAATTTCGTCCAGCCGCGAATTGACGCCTTCAAGCTTATTGTGATATTTAATTTCGCTACCGTAATTTCTAAGCATTTTAATTTTCTTGGCAAAATTTTCGTCGTCAGTAACAACCGCGCCAGAATCGCCAAACGCACCAAGATTTTTCGTCGGATAAAAACTAAAACAGCCAATGCCAAAAGTGCCCGTCATTTTGCCAGCGAATTTGGCACCGTGAGATTGTGCGCAATCTTCAATCAGCGGCAGATTATATTTCCGAGCTATCGCGCAGATTTTTTCCATATTCGACGCTTGCCCGTACAAATGCACAACCATAATTGCTTTGGTTTTATTGGTAATGGCGGTTTCAATTTTATCAGCGTCAAGATTGTAAAATTCGTCCGGCTCAATAAAAATCGGCGTCGCACCATTTTCAGTAATGGCTAAAACCGTTGCAATGTAAGTATTCGCCTGAACAATAACTTCATCGCCCGCGCCAATTTTCAGCGCCCTAACTGTCAGCGTTAAAGCGTCAAGCCCAGAATTTACGCCAATACAAAATTTTGCTCCAAGATAATCAGCAAATTCGCGCTCAAAATTTTCCAGTTCGTGCCCAAGAATATACCAGCCCGAACGTAACGCCCGCAAAGCTGCCGCCTCATATTCGGCTTGATGCAATTCAAATTGCCGCCCTAATACCGCTAAATCAATTTTCACCGTTATTTTTACGCTCCTTAACAAAATTCAAAAATTCCCCGTAGTCACGGATATAATCGCTTTCGTCATACAATTCAGAGGCAAACACCAACAAAACCGCGCCTGGCGAAAAATCGTACATTTCGCGCCACATATCATTTGCCACATAAAGCCCTTCATATGGCTTTTCAAGCGGCACAATCTTTTTCTCGCTGCCATTGTCAAGCAGAATCTTACAGCTGCCATGAATGCAAACTAAAATCTGTTGCAAACTTTTATGAGCGTGCTTGCCGCGAACGACGCCGTCAACCGTATCATACATATAATAAACGCGCTTGATTTTAAATGGAATGTCTTTAAATTCCTCAAGCGCCGTCAATTTACCAAATTCATCGCCACGCGCCGGAAATGTGCATTTCTTAACTGTTGACCACTTTTGAATAAGTTTAATTTCTAAATCAAAATGGGGGGGGGTAATAGCTTTAGAATCTTTTTCCGCGACCAGCTTTAAAAATTCGTCATAATCGCGGATATATTCATTTGCGTCATAAAGCTCTGAAGCAAAAACTAAAAGCACAGTACCAGGCGCAAAATCAAATTGCTCGCCCCACATATATTTTGGCATATAAAGCCCCTCGTACGGTTTTTCAAGCGGAATAATTTTTTTCTCGTGACCGTCGTCGAAAAGGATTTTACAGCTGCCATGAATACAAACTAAAATCTGCTCAACTTCTCTATGCGCGTGTTTGCCGCGAATAATTTTTTCGTCAACTGTATCGTACATATAATAAACGCGCTTGATTTTAAATGGAATGTCTTTAATTTCTTCCAGCGCCACCAATTGACCGCGCTCGTCGCCGTGCGGCTGAAATACATATTTCACTACTTGCACAATCTCACCTCGATTCACAATAGGGTTCTAATTCATCGCTTGCTTTTTCCCAAAGTCCTGTTTGCTCATTTTTTCTAATCAGCGGTCTCAATGGATTATTCTCCGGCAAACGCTCAAGTAAAAATCTAATTGAGCCATCAAGAATTTTAGCATAATCACCGGTTTGACAAATTCCACGCAGCTGAATAATCCAATTTTTAAAATGCTTAATCTCTTCAGTGTCAGCGTCAGAAAAAGGCATCAGCCACATTGCCGCCATCGTTATCCATTTATGACAGCAATATTTGTATTCTTCGACATTGCGGAAGAAAATATTATTCAGCCAGGAAATTGTACAGAAACCGAGCGCGTCGAGCGGTAAATGCGTACGCGTAAAAGGATTAAATGTATTTTGCGCGGCGTGTTGGCGAAATGCGCTTAGACATTCGTGCATAAAGACACAATCTTTGCCCGATTTCAAAATCTGCAACCAAGTATCTAAATCGCCGTAAACTGTGCCGCTAATTCCGCAGTAATTGCCAATCGCGTAACATTTTTTGCCGGTATTCATATCCCTAAAAGCAACATCTTCTTTTTTGAAAAGAACCGTGCTTAATTCGCCTAAAAAATTTGCTAGCGTGAATAAAACTTTTCGTCCGATGTCTATACCGTTCATTATTCTGTCAGCGTGAGGGTGCCAAGGATTTTTCCGCTTAATCAATTTGCTGTTTTCGTCAACCAGATCTCGCGCAGAAGTTATCAAACAAATATTATTTTCCAGGTCGCGAATAAAATACTCCATCATCTTATAAATTTTTTCTGGATAAAATAAATCGTCATGCAGAAGAAAATTCACATATTCGCCGGTGCAAGCATTCAGCAGGGAAAACATATTTTTTCCGCCGCCGTAAGGTTTGCCGTTGTGATAGAAATATTTTATATTTGGATATTTTTTCAAGTATGGCTTAACCATTTTTTTTACTTCTTCATTGGTGCTATCGTCGCCAATTAGAATCTCAATATTTTTGTAAGTTTGAGCCAAGATACTATCAAGCGCCTCTTGACAAAATTTAGGCTGATTGTAAGCAGGAATTAATACGCTCACTAATGGCTGAAATTTTTTAGCATACAGCGTTTGGAACTGTTCAAGTTCTTTTGCGTTCAGTTTAGCGTTATAAGTGGATTCGTTATTTGCAAAAACTACCCATCGATTTTCTTGGTGAGGAACGCCAATAACATAACCGCGACTGCGGAAATTGCAACACTGCGCCGCCATTATAAAATCTTCACCAACTTTTTCGTCCCACGGCAAATCTTCATTCGTGGCAAAAAAGCTGAAGTCTAACATATGCGCCGATTGAAAATAAAGCGCGTCCTTGCCTTGATAACTTTTAATATTGCCATTTTCGTCTTTGCAACAATACATGCCATAAAAATTTTTAGCCTTAGTATAATCGCCACTAATCGGCATTTCAGAACCGAATAATCCAATCATTGCAGTTTTGGGCTCAATGAAAAATCCATTAATCGCATTTGAAATGATCAGCGGGTCAATCCAAACTGCGGGCGCAGTCAAATAAAATTTATATTTAGCGTCGTTAGTTTTCTGGATATTGTTGAATGTGGCGGCAAGATTTTTATTCTTGATAACGGAGATAAATTGAAGATTCCAGCCACTTGGAAATTTTAATTGCGTTTTTTCAAAAAGCTGAGATTGACTTTGAAGTTCCTCCTTGCTTTTATAGACCACTACTAACAAAATTTTTCTCTCGTCAAGAGATTTTTTTGCCATAAATCTTAAACCGCCTTTCAACTTTTCCAATCAATGAATTTTCCAATCAGTGCGCTTATCGTCATTTGAGCTTTCAACCGTGACGTTTTCAGGCGCGCAAATAAATACATCATCGCTGACTTTTCTAATTTCGCCGTCAATTGCGTAGGTTGTGCCGCTGATAAAATCGATTATGCGCTTAGCGTCTCCTCTGTCGGTATCTTCAAAATTCATAACCACAGGAATATTGTCGCGCAGGCAATTAGCCACAGTTTGCGCGTCGCTAAAATTTTTCGGCTTGATCGTCGTAATTTTAGTTCTTACAACATTTTCATTTGACGTTAAATCTTCCCTATTAATATTCGTTGAACTAAATTCTAAAACCTTAGCACCGGAGTATTCAGGTTCGGGCGGTTCAGAATTCTGTGAGGACTGCTTGTCTTTATCTTTGCCTTCAATTTCTACTTCATCATCTGGATCTTTCTCCTCAAAAGGATTGTTCATTTGTTTCATAAATCCCATTTTCGTAAAATCCCCCTTTTTAATAATTTCGGTCGCCAAAAATTGCTGTGCCTATTCGCACAACGTTTGCCCCCTCCTCAATCGCAATTTTATAATCATGCGTCATACCCATCGACAAATAATCAAAATTCTGCCGCGTCTTTTGAATTGCAACGAAAATTTCATACATGCGACGAAAGAGCGGACGACAATTCTCAACGTCCGAATAATTCGGGGCGATTAACATAAAACCACGGAGATGAATATTTTTCAATACATCGACAGCCTCAATCAGGCGTGGCAGGTTTTCTTCATAAACGCCGGATTTAGTTTCTTCCTTTGCTAAATTCACCTGAATAAGCACATCTTGAATTTTCCCGATAGAATATGCCGCGCCTGAAATCGCCTCTGCCAAATGTTCGCTGTCTACCGAGTGTATCAGGTCAAAAAGTCGTACTGCTTGTTTAGCCTTGTTAGTTTGCAAATGCCCTATCAAATGTCGAGTTACTTCGCGATTTAGAATTTTAAATTTTTCCGCCGCTTCTTGAATTCGATTTTCACCGATATGTTGAGCGCCCGCGTCAATTGCTTGCTGCATCATTTCCACTTCGTGATTTTTTGTAACCGCTATTAAAGTCACCGGCGCTCCGGCTATACTTTTTCTGCGCGAGGATTCAATTTCACTCTGCACCGCTCGTAAATTTTCGACAATATTAATCAAAACATTCGCCCCCAATATTTATATTAAACGGTTTAGCTTTATTAGTCAATCATAAAATTTTCACCTATAAAAAAGGTCGGGTTATCTTTTAACCCAACCAAATTCTTCAAAACTCTGCCGATATTCAATGCGCTCATAAAAATCTTTCATTGTGTTGCCGGTCTGGAAAATTGGCACTCGCGCAAGCGCAAATAAATTACTGCCCAAATCGACGTTGCCATATTTAATTGTGAACGCGCCCTTGTAACCAACATCTTTAGCAATTCCGGCAATGTGCAAATTGTAAGTGCCGGTTGGATACGCTAAAAATTCAACCGCGTGCCCAAGATTTTCTTCAAGTACCAATTTGGAATTTAAAAGCTCGCTGCGAATTTCCTCGTCGGGCAATTCTTCAAGTTTGCGATGGTTCAGCGTGTGACTTTCAATTGTGACGCCGCCTAATTCCATTTCGCGCAGTTGATCCCACGTAAGATAATTCTTTTTGCCGACAAACGCAGGAATTATAAAAATGGTTGCGCGCATTCCGTACGACTGCAAAATTGGAAAAGCATTTGTGTAATTATCAGCATAGCCGTCATCAAAAGTTATCAGCACTGGTTTCAGCGGTAATTCAATTTCGCCGGTCAAGCCTTTGTAAAGTTCTTCCGGCGTGATTGAAGAATAACCGTGCGTTTTTAGGTAATTCATTTGTTCGTCGAAAAGTTTTGGCGGCATTGATAGCGAAGTGAAAACGTCTTGCACTTGGTGATAATTCAGCACTAAAATTTTTGGTCCGGCTGAAATTTCTTGCACGTCCTGCGCGAAAGATATTCTTGCAAACAGAATCAGAATTGCCAAAACTAGAAATGTATTCCTAATCACTAATCTCTAGCCCCTAGTCTTTGGGACGTGTGCCAGTTTTGCCGGTGAATTTGTGATAACTGCCACCCTTGCGTCTGCTCATAAGTTCGGCGAATAAATCTTCCGGCTTAATTCCGTGATAAGCCAGCAAGACCAAGCAATGATACCAAAGGTCGCCCATTTCATACAAAATATCTTGCTCTTCGCCATTTTTCGACGCAATTATAGTTTCAACTGCTTCTTCGCCAACTTTTTTCAAAATTTTATCCTGCCCCGCGCCAAATAAATAATTCGTGTAAGAACCTTCGACGGGGTGACGCTGCCGGTCTTTAATCACGGCGTAAAGTTCATACAAAACCAACGACAAATCTTCTTCTTGCGGCTGGTCAACAACGGCGGGCAATTGTTTATCGTTATCGTCAAGACGCCGCCCGCTGAAACAGGAATAAGTTCCCGTGTGACAGGCTACGCCGGTTTGATGGACTTTGATTAAAAGCGCATCGCCGTCGCAGTCATAATAAATTTCTTGGACGCGCTGAACATTGCCGCTGGTTTCGCCTTTCTTCCAAAGAGTTTGACGACTGCGGCTATAAAAATGCGTATAGCCAGTCTCAACAGTTTTATTCAGGGATTCCTCATTCATATAAGCCAGCATTAAAACTTGCCCGCTTTCCTCTTGCACAATCGCCGGTACAAGCCCATTTGCGTCAAATTTTACCTTGCTAATATCAATCTTCATAAAAAAATCTCCAATCTAAAATCGAACTTCAACGCCATGCTTTTTCAGATATTCCTTAACCTGCCGAATTGTATATTTGCCGTAATGAAAGACAGACGCTGCCAAAACCGCGTCAGCTTTGCCATCAATCAAAACTTTCAAAAAGTGTTCATATTCGCCTGCGCCGCCCGAGGCTATAACCGGAACATTAACAGCCTCTGAAACTGCGCGAGTCAGCGGAATATCGTAACCGTCCTTAGTGCCGTCCGCGTCCATGCTCGTTAATAAAATTTCACCCGCGCCCAACGCCACAGCTTTTTTAACCCATTCAAGGCAATCAATACCGGTCGGCGTTCTGCCGCCATTGATATAAACTTCCCAGCTATCGTCGGAGGTAGCTTTAGCGTCAACTGCCAGCACAATACATTGACTGCCGAATTTTTTTGCGCCTTCAGAAATTAACGCAGGATTTTTAACCGCCGCGCTGTTCACAGAAATTTTATCAGCACCGGCTTTCAACATTGCGCGCATATCTTCAACAGTGCGAATTCCGCCACCAACTGTGAATGGTATGAAAACTTGAGCCGCACAATTTTTCGCCACTTCAACCATAGTGCCGCGTCTCTCGTGCGAAGCCGTTATATCCAAGAAAACTAATTCGTCCGCGCGCTCTTCGTCATATCTTTTCGCAAGTTCGACAGGATCGCCCGCGTCGCGCAGTCCAACAAAATTTGTGCCTTTAACAACTCTACCGGCTTTAACGTCAAGGCAAGGAATTATTCTTTTCGTCAACATAAATCATTCAGCCGCCTTAAGCGCATCTTTAAAATCAATTACGCCTTCATAAATCGCCTTGCCGATAATTGCGCCGACAATTCCATCGTCCTCGTGCTCTTTGAGTTTGCGAATATCTTCAATGGAAGTTACGCCGCCCGAAGCAATTACATCAACGCCGGAGCTCTGCGCGAATTCAGCAATTCTATCAACATTTATGCCTTTCATCATACCGTCGCGGGCAATGTCAGTATAAATAATCGTGGAAATTCCATAATCGCCCATGCGAGCCGCCAAATCTTTAGCATTCATTTCGCCAGAATCAGCCCAACCATGAACTGCAACAATACCGTCGCGTGCGTCAATTCCCACAACAATACTGTCACCAAAATTTTTAGCCGCCTCTTTAACAAAATCAGGATTTTCAACCGCTGCGCTGCCCAAAATCACGCGATTAACTCCAATATCTAACAAATTATCAATATCGCTCATTTTGCGAATACCGCCGCCGACCTCGATTGGAATATTGACATTGTCCAAAATGCGCTTAATCACAAAAATATTTGCAAGCGTGCCGAGTTTTGCGCCGTCCAAATCTACCACGTGCAAAAATTCTGCGCCCGCGCTTTCTAATTCTATTGCTGTTTCGTCTGGATAGTACGAGTACTTCAATTCTTTTTTAAAATCGCCCTGCGTAAGCCGAACGCACATTCCGTCGAGAATATCAATCGCCGGTAAAATTAACATTTCAAACACTCCTCACATCTCAACAAAATTTTTTAAAACTTTTAAACCGACGTCGCCGGATTTTTCGGGGTGAAATTGCGTTGCGAAAACTTTCCCCAATTCAACAGCCGCCGTTACATTTTCTCCATAATCAGTTGTTGCAGTTACAAGATTTTCATTCGCCGGTACTGCGTGATAACTGTGCACAAAATAAAAATATGATTTATCATTCAAGCCCGCCATTAATTTTGACGCGCCAAATTTTACAAGATTATCTTTCCTGCCGATCTTTAATGAGTTCCAACCCATATGCGGAATTTTTAAACCGCCTGCGCGAATTTTTTTTACTTCGCCCTTAAATACGCCTAGACCTTTAACGTTTGGCGATTCTTCACTGCGCTCAAATAAAATCTGCAACCCGACGCATATTCCAAGTAATGGCTTATGCATTAAAATCTGTTCAAGTATTGTTGGAATTAAACCGGTCGCTTCCAAATTTTTCATGCAATCGCCAAATGCTCCGACGCCTGGCAAAACTAATTTTTCAGCGCATTTCAAATCCGCCGCGTCGCTTGTTAATTTTACTTCGCCGCCAACTGCCATCAACGCTTTTTCGACGCTGTATAAATTCCCGACGCCATAATCTATTATTGCAATCATAAACATCACCACTTTTTAAATTCGCACTTTCAAAAAATTATCCTGCATTGCTTTCAAAATCGCGCAGGACGGCAGGATTTTTTTTATTTGGGCGGAAAATGTTCGGGAATAATTTTTATGGAGTGATTTTTTTATGGCGCTTTTGAAATTAAAACCGGCGTGCAAAGATTATTTGTGGGGCGGTCATAGATTGGTTGAAGAATATGGCGTTGAATATGACGGCGCAATTTTGGCTGAAGCGTGGGTATTATCGGCGCACTCTGACGGAGCTTCAACTATTGTAAATGGCGAATACGCAGGCAAAACTTTGATTGAATATCTCGACGCTGAAGGGCTTGAAATTCTCGGGACGCATTGTCGACGTTTCCGCGAATTTCCGATTCTCACTAAATTTATTGACGCGCGCGATAACCTTTCAATTCAAGTTCACCCGTCGAATGCTTATGCGTTGAAAAATGAAAATCAATACGGCAAAACCGAAATGTGGGTTGTACTTGATGCTGAACCTGGTGCTTTTCTGTATTACGGTTTCAAGCGAGAAATTAGCAAAGAAGAATTTGCCGCGCGCATTATGCAAAATACTTTGTTGGAAGTTTTAAATGCTGTGCCTGTCAAAAAGGGCGATATGTTTTTAATCGAGTCTGGAACATTGCACGCAATCGGCAAGGGAATTTTAATTGCAGAGATTCAGCAAAATTCAAATGTTACGTACAGAATTTACGATTATGGGCGGGTTGGCGCTGACGGCAAAAAGCGCGACCTTCACATTGAAAAGGCTCTTGCTGTGACGAATAGGATTCCGATTGTCCAAAATGCGAATAGTTATCCTCACGTAGCTGATTGCGATTATTTCACGGTTGACAAGATTAATCTGGACGGCAAGCTTACGTACCGAATGCAGGGCAACGTTGACGAAAAATCTTTCTTGAGCATATTGATTTTGGACGGCAAGGGCACGGTTAGCAACAAGAGCGAAAAACTTTCCTATAAGAAGGGCGATTCTTTTTTCTTACCGGCAAATTCGGGCGATTGGCAGATTGAGGGAACGTGCGACGCGCTTATAACTACAATTCGCGAAAAAGCTAATCCGATTCGCGTGGGCGTGAATATTGGCTCGTCGGAGGTTCAAATGGGAATTATCAATGAGCAAAACCAATTACTTGACGTGCGGAAATATCCTACTCAGCCTAAACGTACTGCGCAAGAAATTATTGATGAGACGGCGGAAAATATTTTAAAATTGCTAGCTGAAAATAATATTCCACTTGAACAATGCGTAGGCGTCGGCGTAGGTGTTCCTGGAACGATTGACAGGCGCAAGGGCACGGTTGTTTATTCGAATAATATTCGCTGGGAAGATGTTCAGCTGACAAAAACTTTGGGCGAAGTGATACCGTGTCCGGTGCGAATTGCTAATGATGCTGATTGCGCGGCGTTGGGCGAAGCTGTTGCTGGCGCTGGGAAAAATTTCAGCGATGTTGTTATGTTCACAATGGGCAATGGCGTTGGCGGCGGAATTATTTTAAATGGCGAAGTTTTTGAAGGCGGAATAATGGGCGGCAGTGAAGTTGGTCATCAAGTTATTCGCGTGAATGGGCGGCTTTGCAGTTGCGGGCGTAAAGGTTGCCTTGAAGCTTATGTTTCAGTTCCTGCACTTTTAAAATCGGCGTCTCAAGTTGCGGGTAAAGATATAACGCTTGAAGAAATTTTTACCCTTGCCAAAGAAGAAGATGTTGCAATGACTGAAGTGGTCGAGCAATATGCATTGATGCTTGGTCAAGGCATTGTGAATATCGTGAATATGTTTCGCCCGCAATTAATTTTAATCGGCGGCGCAATGAGTACCTACGCGAAAGATTTAATTGAGCCGCTCACTGATATTTTGAAAGAAGATTGTTTTGGTGGAATACACGCGCCAATTCCGCAAATTGCTATTGCCGAACTTGGTAGTAATGCTGGTATGATCGGCGCGGCTAATCTATAAATAAATCAGCATTTCTTTAAAAAAGAAACGCTGGCAAAGAAAGGCGCGCTCAATAGTCGACATCCGGTCGACTAGCACGCGCGCGGGGAGCGGCGCTCATCCTTGAGCGCTCCTAAATTGCAGGGAAATCTATGATTGATAAAATTATTCAAGGTTTAAAATTTATTTGGGCAACGCTTATTTACATAATTTATCCGCCAATTTGTCCAATCTGCCATGAAATTGTTGACGAACGAAACGAACTTTGCCCGTCCTGCGCGAAAAAATTTTTTCAGCTGAATTTGCATAAAAAGCCACCGGAAATTTTGAGCAGCATTATCAGAATTACGAAATATCGCGGCGGCTCGCGTGAACTACTTTGGAAATTGAAATTCGACAATGATTTAACTGTGTTGCCCGCTCTTCAAAAAATGCTTGCTGCCATTATCAACAGCACCGAAATTAAAAATTTCCTCTCCAATATCGACGTGGCAACTTATGTACCATTGCACGCCAACCGATTGAAAGAGCGCGGCTATAATCAAGTTGAATTAATTTTTAAAGATTGGCTTATCGCGCAGGGCGTGAGCACTGAAAATTTGCTTGTTCGTAAAAAAAGCACGCCAAAACTTTTCAGTTACAGTCCGGAAGACCGCAAGAAAATTTTGCAGGACGCATTTGATTTAATGAGTGGCGTTGACATTCGCGGCAAAAATATTTTGATTGTCGATGATATTTATACGACCGGCGCGACGGTTTGCGGTTGCGCTAAAGTTTTGAAAAACGCGGGCGCAGCGAAAATTTTTGTTATGGCTTTCGCGTCCGATTTTGGAGATTGAAAAATGCATGAGGCTTCACTTGTCGAGGGTATTTTAAAAATTGCTTTTGAAGTTGCCGCCGATAATCACGCTGAAAAAATTTCTGCTATTGGATTAAAAATTGGCGAAATGGCGGGCGTTGAACTTGAGGCTTTGCAATTTAGTTTTGACTTCCTCAAAAAAAATACAATTGCTGAGAATGCCGCGCTGAAAATTAAACGCGTTCCGATTATTGCGCGGTGCAATAAATGCGGCAAGATTTTTAATGTCGCGCAGTACAATTTTTTTTGTCCAGAATGCGACGGAATTTTAATTTTGCAGAGCGGTCGAGAACTTTTGATTGAATTTGTCGATTGCGAATGAGGAGGAATTTTTTTTGACGAAAATACAAGCGCACATAAATAACATAGCGCTTTCGCATACCATTTTTGATTTACCTTTTGCATTTATGGCGGCGCTTTTGGCGTCGAATGGAAAAGTCAGCGCGTGGATATTATTTTTAATCGCAATGACAGTAACATTTGGTCGGGCGGCAGCGCTGGCGATTGACAATCTCGTAGATTTAAAATATGACAAATTACAACCGCGCTTACGTTATCGGGTAATGGTGCGCGGCGAAATTTCAAAGCAAGAAGCGTTGGTTTTTATAATCATTTGTTTGCTGATAATGGTTATAGCTGTCGCGCAGTTGCCGGCGATTTGCCTAAAACTTTTGCCGGCAGCGGCGTTACCGTTCATAATTTATCCATTTACGAAAAGATTTACCGGCTGGTGTCACGTATTTTTGGGCGTGGCAATAGCGATGGCACCGGCGGGCGCGTGGGTCGCAGTCACGGGCGAAATTTTTTCAGTGCCAATGTTTTTTTTATGTTTAGCGGTAATGTTTTGGATGGCGGGCTTTGATGCAATGTACGGCGCGCAAGATGAAAAATTCGACAAATCTCAAAAGCTGCATTCACTGGCGACAGAGTACGGCGCAGCGGGCGCATTTAAAATTTCCAAAATCTTGCACGTGATTTGCATTGCCTGTTTGCTGATCGTCGGATTGATAATGAATATGCACGGAATTTATTATTTAGGCGTGGTAATAGCATCGGTGACTTTGATTTATCAGCACGAAATAGTCAGCCCGCGCGATTTTTCACAAGTGACTCAAGCCTATTTTATGCGCAACGGAATTGTTTCGGTGGCGCTTTTAATTTGCACTTGGCTGAATTATGCGGCGTGAAATTTTTCAGCACTGCGATTTTAAATTTATTGAAATATGATTTTTCCTATTGTATAATCGCCACGTAGAAATTTTCAATCTATTTGGGGAGGTTTTAGAATTGATTTACACAGTAACGTTCAATCCCGCTATTGATTATGCCATTCGGCTTGACAAACTTACTTCAGGCGCGATTAACCGCGTAAATTATGAGCAAGTTCTCGGCGGCGGTAAAGGCATTAATGTTTCAGTCGTTTTGGGAAATCTAGGACACAAATCAACGGCTATGGGTTTTCTCGCGGGCTTTACCGGCAAAGAAATTATTCGTCAGCTTCGCACTTTCAACGCCGATGAAGATTTTGTTCAGCTCGACGAAGGCTTTTCCAGAATTAACGTCAAAATTAAAGCCGATGTCGAAACCGAAATTAACGGGCAAGGTCCAAAAATCAGCGACGCCAAACGCGACGAGCTTTTTGCTAAACTGCAAAAACTTCAAGCCAATGATACACTTGTAATTTCCGGATCAATTCCTAATACCTTGCCGGATGATATGTACGAGCGCACACTTGAACCGCTGCAGGGTAAAGGCATTCGCTTTGTTGTTGACGCTGAAAAAGGTTTGCTCTTGAAAGTTTTGAAATTCAATCCGTGGCTGATTAAACCGAATAATCACGAACTCGGCGATATGTTCGGCGTTAAGCTCACAACCGACGCTGAAATTATTGAATACGCTAAGAAATTGCAGGAAAAAGGCGCGCAAAACGTTTTAATTTCAATGGCGGGCGACGGCGCAATTTTGTTGACGGCTGAAGGTAAATTTTATAAATCACCTGCTCCAAAGGGTAAAGTTGTTAATTCTGTTGGCGCTGGCGATTCAATGGTTGCCGGTTTCATTGCAGGTTTTGAAGAATCGGGCGGCGATTACGAAAAAGCCTTCAAAATGGGCGTTGCAACCGGTTCGGCTTCCGCTTTCAGTGAAAATCTTGCAACTCGCCCCGAAGTCGAGGCTCTTTTAAAAACCATTTGATACCAATAAGTAGTGTAGCGGTTAGTGATTAGGGTTAGTAATTTTCACTTCTCCCTAATCACTTTTCACTTATCACTAAACAAAGGAAGTGATACTTATGAAAATCACAAACTTTATTTCAAAAAAATCTATCGCGCTGAATGTAAGTCCGGCAACGAAACACGACGCGATTGATATGCTGATTGATTTACTTATGACGGCTGGAACAATTCGCGACAAAGAAGTTGTACGCCGCGATATTTTAGCCCGCGAAGCTCAAGGTTCAACCGGACTTTCTGACGGACTTGCAACCCCGCACGCGCAGGACGCCGCTATCAAAAAAACTTCAATTTCAATAATCACAGTACCAAATGGCGTCAATTTTGATTCAATCGACGATAAACCTGCGCGACTTCTGGTACTTTTCGCCGCTCCATTAAAAGCCGGTGCGTCCGAAATGACAGAAATGGGCAGACTTGCTGTTTTATTAATGGATAGCGACTTCAAGGAAAAATTAATTCGTGCAAGATCCGTTGACGAAGTTTTGAAAGCCATCGACGCAAAAGAGGCTGAACGCAACCGCTCTGAAGCACCCGAAATTTCCGGCAGCTCAAAAATTATCGCGGTGACTTCCTGCCCGACCGGTATCAGTTCTTCATTTATGGCGCGTGAATCGCTGAAAAATTGTGCGGCTAAACTCGGTATGAATATTCGCGTTGAAGTTCACGGCGCGGCTGGCGTTTACCACGCTTTAACCGACGAAGAAATTAAAAATGCCGACGTCGTAATTCTCGCCACCAGTAAAAAAGTTCCAATTTCGCGTTTCGACGGCAAAAAAGTTCTGCAAACTTCGGTCGGCACTGGTATTCGCAAACCAGAACAACTTTTCGACAGAATCAAAGCCGGTCAAGCTCAAGTTTTTCACGCCACCGAAGACGACGAACCTATCAGCTCCAAAATCTTCAAGAAAATCAAGAGTATATTCAGCTAATCGGTTGGAGGTAATGACAATGAAAACTTTAAAAATGTTACCGATAATTTTATTGATTTGTATACTCATTATGGGGGGGGGGCGATAGGTAATGCCGCCCAAAATGTTCATTGGCAAAATCTTGAAATTGTAAATCATACCGGCTATACGATTCGAGAATTTTATTTTGTTCCAACAACTTCAACCAGTTGGGAAGGCAATCAACTGATTGCTTTTAATAGCGGCAACGTTTTGAAAAACGGAGGTTCTTTTATTTTTACATATAACACATATTATAAAAAATGGTGTTTAAGAATAGGCTTGAATAACGGGAAATACCACAGATGGGAGGGCGATCATTGCCTTAAAGTTAATGGGGCTTGGCGCATGACGATTATCCCAAATGGCAAACATTTCACAGTTGTGTATAACTGATTAGCTTAAAAACGGCGGCTGAATTACCAGTGCGCCGTTAGCAATTATAAAATTTTAACAAGGAGAGTGAACTAAATGAGAGTTACCGATTTGCTCAAAAATGCGAGCATCGACCTCAACGCTCACGTCAAGGATAAACCGGATGCCATTTCGCATTTGGTAGACCTCATGGACAAGGGCGGCAACCTCAAAAACAAGGCGCAATACCTAAAAGACGTGCAGGCGCGTGAAGCGTCCGGCACAACGGGCTTAGGCGACGGTATTGCAACGCCGCACGCAAAATCCGCTGGCGTTAAAGCAGAAGGCATTGATTTTCAGTCAATGGACGGCAACCCTGCGCGATTATTCTTTGCTATAGCAGCGCCGGACGGCGGCAATGACGAACATTTAATGATTTTGTCAAAGCTGGCTACAATGGTTATGGACCCCGATTTTAAAGAGGCTCTTATCAAGGCGAAAACCAAACAGGAATTTTTAAAGATTATCGACGACAAAGAAGATGGCAAATTCCAAGCGCCTGCTGATTCAGCAAACGCCGCGCCAGTTCCGCAAGCTGACCACATTCAGATTTTGGCAGTTACTGCTTGCCCGACCGGTATTGCTCATACATTTATGGCGGCTGAAAGCCTTGAACAGCACGCTAAAAAACGCGGCATTTCAATTAAAGTCGAGACGAACGGCTCAGGCGGCGCAAAAAATGTTTTGACTGCCGAAGAAATTGCTAAGGCGGACGGTATCATTGTTGCGGCGGATAAAAACGTTGCAATGGCGCGCTTTGACGGCAAAAAAGTTGTCATTACCAAAGTTGCTGACGGTATTAACAAAGCCGATGAACTCATTGACAGAGCGCTCGGCGGTCAAGCCCCGGTTTATCATGCTAAAGCTGGCGAAAGTGCGGGCGATTCTGGCGGCGGTGGCGGCGAAAATGAAAGTATCGGGCGTCAAGTTTACAAACATTTGATGAACGGCGTTTCTCATATGTTGCCTTTCGTTATCGGCGGTGGTATTTTAATTGCTATTTCATTCTTAATTGACGGCGCGTCGGTTGACTTGAACAGTTTACCTGCTGAAGAGCGTAGTAAATTTGGTAATATTACTGAAACTGCTCACATTTTCAATCAAATTGGCGGTACTTCATTTAGCTTTATGTTGGCGGTACTTTCCGGCTTTATTGCCATGTCAATAGCAGATCGTCCTGGTTTGGCGGCGGGCTTTGTTGGCGGCGCATTGAGTGGCGCGAACGGCTCAGGCTTTTTGGGCGCGTTGTTAGCGGGCTTTATTGCCGGTTTCCTTGTCAATACTCTTAAAAAGATTTTGGCTATACTTCCTGCGTCTTTGGAAGGCACTAAGCCGATTCTGTTTTATCCGTTACTCGGCGTTTTGTTTATTGGATTGATTTGTAATTTTGTAATTGGTCCGCCTGTTGCAGGTATCAATGAATGGCTCAAAGATACACTTGGGCATATGGACCCGAATGCTAAATTGGTTATGGGCGCGGTTATCGGCGGAATGATGGCTATTGACATGGGCGGTCCTTTGAACAAAGCAGCTTATGTTACTGGCGTTGGACTTTTGGCTGACGGCAACTATTACGTTATTGCGGCGGCTATGGCTGGTGGTATGGTTCCGCCTATCGCTATTGCTATTTCCACTATTTTCTTCAAGAGCAAATTCACCGAGAGCGAGCGCAAAACTGCTCCCACGAATATTATCATGGGCTTGTCGTTCATTACTGAAGGTGCAATTCCATTTGCGGCGGGCGACCCGTTGCACGTTATCCCTGCCTGCGCGATCGGTTCAGCTTTAACCGGCGCATTGGTTATGATGTTTGACTGCACATTGATGGCACCTCACGGTGGTATTTTCGTTGTTCCTACGATTGGCAACCCTGGCGGTTATCTGATTGCTATTGCGGTTGGCTCAATAGTTGGCGCGGTGATTTTGGGCATTATTAGAAAAACTCGTACTGAATAAAATTCTTACTTAAACGAAAACGCGGCGCAATTCTTCAAGGGTTGCGCTTTTTTATTAGGAGGTTTTAAAATGAAAAAGGCAGTACATTTTGGCGCGGGGAATATTGGGCGTGGATTTATCGGGTTACTTTTGAGCAAAGCCGGTTACCACGTGACTTTTATTGATATCATTGATAAGCTTGTCGAGGATATTAACGCGCTTGGCAAGTACAACGTTCAAATTACCGGCAAGCCAGATAAAATTTCGGTTGAAAATATCAGTGCAATTGATAGCGATAAAGATGACGTTGCAGTTGAGGCGGTGGTTGAGGCTATTGCTGACGCGGATATTATTACCACGGCGATTGGTCCCAATTCATTGCAATATCTTGGTGAAAATCTTGCTAAAGGTTTGACTAAGCGCTTGCAAACAAAAAAAACGCCGCTGAATGTTATTGCGTGCGAAAATATGTTTGGTAGTTCCACGACTCTGAAAAATTTTGTTTACGCGAAACTTTCTGATGATGTTAAAAATGAACTTAATAAAATTGTCGGATTTCCGGACGCGGCGGTTGATAGGATTGTTCCGAACCAGCCATATGGCGAGAAACTTTTGGTAACGGTTGAAGAATATGCTGAATGGGATGTTGATTCAAAGCAAGTTGTTGGTGATTTGAGCGACATTGAGGGTTTGAATCTTGTTGATAATTTGAATGCCTACATTGACAGGAAAATTTTTACAGTGAATACCGGTCACGCAGCGATAGCTTATCTGGCGTATCAGCGCGGGATTAATGATATTTCAAATGCAATGCGTATTCCGGAAATTTTGGAAACTACGCGCGACGTTTGGGCTGAAACTTCGGCTTTGTTGATTGCAAAATATAGATTTGCGCCTGCGAATCATAGGCGTTACGTTGAACAAGTTGAGCGGCGTTTTTCAAACCCATATCTTTCAGACGAAGTTATAAGAGTTGGCAGGAGCCCCAAGCGTAAACTTGCACCGAATGACAGAATTATTTATCCGGCGAACCAACTTGCTCTGCATGATATTAATCCGGAAGCTCTCGGTAAAGTTGCTGCTGCTGCTTTTAAATTTGATTTTGACGGCGATACTGAAGCTGTTGAAATTCAAAATTATATTCTGGCAAATGGCATCGACGCAGCAATCTCCCATTTTACCGGCGTTACTCTCAGTTCTAAACTTTTCTATATCATTAAAAAGAATTATTAAACGGCATTTCTTTCTTTTTGTAAAAAGCAAGAAACGCCAGCAAAGAAAGAAAAACAAAATAGAATCGGTTCCGCGAGATCAGACACGAGTGATTAAAAAAATAACATACAGCCGCGCAAATTTTCAATCCTTGAAAAGCGCGGGAGCGCTCATCCTTGAGCGCTCTTTTTTTGTTTGTAATTAAGTATCTAAGTCCACAAACGCACCGCGTAAATCGTCAGCAGGCTTTTTGTCGTCGTCATCTGTGTATTTCATTTCAGTATGAGTAACGCCGCCAGAAATATATACTCTGCCGCATTCAGGGCAAATGTCGGTATGCAAACTGACTGACGCGCGTTGAACTTTCGCTTCGCCGTTACGCTCCTTTTCATAGGCGTTAGCAACGTGCTCGTGTTCGTGACCAAGAATTACTGACGCGGCTATATTCGGCGAAATATGCGACGGCGTTTTAAATGAAACGTCCATTTCATCCGAGCCGTCTTGATATTTGCGATTCGCGCAGGTTTCACATTCAGCGGGTGAAGATTTCCTACCAACGGCTTTGTGCGTCGACGCGCCTGGATTCAAAATAATTCCGTGCGTATTTCCAGCAGCGTCAGTATCGTCGTTTTCAAATAATTCAAAGCTAATTGGCGAATAACCGCTTTCTTGCGCCGCTTTGAACATTTTGCTGACATCTTCGGGCACATTCCGATTATTGCCGCCACTTCTCAAATTATTTTCCGGCAAATTAAATCCCTTACGCTCCGGATAAAATTCTGCGCGACCGTTGCCAATGTTAATAATTCCGTTCATAATAAAAACCTCCCTGTATTTTTTTTCAGTATAACAAATGATTTTTATAGCCGCAAGATTTTTTTTGTTATACAATAGGCGAAAACTGCGGGGAGGAATTTTTATGAAATTGAGAAAAGCGGTAATACCGGCGGCGGGCTTAGGCACAAGATTTTTACCGGCAACGAAGGCGCAGCCTAAAGAAATGTTGCCAATTGTCGATAAGCCTACTATCCAATATATAATCGAAGAAGCGGCGGCGGCTGGCGTCGAAGATATTATAATCGTGACGGGGCGCAGTAAGCGCTCAATCGAAGATCATTTCGACCGCTCAATCGAATTAGAAATGGAACTTGAAAAAGCGGGCAAGGAAGATTGGCTCGCGATGGTTAAATCCATTTCCGAAATTGCGAATATCCATTTTATACGGCAGAAACAGCCACTTGGATTGGGACACGCTGTTTTGACGGCGAGTCATTTTATTGGCGATGAACCTTTCGCGGTACTTTTGGGCGATGATGTTGTTGTATCGCAAAAGCCGACGCTCCAGCAAATGGTTGAAGTTTTCAACGAATATAAAACTTCGATTTTGGGTGTGCAGGAGGTTTCACCTGAAGTTGTTCACCGCTATGGCATTGTCGATTGCCGCTTGGTAGACAATGACGTTTACAAAGTGCGCGATTTAATCGAAAAGCCGCAAAAAGAAAATGCGCCAAGCAATATCGCGATTTTGGGGCGATATATCTTGACGCCGAGCATTTTTAATTATTTAGAGAATCAGACGCCTGGCGCGAATGGCGAAATCCAGCTGACTGATTCATTAAAGCGACTCGCCAAAGATGAGGCAATGTATGCTTATGTTTTCAAAGGTCATCGCTATGATGTTGGTACTAAAATTGGATTTTTGCAGGCGAATATTGAATTTGCTCTGCGCAACGAAGAAGTTTCCGCCGATTTAAAAAAATATCTTGACGAATTGCACAACAATATGACTGAAATGCTTGCTTACGATTGAATTTTCTTCAGCAAAGCATCACACGCACGAATCAAATCGTTATAAGTCGCGGCGTAATTGTCGGTCATATAAGGATCGTCAACGTCGCGATGTTCGTTTACAAAATCCATCATCAGAAAAATTTTATTATCGGGGTCGCCTCCGGTAATTTTTTTTATGTCTCGGACATTGCCAAAATCCATACCAATAATATAATCGCAGCGCTGATAATCGGCGGCTGTAAGTTGCCGCGAAGTGCGATAATCGAACGGTATATTATGCGCTTTAAGCTGTTGACAAGTACCGTTAGAAATTGGCGTACCGACTGACGCGTGGCAACCGGAAGATTCAACTGAAATTTTATCAGTCAAGCCCGCCTCATTAACTAAATTCTTCATAATAAATTCTGCCATAGGCGAGCGGCAGATATTCCCAAAACAAACAAAATTTATTATCAAGGCAGCTCACCTTCTTGTCCTGCTAAATGTTCAGCAAGTGCGGCGGCTTCGTTGCTCAAGGTTCTAGCTTGCGTCTTTTTATCTTCCGCAGATATTATTGTCGCTTCTTTCTTATCGTCCATCCATTGAACATAATCTTGAGCGTAGCCAATTTCCAAATCACAAATCATAAGCCGTTTTTCCTGCAAATTTTGAGCCATTACCGGCACAGTTAAATTTGAAAGTTCCTGCTTGCGAGCTTCCCAATCTTTTTGTACAACGTCAATCATTAGCGCGCGCAAATCTGTCGAAACTTCTTCCTGCCCGACAGTTCCCATTGCCATTATCGACGCGTATTTTTGTTCAGCCTCGTGAATTATCATTTCGTGGCGTGAAATTATTTCGGCGCTTTCGTCAAGATATTTATTGAGTTGGACGTGGCGAATATTACTCACGCTGTTAACAAAATCCTGGAAATTAATTATGCGGGTGATTTGCCAATTTTCCGCGCGGTCTTTATTCAACGTTAAACCCATCGATAAATCCTGCGCGAAATCCGGATGATAAATGCGAATTGAAGCTGTCGCCTCATTAGCATTGTCAGGGTCAATTTGAACAAATTCAATACCGCGATATTCGATTTTGTCAATTCCTGTTCTGCCGAAAAGTTCCACGACGCCTGCATTGTCATTAAATCTTCCGGTTTCAACATAAGAATCAATCGCCGTTTTCATACTGGCAATCATCGGATCTTTAAACATTTGCGTAAAACTTTTAATCGCGGCTTTGGCTTCAACCGGCATATTTCTATCGGCGTCGGCGAAACTGTCAATGATACCGTCGTAACTGTAATTTAAAATGCTGTCCAGATTAACGAAGCGGTCAAATTCTGCGCGATTATGATTAGCGATAGACTGTTCAGCGCTTTGCAGAGCAATTTCCGGCGTAGGTTTATCGCAACTCAAAAGGCAATAACTTCCTCCCGCAACAATTAGCGCCGCTATTCCTAATCCCGCGCCAATTTTCAATTTGTTATCCATGAAAATCTTCCTCTCAATTTATTTTAAAAGATTATTTTCCTCAAGGTAATTCATAAAGCCATTCAAAATTTTTTCGTTGCGCTCGTGAATATCGGACTCAGTGAAATCTGTTTTCGTCTTAGCCAAGTCGCGCAGTTCAAGAATATCAGTGCCGCGCTGTAATTTATTATTTTTCGTATAGCCGAGATAATATTTTGCTTTATCGGCAAAGCGATAATCCGACGCGCGAATATTTATGCGCTTTTCCAAAAGTGATTTATTCCCTAAAAGTTCAAGACTCGATTCATCTTTGAACGGCTCAAATTCTGCGCGACGTTTAGAAAAAATATGCTCAACTTCCAATTTGATATCAATCGGCGGCAATTCCTGTTTATCATTTTGAAAAGTCCACCAAGCCAGCATTGCATAAGTAATTCCCTTCCAAGGTGAAAATGTTGTATTGAAAAGTTGCTCACGAAAAATTTTTCTATCTTGAAGATAATATTTAAATCTCAAATTATTGCCATGAAGAATATTTCTATACTCTACGAAAAATGGTCGGCGGACGTTATATACGCCTGGATTAACTATTGCGTGCATTAAAAACATAGCGGTAATTTTTTTGAGGAAATTATAAAATTTGCCTTCCTCAAGTAGATTTTGCGAATCACGGTTGCCCATGAAATAAATTGAAACAATATAATTCCAATAGCTATGTGGCAAATATTTCATAACATATAAACGCTTAAGTACACGATTAGAAAATCTTTTATTGTCGCGCAGAGAAATACCATCCCAAAAATCCGCCAGGGTTATTAAATCTTCAAAGGTTTTGTCGTTTTTTAAAATTTTATAGTTATTACGCTCATAAAATGGACGCAGACCTTTAACCTTGTCGCTTTGAACTTCAGCCTTCGCAATCAGATAGTACATATAGCGCATAAACAAATCATCAGTTGGAGTACCGGTGCGCGGGTGGAAATTCTTATTGCACAGTTCCTCAAGATTTTTCCAGCGCTTTATAAAATTTTCTTTAGCGTCCTTGCCCTGCGCCTTGTAAAATTTGTAAAACTGCGCCTTGAAAATGTCAGAATCCGAAAGCGGCATACCGCGGTCGTTGAGCGTAGTAAAAATCCTCAGCGCGGTACTTTGATATTGCGTTTCAATCGGTAGCAAAATGCAATTATCCAAAATGCGCTTAGCGAAAATCGAAAAATTATTTGGCATAGATATTTTGAAAGAATCAATTTCTTTTTGGAAGTAGCGGTAATTTTCGGCGTACAAACTTTTATTGTTGATTGTGGCTTCACCGCTATCAATGATTTTTTTTAATTCGGCAAGATCGTCGTCAGTTGCAACTTCCGATTCAATTTTCAGCTTAGACTTATTGGGGTTATCGTCTTTGTCGAGATGCCAAATGCATTCGGAAATTCGGCTGTAAGTTCTGTTTTGATTTTCGCCGAACGCCTCATAAAACGCGCGCAATAACAGCAATAAAGTTATCAGCCGCTGTTGCCCGTCGATAACTTCATTTTGGTCGTATTCATTTTTGAAAGTTACAATTGTGCCTAAAAAATATTCGTCTTTATCGTCGTCGAAATCTTTATTATCAATTACGGCGAAATTCTTCAAATCTTCCCAGAGAGTTTCACACTGCTCCCGCTCCCAAGAATACGGACGCTGATAGTCCGGTATTAAAAAACTCGTGCCTTTCTTAGAAAAAATTTCATATACATTTCGCTTAGAAATACTTAAATCAGACATAACTAACTCCTTTCGTTTTGCGTATTCGGCGCGCTAAAAATTTTTCCTGCCCAAATAAAAAAGCCGGAAGCTTGGCGCCTCCGACTGAAAAAGTTTTATCGGTAACAAAATCTTATCTGAAATAAGGTTGGGTAATTCCTTCGCCCAAAGTGTAGAATGTCACGTCTTTAAGTTCGAGAGCGCCGCTCTGTGCCTTGAAAACGATATCTTGAGAAGTTTCTTGCGGATAAATTCTGGAAGAAATAACCGCTTCGCCGTCATTAACGAAAATTTCAAGTGAAGATCTGTCAATAAAAACGTGCAATTTCATTGTATCATTCGGTTCAATTTGAACTTCGCGCTCGCCAACAACGCCTGCGCTTTCGCCGGATTTATCGCGATTAAGTTTCAAAGTTCTGGTCGCTGCGTCGTAGGAAAGAACAGTTTTTTCTTTGCCGGAACTTCTAAATTCGATAGAGAAATTTTTAGATTTCGCAGTGTCAATCGTTGCAATAAGTTCGCCGGTTTCGCCGCTTACGCCTTCAAGTTTCTTAGAGCCTCTGAATTTCAAATTCTGGTAGGAAACCTCAGACTTTCTTAAGCTAGCCAATTCTTTAACGGGCGTGGTATAAAGTTTGCCGTCACGAACATGCAATTCACGCGGAACAGTCATTTGGCAAGACCAACCGTCAGCCTGTTCAGGGAATTTGCTTTCCCACATATCAAGCCAGCCAATCATAACAACGCGCCCGTCAGCCATTTGCAAAACTTGCGGCGCGTAAAAGTCAAAGCCGTAATCAAGCATTGTCATATTGCCGTGTTTATAAATTCCGCTCTCATAATCCAAATCGCCGAGCATATAAACTGATTGGTGAACGTTCAAATATTTATTGCCTTCAGCTTTGACACCTTGCGGCGAGAAAATGAAAACGTCTGTGCCGTCAACATTTGCAAAGTTCGGGCATTCCCACATAAAGCCTTGGTTGCCTTGTCCCTTAGCCATTATGCTTTTGAAATTCCAATCGATTAAATTATCAGATTCGAAAAGTAGCACTTGACCGGTGGAACGGCGATCTTCCGGATCTGCAGTAGGAGTTCTTGAACCAACTACAACGTAATATGTGCCGTCGTGTTCCCACATTTTAGGATCGCGAAAATCGCTTTGACTTACGCCTTTAATATTCGGAACATAGAGAACTGGATTTTCGGCTATTTTGGTGAATTTAAGTCCGTCTTCGCTAATTGCGATATTTTGAGTTTCGATTCTGTCAGCGCCGTTAAGGGTTTTAACCGGCAAATCCACGTGACCGGTATACATCAGATATAATTTGCCGTCTTTTTCAATGGCACTGCCGCTGAAGCAGCCGCCGCTTGCGTCGTAGATGTGATCTGGCTCAAGAGCGATAGGTAAATGTTGCCAATGTGTTAAATCTTTGCTGACAACGTGCCCCCAATGCATTGGGTGCCATTTTACATCGTAAGGGTAATGCTGATAAAAGAAGTGGTATTCTCCATTAAAATAAGAGAAACCATTGGGGTCGTTGACCCAACCAGCTGGCGCGGCAATGTGGTACAGAGGATACCAGCGCGCATTTGTCACTGAAACGGGTTTTCTGTCAGCCGCCGCTTCAACTTGCGCAGAAATGACGAACAGCGCTAAAAACACTGCCGCCAATACAGAGGTACAGAACTTTTTCATTGAAACTCCTCCCTTTCATAAGAAATAATTATTGATAGTTAAAAGTTTAGCATAATTTTATATTCTGTCAATGAAATTTCTTTACACAAAAAAAGCCGGAAGTGAATACACACTCCCGACAGAGAAAGGTTTCAATATAAGTTTTAACTAGCTTGCCACTGATGCTTCGCCGCTGATAATCTTTGAAATTCTGTCAAACGCTTCCTTGTTGTTTTCGCCCTTAATAGTAAGAACCAGACTTTTATCAGCAGTTATACCAAGATTGACAAGCGATAAAATACTACTGGAATCGCCGGATTTTGTACCGGACGCAATTTCTACGACGCAACCGGTATCTTCGGCAATTTTGATAATTGCAGCGCATTCACGGAAACAAAGTTTAACCCTCGCCACTAAAATGAATGACACGACAGATTGAATTTTTTCAGTGATAGAATTAGTCAATGAACCTCCCTCCTTGTAATATTGGGTATTGCCTTTATTTTTATTGATAACTCTATATGCAAATCTCATTTTAAAAAACTCCCTTCAAAAAGCGACCCTGCCAACTTCCCTGTTGACGTTTGAATTTTAACATTTATAAAGCTGCCACGCAACCAGAAATTATTATTATTTAGCAAAAGATTTTATCGTATTCTGCGGGAAATTCCTTGCTATTTTCAGATTTGCTATTTGCTTGACGTGATAATTGGCAGGAAATATAATACGCGAAAGAGTCAATCAAGGTTTGGAGCGGATTTTAATGGATGAAGAAAATCAAAAATCGGAGGCTGAAAGAATAGCCGAGCAAAAAGCAGTAGCGTTAAAATACGATATGCAACAAGACACCGCGCCGCGCGTCATTGCCAAAGGTCGCGGGCATGTTGCCGAGCATATTTTAGAGACAGCTCAGAAAAATTCTATTCCGGTTTATCAAAATAAATCGCTCGTTAGTATGTTGATGGCTCTGGAAATTGACCGCGAAATTCCGCCCGAACTTTATAAAACTATCGCTGAAGTTATGGCTTATGTTTATAAAATGGACAAAGACAAAGGGCGCGCCAATGCTACAAGAAATTTGAATCGTGGGCGACCGCTGATTTGAGGTGAAATTTTGCCGATTTATAATGCTCCTATTTTAAAGATTGACGCGGCTGAAACTTGCCGATATGCTGGTTTGAAAAATGCTCAAAACTTCGACGAAAAAAATATTTCCGACGCCTGCGAAGAGGCGCTTTTGCTTTTGGACGTGCGCGGCATTTGGAAAATTTACGATTATGACTGCGCGAATCGCATTGTAAAATCTGAGCCGCAATTTGAAATTATCGGCGCGTCAATTATCAAACATTTGGCTGGTTGCGAGAAAGTTGCCTGCATTGCGGTCACTGTTGGAGAAAATATCGAAAATGAAGTTTCGCGCAGATTTACTGTTGGCAATTATGTTTCATCGGTACTTTTGGACGCTGCCGCTACCGCCGCAGTTGAGCAAGCTGCAGATTCTCTTGAAAAAATTATCGCCCGCGAAGTTAGCAAAGACAGTTATAAAATGCGCTGGCGTTTCAGTCCTGGCTATGGCGATTGGCAACTTGATAATCAGGAAAAATTTTTTGAGATAACCGGCGCGCGCGAAATTGGAATGAGTCTTAGCGCGGCTTTTATGCTTATTCCAAGAAAATCTGTCACCGCGATTATTGGCTTGGAGAAGGTGACTAGTGAAAAATGTTTAGTGGTTAGTGATAAAAAAAAATCCTGCGCGATGTGCGATAAATTGAATTGTCCTGCGCGTTTTTGATTAGGATTTAGGAATTAGGAGATAGGAGATAGGGATTTGCAGAAATTTGAAAAGTGGCAAGGCTGCGGCAATGATTTTATGATAATCGACAGCCGCATTGATAGCCATATTGACGACGCTAAAAAAATTTCCCGACTTTGTGACAGGCATTTTGGAATTGGCGCAGATGGCGTGATTTACGTTTTGCCTAGCGAAATTGCAGATGTGCGAATGAGAATTTTCAACGCGGACGGCTCTGAAGCTGAAATGTGCGGCAATGGCATTCGCTGTTTCACAAAATATTTGGGCGGCGATAATCTGAAGGTTGAAACCGGCGCAGGCGTTTTAACTGTCAAGCTGAATAATAATCTGGTAACTGTTGACATGGGCGAGCCGATTTTGGACGCTGAAAAAATTCCGGTTGCCGATTTTTCCGGCAAAGTTATTAATGAGCCAATTGAAATTGACGGCGAAATTTTTAAAATGACCTGCGTAAGTATGGGCAACCCGCATTGCGTGATCTTCGTTGAAGATTTGAGCAAAATAAATCTCGCGCAGATTGGACCGAAATTCGAGACGCACAAAAAATTTCCGCGCCGTACCAATACTGAATTTGTTCAAGTTGTCGGCGAAAATGAATTGCGAATGCGCGTTTGGGAGCGTGGCAGCGGAATAACTTTAGCTTGCGGTACTGGCACCTGCGCGACAGTTGTTGCGGCGAATCTGAACGGCTTAACGGGTAAATCTGCGCTGGTTCATCTGGACGGCGGCGATTTACAAATTGATTGGCGAGCTGATAATCGCGTTTATATGACGGGCGCGGCTGAAAAAAGTTTTGTTGGAGAATTTTAATGGACAGAGGATTATTAATTGTTATTTCCGGCGCGAGTGGCACGGGCAAAGGCACTGTTTGCAAAAGACTTTTGGCTGAAATTCCAAATTTATTTTACTCAATTTCGGCAACTACCAGACCTGCGCGAGTGGGTGAAACTAACGGCGTTGAATATTTTTTTGTGACGGTTGACGAATTTAAAAATTGGATAGCTGAAGGCAAATTTCTTGAATACGCTGAAGTCTATGGTAATTTCTACGGGACGCCCGCACATAAAATTGAAGAGCGCTTGAAGCGCGGCGAAGATGTTTTGCTGGAAATCGATATTCAAGGCGCGCTAAATGTTATGCAGAAACGTCCCGAGGGCGTGTACATTTTTTTATTGCCACCGACAATTGAAGAACTAAAAAAGCGAATAATTAATCGCGGCACAGAATCAGCGGAAACTTTCTCGCGCAGAATTAAAGCCGCCACTAACGAAATTGAAACTGGCAGAAAATATCAATATGCTGTTGTTAATGACACTGTCGACGCGGCTGTTGAGAAAATCAAAGCGATAATTGCCGCCGAGCGTTGCAAAGTTATTCGCAATGAAAATCTTTTTGAGAGTTTAACAAAGTGAGGTAATTTTTTTATGAATGCTCCAAGCATGGTAAATCCTTCGACAGATGAAATGGTGAAACGCACGCACAGCCGCTATACATTGGTAGTATTGGCGTCGAAGCGGGCGCGTCAACTTTTGGCAGGCGAACCTTGCCACGTCGATAATCCTTCAAATAAATTCGTAACCAACGCAATGGAAGAAATTTTTGAAGGTAAAGTTACCTACGAAATGAACGGAGAACAGCCCGAATGAATGAACTTGCTGGAAAAAATATATTAGTCGGAGTAACCGGCGGAATTGCAGCTTACAAAGTGGTTGAAGTTGTCAGTCGGTTTAAAAAGATGGGCGCTGAAGTCCGAGTAGTAATGACGCGCGCCGCCGCAGAATTTGTCGCACCGCGTACTTTTCAAGAAATTACCAAAAATCCCGTGTCTGTAGAAATGTTTGCAGGCACGGTTAATTTTCACGTTGAACACATCGCGCTGGCGAATTTTGCGGACGTAGTTTTAATCGCTCCGGCAACTGCGAATTTCCTTGCAAAGGCGGCTCATGGTATTGCCGACGATTTATTGACAACGATTGTTTTAGCTACAACTGCGCCGATGATTGTCGCGCCGTCCATGAATACAAAAATGCTGGAACATCCGGCAACGCAGGCTAATTTGAAAATATTGGAAGGTCGCGGTGTTAAAATTATCGACGCCGAAATTGGGAGGCTGGCGTGCGGCACAAGCGGCAAGGGCAGACTTTCTGAGCCGGAAAATATTTGCGCAGAAATTGTTAAGTTTTTCGCGCCGAAAATTCTTATTGGCAAAAAAATTCTTGTGACGGCTGGCGGTACCATTGAGCCGATTGATCCTGTTCGATTTATCTGCAACCGTTCAACCGGCAAAATGGGTTATGAAATTGCGCGAGCGGCGAAAAATGCGGGCGCTGAAGTCATTTTAATTTCCGGCAACGCCACTGCCGAACCTCCAAGTGATATTAAATTTGTTAAGGTTGAGACGGCTCTTGAAATGCGCGAGGCGGTTTTGGCTGAATATGAAAATGTTGACGCGGTGATAATGTCGGCGGCAGTTTCAGATTATCGCGTGAAAAATGTTGCCTCTCAAAAAATTAAAAAGTCCAATGAAACTTTGACGCTTGAGCTTGTTAAAAATCCGGACATTTTAAAGGAACTCGGCGAGCGTAAAAATAATCAGCTGCTGGTTGGATTTGCAGCAGAAACTGAAAATGTTATTGAATATGCGCGCGGCAAAATCGATGAGAAAAATCTTGACTTCATCGTTGCTAATGACGTTTCGCAGGAAGGCGCAGGTTTCGGCGTCGATACCAATATTGTTTCGCTGATTGATCGCGCAGGTGACATTGAAAACCTTCCACTAATGACTAAGGCTGAACTGGCTGAAAAGATTATTCAACGCATCGCAGAGCTGATTTAATTTCCACTTTTACATGGGAAAAAACAATCAAAATGCGACAAATGGCGTCAATACGCGATTCTTATTTTTGAAAACGTTGATTTTGGACTTTTCACTGGGAAAAAATAACATAATCGTCAGAAATGGCGTCAATACGCCAAATCGATTTTTTAAAACGTGGATTTTGGACTTTTCCCCGGGAAAAAACAAACAAAATGCGACAAATGGCGTCAATACGCGATTATTATTTTTTAAAACGCTGATTTTTAACTTTTCCCCGATAAAAAACAACATAATCGGTACAAATGGCGTCAATACGCGATTCTCATTTTTGAAAACGCCGATTTTGGACTTTTCCCCGTGAAAAAACAACATAATTGGTACAAATGGCGTCAGTATGCGATTCGCATTTTTTAAAACGCTGATTTTGGACTTTTCCCCGATAAAAAACAACATAATCGGTACAAATGGCGTCAATACGCGATTCTCATTTTTGAAAACACCGATTTTGGACTTTTCCCCGTGAAAAAATAACATAATTGGTACAAATGGCGTCAGTATGCGATTCGCATTTTTTAAAACGCTGATTTTAGACTTTTCCTCGGTAAAAAACAACATAATCGGTACAAATGGCGTCAGTATGCGATTCTCATTTTTCAAAACGTGGATTTTTAACTTCTCCATGGGAAAAAACAACATAATCGATACAAATGGCGTCAATACGCGATTCTAATTTTTTAAAACGCTGATTTTGGACTTTTCCTCGGGAAAAAACAACATAACCGGCAGAAATGGCGTCAGTATGCGATTCTAATTTTTGAAAACGCTGATTTTTAACTTCTCCATTGGAAAAAACAATCAAAATGCGACAAATGGCGCCAGTACGCGAAATTGATTTTTTAAAACGTTGATTTTCTACTTTTGCATGGGAAAAAACAATCAAATTTGTACAAATGGCGCCAGTACGCGAAATCGATTTTTTAAAACGTTGATTTTCTACTTTTACATGGGAAAAAACAATCAAAACGGGACAAATGGCGTCATTAAGCCAAATCGATTTTTAAAACTGCTGAATTTCCACTTTTACATGGGAAAAAACAATCAAAACGGGACAAATGGCGTCAGTAAGCCAAATCGATTTTTAAAACTGCTGAATTTCCACTTTTCACTAGTCACTAACCACTAACCACTAGCCACTAAAAAGGAGCTGAACCTATGAGCGTACAAAATATGATACATGAAAAAATCTTGCACGATATTTCTGCAGGAATAATCTATATCAATCACGGAAAAATCAATTACGTTAATCCGGCGGCGTCGAATATCCTAAATAAATCTAGCGAAGAAATGCTTGAAAAATCCTTTGCCAAAGTTTTTATAGACTACGAAGAAAACGACGATTTTATTCAGACTGTCATAGATGCAATTTGCGATTCTTCAAATACTCATGAAAATATCGTTCAATATTTCGACGGCACGAATACTAAAAGTCTGCATTTAAAAACTTCATTTCTGCGCGAAGGTTTGCGAAGAATTGGTATCCTGATTTTGATTGACGACGTAACCGAATTAATGAAATTGCGCGGCGTGGAATTAGATTTTCAAAAAGTGCGCGAGATTAATGAACAACTTGAAATTCGCAATGCTCAACTCAAGCACGAATCAGAAACAGATAAATTAACCGGCTTGCTGAATAAAAAAGCTATGGAAAATCTTTGCGTTGAATATCTGCGGGAATTGGAAGGTCGCGCAGCGCTATATGTGATTGATTTGGATCATTTCAAAGAGGCTAATGATACTTACGGACATCAAACAGGCGACATTATTTTGAAAACATTTGCCGATTCAATAAGCAAAATTTTTGAAGACATTGGATATGTCGGGCGATTTGGCGGCGATGAATTTGTAATTCTGTTGCAAGACCCGCCGGACGAAAATTTTATCGAGGAAAAAGCGCGAGCGATTTTGAAGGCGGCAACCGATATTAAAATTGCCGGAATGGAACTTCAAATTACAGCGAGTATCGGCGTGGCGGATATCACTGAGGCTATCGATTATGAAACAGCCTTTGCACTGGCTGATAAGGGCGTGTACTTTGTTAAGGAACGCGGGCGCGCCAATTTCAAAGTAAATCAAGCAGCCGCCGATTAAAAACAACTTTGCAGGAATAATTTTACAATCTGCCGAATAAGCTAAAATATTTTTTGGCTGAAAGGTAGATTTTTTTTGGTATATTTACTGAAGTTCGGAGCGAGCTGGATTTTGCCGCCCGGGCTTTTCATTATATTGCTGGTAATTTTGACGCTGTACCTTTTGAAATACAATTTGAGGCTGTCGATTTTGGTCGGATTATGGACGCTGATTTTTTACGCGCTATGCACAGGCTTTGTTGCGGAGCGTGCAATGGGTTGGTTAGAGCAAAAATATTCTCTGCCTGCGCAAATTGAAAAATCTGGCGCTGATGTGATTATAATGCTGGGTGGCGGTGCAATTCGCGATTCTCAAGACGTGGACGGCGAAGGTACCCTCTGCGCGAGTCCGGCAAATAGACTTTTGACAGCGGTTAGATTGCAGAAAAAATTAAACCTGCCAATACTTTTAAGCGGCGGGCAAGTTTATTCTGATACCGGCGCAGAAGCAATGATTGCTGGCAGAATTTTAAATGCGCTCGGAGTTCCAGAAAATAAAATCTTGCTTGAAACTAAGAGCATCAACACTACTCAAAATGCAATTTTCTCGGCTGAAATTCTGCGCGAAAATAATTTGCATAAACCAATTGTCGTAACCAGCGCCTTTCATATGAATCGCGCAGTGCTCAATTTCCGGCAACAGGGCTTTGAAGTCATTCCATGCCCGACAGATTTTCTTGTGCCACATAATCCGCAATTTCACTATACAAAACTTCGCCCGCAATCTGAAGCGTTATTGTTAAACGTTACTGTAATGCAAGAAACTTTGCGGACGCTTGTTACAGAAATTTTAAAGATATAAGGTAGGTGTTGACAATGGGTAAGTTGATTGTCATTGAAGGCACGGACGGTTCGGGTAAAGCCACCCAAACTACGCGACTTTTTGAGCGCCTTCAGAATCTGCGCGTTAAAGTTATGCGCGTGAGTTTCCCGCAATATGAATCCGATTCTTCCGGTCCTATTAAAATGTATCTGCGCGGCGATCTTGGTTCAAATCCTATGGAGATTAATCCCTATGCTTGTTCTATGTTTTACGCGGTTGACAGATTCGCCAGCTTTCAAACCTGGAAAAATTTTTTTGCCGAAGATAATACAATAGTACTGGCTGATCGTTATACCGGCTCAAATGCTGCTCATCAAGGCGCTAAATTTAATCGCAAAGCCGACAGGGAAAAATTTTTTAATTGGCTTGAAGATGTCGAATTTAAAAAATTTCAAATGCCTCACCCTAACCTTACTATCTTTTTAAATATGCCGCCCGAAATTTCAGCTATGCTCCGCAGAAAGCGCGGGCGTGTTGATTTGCACGAAGACGATAACGAGTATATGCTTAAAGCCTACAAAGCTTATTGTGAAGTTGCTCAAAAATTCGGCTGGAAAACTATTGACTGCGCTGAAGGCAATTTTGCCAAATCTGCCATTGATATTGAAGATGAAGTTTTTTAATTAGCTGAAAGGAAAATATCATGCCCACAATTTTTAAAACAAATCCGGACGGCACTATTACCGCGACAGAAGTTCCACACATTAACGCATATTTGATTAATGGTCCAGATGTTTTTGTTGAGAGCCGGAAAAAGCCGCTGTGCAACGTACCGCCCATGATTAAAGGCAGTCAACCGACTGACGACGGCAATTTAATTCTATCACCGGCTGAGCGCGACGAACTTATTAAAAAATGCTCGCCCGCTGAAAAATATATCCGCCGCTTTATTGGCTCTGAAGAATTTATCAATAATAAAATTCGCTATTGCCTGTGGCTTGTAGATTGCCCGCCCAATGAACTTAGAAAAATGCTGCCAATTTATGAGCGCATTAAAAATGTCAAGCAATTTCGTTTGCAAAGTAAAAAAGGCGCCACTCGCAAGTGGGCTGATAAAGCCTGGCTATTCACTGAAAATAGACAACCAAAAACAGATTTTGTTGTAGTTCCTGCAGTTAGCGGCGAAAGTCGAAAATATATTCCAATGGGATTTATGACGCCGGATATTATTGTCTCAAATCTTGTTTCGTTTATTCCGGACGGCAATTTGTATTTGTTTGGGCTGTTGAATAGCGTGGTGCATATGGCGTGGATGAGAATTGTCGCGGGGCGGCTTGGAATTAGCTACAGATATTCAGGGACATTGGTTTATAATAATTTTCCATTCATTAATACCGATTCAAAGCGGCGGGCAAAGATTGAAGCGGCGGCGCAGACAATATTGGACGCGCGGGCGAAATATCCAGATTCGAGCCTGGCTGATTTATATGATGAAAATGTAATGCCGATAGAATTGCGGGCGGCTCACAGAGCTAACATGGTTATCCTGATTCTTGGTACGACGACGAAGAAAAAATTGTAGTTGATTTGCTGTACAGGTATGAAGCTTTGACAAAAGGCGGACCGAAATCGCGCATTGCGGCAATAAGCCGGAGGAGTTTTTAATGATTCAAGAGGTTCTGATAGTTGAAGGGAAATCTGATGTGGCGGCGATAAATCGGGCAGTTGAAGCGGATTGCATTATCACCAATGGATTTCATTTCAGCAAAAAAACTTTGTTGGATATAGCGGCGGCGTATAATCGGCGTGGGATAATTATTTTGACTGATCCCGATGTTGCCGGTGAAAATATCCGAAAATATTTGTGCAAGAAATTTCCTGCCGCTAAAAACGCCTACGTGCCCCGTGACGCGGCGACAGCTGGTTTAGACATAGGAATAGAAAATGCGTCGCCAAAGGCTATTGTCGAGGCGCTGAGTGTGCTTAGAACGGCTGTTATCGAGCCGCGCAATGAATTTACCGCTGCTGAAATGGTTGGACTTGGATTGTCGGGCGGCGTGCATAGTTCAGTCCTGCGCGATAAAATTGGAGCGGCGCTGGGTATTGGTTATGGCAATGTCAAAACTTTTGTTAAGCGGCTGAATAATTACGGCGTCACTCGCGCAGAATTTACGGAGGCGTTGAAAAATGTTACATCCGAGAATAGCTGACGTATCGGCAACGCGGCATATTTTAAAAACATTTAACTTGCGTGCGTCAAAAAGATTGGGGCAAAATTTTTTAATCGAAGCTGCGGTAGTGCAGGCAATAGTGAATGCAGCGGAAATTGCGGAAGGCGACGAAGTTTTAGAAATTGGACCAGGTATCGGCACATTGACGCAAGGATTATTGGAAGCGGGCGCGCACGTCACG
>CAJOIA010000013.1:0-25954 GCA_905234505.1 uncultured Selenomonadaceae bacterium
GTTTATTCGAGAAGCTGCTCAAAAGTCTATGACAGGTGCAAGTGGACACCGGCGAGTGCCAGAATCTTTTTATTCAGAAATGACAATTCCAGTTCCGCCAATAGAAATACAGCGGCAAATTGTCAGCGAATTTAAAGCTATCGATGATGAAATGCTCGCGCAGGACGCCATTATTCAAAAGTGCGACGACGACGTGCGAGATAAATTTAATGAGATGTTTAGTAGTATAACTGAAACTGTGAAACTTAGCAGTGTTGCTGAAATTATTCGTGGCGTAACGTACGATAAAAAATTTGAAACGACAACGCCAACACAAAACGCTATTTTAACAGCAGACAATATTTCGCTCGATGGAAATTTTGAACTGAAAAAAATTATTTATATATCTGATGAAGTTCAGCTTGATTATAAGAAACGGCTCAAACAGAATGATATTTTTATTTGTATGTCAAGCGGCAGTCTTAAACACATTGGCAAGACAGCTTTTATAAATTCAAATACTGATTTTTATGCTGGTGGCTTTATGGGAATTGTCAGAGCAAATGATTTAATTAATGAACACGTGCTTTTTAACATTTTAAATTCTGATTCGGCGAAAAATTTCTTTATGAATAATGCAACTGGTAGCAATATAAAAAATTTGTCAAATTCTATAGGCAATATGCAAATACCGATACCGCCGATAACATTGCAGAAAGAATTTGCGGCGTTCGCGCAGGAGTGCGACCGTTTGAAAGAAAATGCGCGGCGGCGATTGGCTGAGTTGCAAGAAGCGCGGGCGGCGTTGGTCGAAAAATATTTCCGGTGAATCTTGCAAAGTTTCAGCTGGTATGATACATTAACGCAAGCCATTTGCAGATGAAATGTACTGTGACATCTGCTGCGACAGACACTATGAAAGTTGTCAACATGAACTAAGGAAGCTCCGTGTGCGTTCGGGGCTTTTTTAGTTGAAAAAATTTTTCCGGCGTTGTACAATCTACGAAAAATGACGGAGGCGGTTGTATGGCGTATAAACTATTGGCGTTGGATATGGACGGCACGCTTTTAAATTCGCAGAAAAAAATCAGCCCCAAAACTGCGGCTCGCGCAGTGGCATTAATGTAGTTGTCTCGACAGGGCGCGGCGTGGCTGAACTTGCCGATTACAAAGCCGAACTGAAATTTATGCATTATGGCGTAACAATAAGCGGCGGCTTGGTTTTCGACTTCTTCCAAAATAAGCCAGTAGTGGCTCACCCTGTGGCTGAAGATTTAATGCTGAAAATTATTGACGCGGCGCTTGAAGAACGCGCAATGATTCATTTGCTGGGCGTGTACAATTCGCTTATGACTGAATATGATATTCAGCACTCGGCGGATTTTCAAATGGCGGTTTACCAAGATATGTACAACAGGATTTGCGAGCGTTGCGACGATTTCAAAGCCTACATTCACGCGCACCCCAACGAAATTATCAAAGTCAATGTGTATCACCGTACGCCCGAATCTATGTACAGAAATTTGGAGCGGCTGAAAGATTTGCCGCTGACATTTGCGATAGCCGCCGCGTGGTATCAGTAAAGCTTCCGGACTGCGCGAATTGTGCGATTATCTGAAGATTGATATCAGCGAAACGGTTGCAGTTGGCGACGCGCCCAATGACATTGAGATTTTGAAAACAGCGGGCGTGGCAGCGGTTATGGGCAATGCGTCCGACGATATTAAAAAGCTGGCGGATTTCGTCACGGCGGATAACGACCACGACGGCATTGTTAAAGTTATAGAGAAATATTTTTGAGGCGGTGTGAATATGAAAATTGTAATTGGCAGCGATCACGGCGCGCTTAGTTTGAAGGACGAAGTGAAACGGATTTTAGCGGAACAATTTAAAAATGTTGAAGTTCATGACGTTGGCACATTTGATTTGAAATCGGTGGATTATCCGGATATTGCGGAAAAAGTTTGCGGCGAAGTTTTGAGCGGCGCGGCTGAACGTGGAATTTTACTTTGCGGTACCGGAATTGGTATGAGCATTGCGGCAAATAAATTCAAGGGCATTCGTTGCGCGCTGTGCAGTGATGTTTATTCTGCCTGGATGAGTCGCGAGCACAATGATTCAAATGTTTTGGCGCTGGGCGGCAGAGTTTTGGGATTTGGACTTGCCGCTGAAATTGTCAGAACTTGGATGACTACCAAATTTTCCGGCGACGAAAGACATAAACGCCGCATTGCCAAAATCACAGCTCTTGAAAATAAATAAATTGGTCATTATAAAAAATTAAAGCGACGAGCATTTTTAGCCCGCCGCTTTTTTTTATTAAACCACGTGCGTCACGGTATCTTTAGGTTTTTTGCGCGTGCGTTTCAACGTGAATAGTAAAAATTATGTTGACGCTATATTCTTCACCTTCAAACGCTATAATTTTTTTCATGGACGCTCACCTTGCAAAGCCAATCGCATTACCGCGCGAACTGAACTTTTCGGCAATATTTACATCAAAATCTTCCGGCTTGAGCGTGATAATTTCTTCGCGACTAATCTTTAGACCGGAATTTTCAGCGCAAAGCCGCGACGATTGCTTTAACTTCGCTTGCTCCCACAAATTGCGAACAAATCTGCCATTGCCAAAATCTTTCTTCTGCACCGCCTTAACAAAAATCTCGCGGCATTTACTTTCAATCTCCGGCGAAATTTCATAGCCGTCATTTTTAACAAATAGTTTCAAAATCTCAACAAGTTCATCCGCTTTATAATCCGGAAAATCAATCTGAAATGCAATGCGACTTCTTAAACCTTCGTTGCGCTCGATAAAGTCTTTCATTTTGTCGGGATAACCGCAGAAAATAACAATCGTATCGTCGCGGTTATTTTCCATTTCCTGAACAATCGTAGAAAGCGCTTCGTCGCCATAAGCGCCCTTCCAATGGTCAACTAAGCTATACGCCTCATCAATCATCAAAACGCCGCCCTTAGCTTCGCGGAAACGCTGACGAACTTTCGGCGCGGTTTGTCCAACGTACTCACCGATCAAATCTGCGCGACCGCATTCAACATAGTTGCCGGTATCAAGAATGCCTTCCTTGCTCAAAATCTGCGCGAGTAACCTTGAAACAGTTGTCTTAGCAGTGCCAGGATTGCCGGTAAAAACCATGTGCATACTCATTCGCTGCTTGCTCAAACCCATGCTCGAACGCGCTTTTTGAATCTTGAAATTGTCAACAATCTGCTCAAGCAACTTTTTAACTTCAGTAAGCCCAATCATTTCTTGAAAAGTAGTGTAAGCGTCATTTGCCGAAATTTTTCCGGCGTCAATCTTGAATTGCCCAACGTCTTTGTAGGCAGTATAAATATTGTTGCGAAGATTATCGCGGCGCAGAGTCTCATAAATTCTGTTAATATCGGACGGGCGAAAAGTTGAATCGGTACCCAGCGCCCTTTCAAAATCTTCATCGCTATAAGCGATTAAATTACCTTCCTCCGCCAATTTTTTAAGATACGCAAGGGCAACCGCGCGATTGCCAGCGCCTTCTTTAATTTCAACCAAATGCATATCGTCCTGCACGCTGCCAATCAATTTCGGCGCAAATCCAGGATTATCACTTTCCTCAACCAATATAAACAAAGTTTGATGTTGGTGGCGTTTAATCTGGCTACTAAATTCATTAACGACCATATGATAACCTGAGGCGTAATCCATATGGTCTTCAGTACTGCCGCGCATTTCGATAATAACAGTGTTGCCGGTGGATTGCTCAAAAACCGCGTCAATATCGCAGTCGTGGTGGGCGCGCTCGCTAATTTCATTAATGCGGTTAATCGTGCGCCCAATAATCCTGTGGTTGGTGTATAACGCGCGACATAAAAGTTGAATTGCAGGCTTAATGCCTTGCGAATTTTTAACCTTAAGCGCGTAGTGAATAGGCAGCCCCACAAAGAAATTTGGATGCTCGGCAGTATAAATGCGCTTTAGTTCGTCAATAAAACTTTGATCCAGCATTAGTTTTTTCGCCTGCGCAAGAGCCGAGCGGTAAGTTAGCGACTTTTCCTCAATCAGCAGGTCTTGCACATTAAAATCACCATTGCGAAAATATGCTAGTGAAAAATTATCATTGCCAAAAATGCCCTGTCGCATCCAATCTGCTTCAAAAGACGAATACCTATTTCTTTCAGCCACCGCAATTAACTTCGACGCTTGAAATGGTGTAATTTCTTTCAGCGCTTTAACCTTAAGATTATGAATTGTGTATTCACTGATTTCTTCTTTTAGGTAGTGCTTGAAAAATATTAAGAAACGGCTTGCAGTCAGACGCTCCATCATATCCGACGCCACAATTAAGCCAAATTCAGTATTCTTAGCTTCGTATATCAGAATTGCAACTTTTTCAGCTTCAGTGCTATTTAAGCTGTTGTTAAACTCTTGAATAGTATCCGGCGACCAAAAACGATTTGGATTGCGCACGCTCCGCAAAAATTGCGGGCGCTTATCTTCAAAAAGATCAGAATCAGCATCTAGTGAACAATCGAAAGTTACTTCACAGTTGTAAAAAATCATATTTTATCCTCTCCTTGCGTTTAATTATAGCGTTTAACGGCGGATTTTCAAGATTTACAAAATTAATCTTAGCTGTTAAAATCGTGAAATTGGGGGTTTGATAAAAATGATTGATACTGAAATTGAAATGCCTAATGTACAAGTTATTGGAAAAAATTTCGCGCAGAAATCGACCGAAAATGCGAATTTAATTTTTGTCGTTGCGAATGGCGTGGCTGAAAACCCCATTGACGCAGCAAAAAATACGATTGGCGACAGCGAAAATTTCAAATCTGCGCGAAGTATTTTAATGCACATAGGCGGCGGCGCTGATATTTCGATGATTGAAGCAATGCAGGCAATGACGATTATTCAGTATAAAGCAAATCCAAACGCTGAAATTCTGTGGAGTTTGAATACTGCTGACTCGCTCGGTAAAAAAATTTGAAATTGTGATAATTGCAACGAGTTTTGAAAATGAGAATTAAGATTTGCGGAATAAAAACAGCTGAGGCGGCGCGGGCTGTAGAAAAATTCGGCGCTGATTATATCGGCTGTATCTTTTACGCGAAAAGCAAGCGGTACATTGCGCCGGAAATTGCCGCTGAAATTCTGCGCCCGCTCAAAATTAAAAAAGTTGGCGTCTTTGTCAATGAATCTGCCGAAATTGTAAACGCCATTGCTGAAAGTATTGGGCTAGATTATGTTCAACTGCACGGCTCTGAAACTGCCGAATACGCAAAAAAAATTTGCCGACCGCTCATCAAAGCATATCGTTACGGCGACGGTTTCAGCGTTGAGGCAGCGAATAATTTTCCGTGCGAATTTATTTTAGTTGACAGTTTCGTTGCTGGCTCGGCGGGCGGCACAGGCAAAAGTTTTGATTGGCTCAATTCTGCGCGAGAGATTTTGAAATTAACAAAGCCGGTATTCATAGCGGGCGGAATTAGCATTGAGAATTTTGCAGAGGCGGCGGAAATATTTAAGCCATACGCACTGGACGTTTCGGGCAGTTTGGAAATTGACGGCGTTAAATCTGCGACTAAGATTGAAAGTTTTCTGCGCGAAGCGAGGCGTTACCATTGAAAAAATTCAAAGCATTATCGGCGGTGCTGATATTAATTTTTTCTGCAACAATGTTTTCAGGCTGCGACAGAGATCAGACAATGGGAGGCATTGCAGCGGCAGGCTCATTATTGGGCGGTTTAGCGGCAATTTTAGGCGTTTTCTCAAATCCAGCGCCAACTCAAGTAATCGTACAAACAAATGTAGCCCCTGTAACATCGCCGCCAGCCGTCTCAGCAGAATCTACGCCAACTTCGCCAAAAGAAGACACGCCAATTAACACAGCCGCAAAAGTTGAGCCGCCTGAAAATTCTTCCAAGCCAGCCGCAAAAGTTGAGCCGCTGAAATCTATCGAAACTCAAACTGAAACTTCAAAGCCATATCTCGGCGCGGAACTTGAGGATTATTCTATCGGCAAAACCCATTACGTTTTATTCAAGAGCGTGGATTATCCTTTGCCAGCGTCTAATGAAAATCTTGAAGGCGTTTATGTAATGGCTATTGACGGCAAAACTGTTAAATCGTTGGAACAATTTATCAGAATCCTAAACGCGCGCAAGGTCGGCGATACAGTACATTTAAAATTTAATCGCAACCCAAATACTGTGAAATATCCGGACGAAGAAATCAACATAGAACCGGCTTACGTTAAAACCATTTCAGGCGTCGATTATGCAAATGTCACCGAAAAAAAGTTTCAGTACAATGTTGATATTCCGGTTATCAAATATAATTATTCTGTTAAAGAAGATTTTCCCGAAGAGGATCCTGCTGTGCTTAGTTTTAATTTGAACTTTAGCAATAGCAATGTTAGTATCGTTGTTCTTGAAGATTTATCGGTCGCTGATTATCTCGAGAATTTTGAAGACACTAAACTGAATCCAAACCTTAAAAATATCGAGCTGAAAAAATTGGACGATAATACATTTATTGAAACCGGCGCCATCGTTGACAGGCGCATGGATTATATCGAAAAAGATTTTGTATTCACCGACCGCTACGATAAAATGTGGCAGTACGGAATCTACTATGAATACAGCACCCAAACGCCAGAATTCGAAAAACAAATCGGACAACATATGATTGAAACTTTCCGCCCCAAACTGTTAAATTGATAGCGTCAAAGTTCCAATTTTCAAGCCGCAAAAAAAAACGGGCTCAAACTTTTTACAGTCGGCTCGTAATAAGAAAAGTTGACATAAATGTAAGAGCATATTATCATTGATAAAAGCGGCATAAAATTAATTAGATAACCGCGAATTAGGAGGGTTTAACATGAAAGATTATACTTACGACACGGAGCGCACCTGCGCGAAAAAAATTAATTTCAGCATAGACGAAGAAGGGCGTTTGCACAACGTCAGCTTTTTAGGCGGTTGTCCTGGCAATTTGCTTGCGATTGGCAAACTCATTGAAGGACAAGACGCAAAAAAAGTTGCTGACATTTTGCGCGGTAATCCTTGCGGCGCGCGCGGCACTAGTTGCGCAGATCAGCTCGCAATTGCCCTTGACAAAAATATTCATTGAGGCAATTCATCCAAAGTTATTCTGCCGATTTTGCCTTCGCGAAATTCTGTCAAAATCATTTTAGCCGCTCTGTCAACGTCCAAAACTCCTCCGCTACGAATACAGCCGCGCTTTTTGCCAATAACGCTCAAAATTTCGTGACCGTCATTTGAAAGCGGCTCAGTCAATTTAAAACGTTCGCGCAGTCCGGCAGGAATTTTTTCAGCAAGAGTTTCAAGCAATTTACAAACAATCGGCTCAATATCATAAATTTCATCGCTGATAGCATAAGTCCACGCCAATTTAACGGCAACTTCTTGGTCTTCGAACTTTGGGTACAAAATGCCAGGCGTATCTAAAAGCTGAAGTCCATCGTCGATTTTAATCCACTGTTTGGCGCGAGTGACGCCAGGTCGATTTTCGGTTTTCGTGTGATTGACGCCCGCCAATTTATTAATCAGCGACGACTTGCCGACATTTGGAATACCAACAATCATAGCACGAGCGGCTCGCGGTTTAGCACCGTGTTTAACCAGCTTGTGCGTTTTTTCTTGCGTGAGATTTTTAGCCAGCGCAATTAAATTTTTAATACCAGTGCCGTGAGCAGCGTCAACAGCAACAGCCGGATTAATATCTGCGCGAAAATATTCAAGCCAGCGGTCGGTCTCTTTGGAATTGGCAAGGTCGGGCTTAGTGAAAACAGTAAGCCGCGTTTTATTGGCAAACATTTCATTGAACAGCGGATTTCTGCTTGAGCTTGGAATGCGCGCATCAACTATTTCAATGATCAAATCAACTACCTTTAAATTTTCTTGAATGAGGCGCTCAGTTTTTTTCATATGACCAGGAAACCATTGCAAATTTGGTAGGTTATCAGTCAATGTGCTCACTCCCACATAAAAAATTAAGAAGCGCTCAAGGGTGAGCGCGCTTTTCTTTGTCGGTTCTAAAGAAATGCCGCATAATTTTAGAAAGGATAACTTTAATGGAACAAATTTCACAGATGTTTTTGGGGTTTATCGATTCGTACGGCTATATCGCGGTTGCAGTTTTAATGGCGATGGAAAACGCCTGCATACCCATACCCAGCGAATTAATTTTAGGCTTTGCGGGCTATTTGATTTACGCCGAAAAAATGACATTTACCGGTGCGATGATTGCAGGTATGATTGGCGGAATGGCAGGCTCAATTTTCGCTTATGCAGTGGGCGCGACCGGCGGCAGAAAATTCGTCGATAAGTACGGCAAATATTTTCTGATAAAAAAATCGCACGTGGATTTGGCGCAAAATTGGTTTGATAAATATGGAATTCGCGCAGTATTTTTCAGCAGAATGTTGCCGGTCGTACGAACTTTCATATCCTTGCCCGCAGGTTTCGCGCGCGTCAATTTCCCGTCATTTTTATTTTACACATTCGCAGGTTCATTGCCTTGGACAGCGCTAATTCTCTACGCTGGAATGTTTTTAGGCGAAAATTGGCGGAAATTACTTGACATTGGACACGAAGCCAGCATTGCCTTTGTAATAATTTGCGTGATAATCTTAGCCGTGATTTTTTTCCGCAGACGCCGATAATTTTTCAATCAAATTCGTAGTTGAATGACCGTCAACAAATTTAATCAACTCAACCGCGCCGCCATAACTTTGCACAATCTTAGCTTCCGGCAAAGTCTCAAGCGTATAATCGCCGCCCTTAACGTAAATATCCGGCTTGACCTGCGCGATTAAATTTTCAGCGGTATCTTCGCCGAATAGCACAACATAATCAACAGCCTTAAGACCGAGCAAAATTTCTGCGCGGTCTTTTTCATTGTTAATCGGACGGTTCGTGCCCTTTAATTTTCGCACAGATTCATCAGTATTCAAGCCAATAATCAGCACATCGCCAAGATTTTTAGCCGCCGTCAAATATCGCACGTGACCAACATGCAAAATGTCAAAACAGCCATTAGTAAAAACAATTTTCTTGCCGCCTTGCCGAATCTTCGCGCAGGTTTCGACAATTTTATTTCTATCGATCAACATAAAAATCACCAACTAAATCAACGGTACACGCTTTAAAATTTCGGTGAGCTCGCCCGCATTAACTGCGCTTGTACCAAATTTCTTAACGGTAATGCCCGCCGCGTAATTCGCCAGTCGCGCAGAAATAACCGCATTAAAACCTGCTACAATGGCAAGCAAAAAAGTCGCAATAACTGTATTGCCCGCGCCCGAAATATCATAAACTTCACTGCGCTCTGCAACCGGTATATGATGAACCGAGCCGCCGCGTTCAAATAAACTCAAGCCCAACTCGCCGCGCGTTATCAGCAAAGCATTTGCGTTCAAGTGTTTCAAAAGTTCACTGCCTGCGTTAATCAGCGAAGTCATATCTTCAATAGGTTTGCCGATAAAATCCGAAAGTTCAACGTCATTCTGTTTAGCGTAAGTGGCGCCTCTAAATTCGCCAATTTTATTTAGAGAATCCACAATGCAAGGAACTCTGCGCTTGCCCGCGTGATTGAGCACAAGGCGGCGGATATCGTGAGTAATGGCGTTATTGCAATAATCGCTTAAAACAATTCCTTCGACATTCGGCAAGATCTTATCCAATTTAGCAATGAGCGCCGCCTCCATTTTCTTTGAAAGCGGCTCTTTATATTCGCGGTCAATCCTTACAACCTGTTGACTGACTGTAGTGCGTCCGCCCGCAACTACGCGCGTTTTTGCAATGGTCGGACGTGTCTTATCAGTAACAAGCCCTTCAATGTGGACGTTGCCATTTTTTAAAAGATTTTTCAATTCTTCACCGTGAAAATCGTCGCCGACAACGCCAACAGCATAAACTTCAGCGCCAAGTGCCGACAAATTCGCAACAACATTAGCCGCGCCGCCCGCCACAATTCGCCTGTTGGTTTCTTCTAAAACCAAAACCGGCGCTTCACGAGAAACTTTTGAAATATTGCCGTGCAAATAAACATCAGCGATCATATCGCCGACGACTAAAATTTTTTTGCCTTGAAATTTGCTTGTAATTGTGTCAAGTTTTTGCAAGTTCTCACCGCCTCACGGATACAGCGGGACAACGTCAAGCGCCGTTGCTTCTTCAAAGCCCGCCGCAATATTGAAATTCTGCACAGCCTGACCCGCCGCGCCTTTCACAAGATTATCAATCGCCGAAAGTACAATTACGCGCTGGGTTCTTTCGTCAATATGCCAGGCGATGTCACAGTAATTCGAGCCGCGCACATATTTTGTTTCCGGATAAGCGCCCGCGCCCAAAAGTCGAATGAATTTTTCATTGCCGTACATTTTTTGAAAAGCAGCCTCAATCGTACCGGCAACGCGCATATCTTTAATTTTGGCGTAACATGTGGATAAAATTCCGCGCGACATAGGTACAAGGTGCGGTGTGAAATTAATTACCAGCGGTTCACCGCCCAAATCTCCAAGTACTTGCTCAATTTCGGGCGTGTGCCGATGTTTAGCTACATTGTACGCTTTGAAATTGTCATAGAGCTCTGGAAAGTGATTGCCCTGCTTAGGACTTCTGCCTGCGCCACTAACGCCGCTTTTTGCATCAATGATAATTGAATTTACGTCAATCAGATGGTGACGAACCAAAGGCGCAAGTGCAAGAATTGACGCAGTTGTAAAACAGCCCGCATTGCCGATAATTTTTGCCGTGCGAATATCCTCGCGGTAAATTTCAGCTAAACCATAAACCCGCGCCGCGTCCTTGTGAGTGTGTTTAACGCCGTACCAATTTTCATAAATGCTTGTATTATCAAAGCGATAATCTGCGCCCAAATCGATTATTCGCGCAGGTAGACTTTCAAGCTTTTTGCCAACATCCATAGCGTGACCATGCGGAAGGGCTATAAATACAAAATCGCTGTCAGCGCCGATTTTTTCAATGTCATTTAAACTTTCAAGCGTCATGTCGTAAATATCGCGCAGGTGCGGATAAATTTCAGAAATACTTTTGCCGGTGTGGCTTTCCGAAGTAATATGAATAATCTCAACCTGCGGATGTCTATGCAAAATCGACAACAATTCAGCGCCCGCGTAACCGGTCGCCCCAATTATGCTAACTTTTAACAAATCCTCAACTCCTTTTTTAGTGGTTAGTGATTAGTGGGTAGTGGGTAGGGATTTTTCTCTAGCCCCTAGCCCCTAAAACCTAATCCCTAAACTACGCTAGGAAACTTTGAATAGTGCTCAATACCAATCTGAAAAAAGATTTCTGCTCCACGTCAGCTGTAGTAACAATATCAGTTGTGGCAATTTCCTTGCCGTCAATCATAACGCGCACCTTGCCTATACTTTCGCCGTTGGTTATCGGCGCCGTCAAAACCTCTGGAATGTCATAATTAATTGTATAGGCGTCGTCATTTTTAAAAACAGGAACGACAATTTCACCCGCAGTTTTCACGCGCATTGATTTTTTACGCCCAGAAATAATCGGCAAAGTCTTAACAACTTTGTCCGGCTCAACAATCGTCTCAGTGCTGATATTTTCAAAGCCATAATCCAGCAGGATAATTGAATCGTTCCACATATATTGCCCGTCCAAAACCACCGAGATTAATTGAATGCCGTTCCGTTTCGCCGCAGCCACCACGCAACGCCCAGCACTTTCAGTATAGCCGGTTTTAATGCCATTACAGCCGTTGTACATCCAAAGCAATCTATTTTCAGTGCGAATCAATTTGCTTTCGTCGTCGTGAATCCAATAAAATGAAACTTCCTGCTGAGTAACAACTTGCTCAAAACCTGGCAAGGTGAATCCATACGCAGCCAAAATTGCCAAATCTCGCGCAGTGGTATAGTGATCTGGATCGGGTAAACCGTGCGGGTTCGTGAAATTCGTATTCGTAGCTCCCAATTCGCGAGCGCGATTAGTCATATGCTCGGCAAATTTTGCAGCGCTGCCGTCAATATGCTCAGCTATCGCAACCGACGCGTCATTTGCTGAAGCCATTATCATTCCATAAAGCAAATCGTTAAGCGGAATATGTTCACCTGGATCAAGCCAAAGTGTTGAGCCTTCAGTGCCGGACGCTTTTTCGCTAACAGTTACAATTTCCTCAAGCCCGCCGCGTTCCAGCGCCAAAATCAGTGTCATCATTTTAGTTGTACTGGCAGGATACATCGCCAAATCTGGATTTCTGCTATAAATAACGTGCCCTGTCGACGCTTCAATAACTATTGCTGAAGTGGCTGTAACATTCGGCAAAATGTCGCTGGGGTCGACATAGCGCGTATTTGGCATTGGCTCAACCGTGTAGCCTGGATTTAAGCCCGAATTTTCGCTTGTCCAAGTTACATTTTCAAGCGGTGCTGCTCCTGCGCGAGAGGTTATAAACAGCATTAAAAACATTAACAAAAAAAATTTTCCGGCTTTCAATATATTTCGCTCCTCATTGTTTTTTGGTCGGTCTGACGACTTTAAGTTTTAAATCCGTGCCAGTATCTGCCTCGACGGCGGCTTCTTCCGCGTAAAATTGAGAATACTGCATTTTGGGTTTAACGGCGGCGTTTTTTGAAGGCAGATTTTGTTTATCGTCAACAATCACAACTTCTGGCGCTTTTGTCGGAGAATATTTATTCAGCGTGGGCGCTTCTTTGAAATTCGTTACGACAGGCGGAATGGTAGATTTATTTTCGACAGGCGGCGCAGTTTTTTTAGATTCTGTCGGCTTTTGTGGCGGCGCGGTATTTGCCGTTTCAATATTCATCCGAACTTTATTAATATAATCTACCACAAATTTTTGAAGACCGTTATTGGCGATATTACTAATTTGATTCATAACTTTTTCGTGATTTTCGGTTAATTGCGTCACCATTTGATTCAAATTGGCGGCGAAAACGTCATTTGCTACGAGGAAATTTTCTTTAGCTTTGCGAAGGGTATTCATTTCAATGTAGATTTTCTTATTTTCTTCGCGCAGTTCGTTAAGTTCCTTTTGAAGAGCGTCATTTTGTTTGCGCAGATCGTCAATTTCCATTTGCAATGCCTTAGCTTCTTCGCGGGCTTCGTCAAGTTCTTTTTTCTGATTCTCGCCAAATTCACGCGCGGCAGTTAAAAATTTTTCCAAATCGCCAAGCTGATTCATCGATTAATCTTCCTTTCAATCTAAGCCGGTTTCCAATTTTGCCATCTTAGCCAAAATTTTATTATCATCGAGTTCCGAAATTTCATCAGAGCCGTCAGATTTCGCAGTAAAGCCGCACATTTCGCTAAAAGCGCAGTATTTGCAGGCGTCAGTTTTGCCGCTCTTAAAAGGCTTAGCGCTGATATTTCCCTGCAAAATATGCTTGCCGCTCATTTTCAAAACTTCCTCAACAAATTTCATCATCATATTGAACTGCTCTTTACTCTTGACATAAGCTTTTGTATTGCTGTGTATGCTGCCGTCGGCATTTAATTTGACTTTCAAAAAATCTGTTCCAATCGCCTTTATAATGCGCGTATCGTCCAGCGTCCAGCCAGACATTTTCAAAGCATTGTCAGCCGCCTTAATTGCCGCGTCGGCATTGTCAGCGGATTTAATGGGACATTTCAAAAAGTAGTACATCATACCTGCGGGCTCACGCGCGCCGGTAATTTCCAAGCCATTTACCGCCATCAAATAAGTTAACAGCTGAATATTAACGCCAAAAAAAATTTCAGTCAAATTCAGATACGCATTGCCGGTTTTATAGTCGATAATCAGAAAATATTTGCCGCTCTCCGATAAATCGACGCGGTCAATTTTTCCTGTGAGCTCCATTTTAACGCCGTCAATATCATAAATCAACGCCCTAGTATTCACGGTATCGAAAGTTTCTTCAAAAAAGCTCGGGTGAAATTGACTGACCTTGTCCAATTCAATCAAATGTTCCAGCGCCGTCACAGCAACTTTTTTAATGCGCTCGCGCTGATGTTGATATGCGTTTGTGCTTAGCAGAATTTTATTGTTAAGATTTGGCGCGGTGTTGTCAAGAATTTCAGTGACAATTTTATCAAGCTCCGAGCTGTCAATTTCGGACCAACGCCGATTTTCAGCTTTTAAGCGCTCGCCAAATTGACTCATAACGCTATGCAAAATATTTCCAACGTCGGGCGGCAAAATTTTATATTCGCGGCGCTCGGCAAGTTTCAATCCGTACTGCGCGAAATATTGAAAAGGACACTTATTAAAACTTTCAACATTGGTAACCGAACCGCGCAAGGTTTTATTCGGCGCGTAAAGTTTTTCAGCAGATTTTTTTGAAAGAGTCTTTTCACCAAATACAAAATTAATGTCGTCGCCAAGATTATTAAGAATATCAAGCGGTACGGTTTCAATTTCAAGGGCTGGAAACATAATTTTAAAACGCTCAAGAATTGCCGCCGCGTGCATTGCAGAGCCTTCAGCATTAGCCAGCGAATAAGAAATGTGTAGATAATTTTTAGCCTCAGTCAAGCCGCGATAGACAAGAAATTTTTCAGCCAACATTAAATCGCTAGTGCCCTTTGCAATTTCAATTCCGGCGTCATTCAAATGCAACCTGTCAGCGTCGGACAATAAATCTTTTTCGCGCGCAGGTTCGGGAAAATGCGAATCATTGAAACCAAGAATATAAATCGCCAGCGAATTTTGCAAGGCATTCTGATTAAAAGCGGAAATTGTAACTTCGTCCAAACCTGGCGGGATTAATGACATTTCGAGCGCGTCAAGCCCTTCGTTTATTATCAGCTCAAATTCGCGTGCCGTGATTAAATCTTCATTCAGCGCTTCAACAACTTGCTCAAACAAAATAATCACGTCGTCCCAAATTTTTAAATGTTCCTTAGCCAGCGCCAAATTGCCGCGCGATTCTTCCAATTCCGACCAGGCAAATAATTTTTCGTAAATATTCAAGTCCTCGATTAATTCAAAGAGCGCCGTTGTTAAGTGTCGGACGGTATTTTTTTTCTTGACAGCAGTTGAGAATTTAATTAGCGGCGCGATAACTGCGCGACGAATTTTATCAACGGTATCGCGGCGCTCGGCTTCAGTTTCAGAAATTTTATCATTGTCCAGGCTGTGACGATACCATTGCCAATTATCCTCGAGCGTCCAATTTTTTTCACCGCGCACGCCAAATTCCAGAACGTAATTTTCAAGCAAATCAATATCAGTCTGCGCAATTTCAAAAAATCCAGTGCGTAAACAGCGAAAAATAGCTTCAGCCCGCCAGCCGCGCAAAGTTTCCAGAGCCGAACGAATAAATTCAGCCAATGGATGATGAACTGCCGCGCGTTTGTTATCAATGAAAAATGGTATGCCGTGAATTTCAAAAAGCGGCTTAATCAAATTGCCGTAATCTTCGTCGCGGGCGATAATTCCAATTTCGCGAAACCGATAACCTTGCTTGTGCAATTTCAAAATATCTTGAGCAACCGCCTCGACTTCCACGCGCGGATTAACAGCCTCAACAATTTTCAAACTATCAGCATTACCGGCAAACTTTTTCGGCACGCGCGCAAAGAAATTCTGTTCAATAAATTTCAGCGCGTCAGTTTCAAATCTTTTCGCCGCGTTGCAACGCACAATTTTAAAATCAGTCATATCCTCAAGTATTTTAAAAGTTTTGTAGGCGCGGTTAAAAATGCCGGTATCGCGGACATTTTCACGGCTGTTGAGGTCGGTATCCATTGGCAAAGTGATATAAACATTGCGGGCGTATTTAAAAATTTCGCGCAGGATTTTTCGCTGTTGCGGATCAAAAAATATAAAGCCGTCAATGAAAATTTCAGCGCGTTTGATAGCTGCTGAATCTTTAATCAGCTCTGACGCGCGTTCAATTAGGTCACTTTCGTCATTTTGCTTATCGGCAATGGCGGCTCTGAAATCTTCGTACAACAGCGCGAGGTCGTGAATTTTATTTTTAAGTTCTTCGTCGTCGATTTGGGCACTGCGCAACTTTTCGGCGTCAATTGAATAACTGCGGAGATTTTTCAATTCCTGCGCGAGAACTTCAACAAAGCCGCGTTGTTTAGCCGCGCGCTCATAATATTTTAAATTAGCGGCTCGACTAATCAAAATTTTTCTGAGCAAAAGCCGCCTGCCAGTTTCAGAAATGCGCGGAACAGTCGAACCGGCAACTTCATTCAAAATTTGCCGCGCGAATCTTTGAAAGCTACACATAAGCGTATTGACTGCGCCGCCGGTAAGATTAGCTAATTCCAATTCTGCGCGATAGGTTTGATACGCCGGCAACAAATAAATTATTTCGGTGGAAAGCGGCGACGTGGCTAAAATTTTTTTCATATGCTCAAGGCAGGCGAAAGTTTTTCCAGTGCCCGCGCGCCCGATTATTATTTCTACCATAAAAACCCCCTGTTTAGGATTTAGGATTCAGGAATTAGGAGATAGGGATTTTCCCTATTCGCTAAATCCTAGCTCCTAAGTCCTATGAAACATCTTGGCAAGGTCGCCGGAACTGAACTTAATAATGGTCGGTCTTCCGTGCGGACAAGTGTAAGGGTTCGGCGTTTTAGATAAATCGTCAAGCAAAATCTGCATCTGTCGAATATTTAATTCTTGCCCCGCCTTAATCGCCGCCCGACAAGCTGTAGTTGCAAGTACAGATTGCCGAATTTTTTTAGCTACGTCAGCCGAGTCAATTTCCACGTCCAAATTTGAAATAATTTCGCGCAGCATTATTTCGGGATCTGCTTCAGCGGCATCAGTTGGCACTTCGACAAGCCTAAATTCATTTTCACCGCTAAGTTCCATTGTAAAACCAAGTTCATGAAAAAGCTCAAGATTTTTTTCAATCAGCCGAGTTTCTCGCGCGTCAAATTTTAAAATCCGATGAATCAATAAACCTTGCGCCGGAATTTCGCCCGCGTAACTGCAAAGCCTGTCAAATAAAATTCTCTCGTGCGCGGCGTGCTGGTCAATTATGTACAAATCTTTGCCGCCCTGCGCGACGATATAACATAAATCAATCTGCCCAATCGGTTGAAGTTGCACTGGCTCCTCATTTTTTTCAATAGCAGGTTCTTCAATCGGCGGCGCTTCGGGCTTTTCTTCAATAATGAAAATATCTTCGTCAATCGGTTCTGGCTCAGATTTTTTCAATACTTCACGCGCTTTTTCGACGCTGAAATTTTTCCTGTCAGAAGGTTTACCAAAATAATCTTCCAGATTCAGCGGCTCATATTTTGGCGTTTCGGGCGTCTCGGCAATTTCCATCAGATCGTGCGCGGCGGAGTCTTTTTTCTCAGAAATGGCGTCGCGTATTGCATTATGCACCGCTTTAAAAATCTTGTTTTCGTCTTCAAATTTAATTTCGGTTTTCTGCGGGTGAACATTTACGTCAATGGAATTTTGCGGCACTTCAATTTTCAGTACAGCAAGAGGATAGCTGCTTTTGGGTATCAGCGCCTTGTAAGATTCTTCAATCGCCTTTGAAATGGTGCGGTTATTGACAACGCGCCCATTGATTATAAATGTCTGCCAGCTGCGATGACTTCTTAAAAAATTTGGTTTGCTGATAAAGCCGCTTAAATTCAAATCCTCGATAACTAGCCGAACGTCTATCAGAGAATTAAAAATTTCCGTACCATGAACGCTGGTCAAAACGTCGCGCAGATTGCCGTTTCCTGGCGTAACCAATGCGGATTTGCCGCCACTTATCAGCTTAAACGTAATTTCAGGATGACTCATTGCCAATTTAATAACATAGTCATGAATTTTGTTAGCTTCGGTGTGTGTCGTCTTCAAAAATTTTAATCGCGCAGGAGTATTAAAAAATAAATCTTCGACAATAACCGTTGTGCCGATTTTGCAGCCGGTTTCGTGATTGTCAATGATTTTGCCGCCTTCAATCTTAATCAGCGTTCCGAGTTCATTATCAGATTGGCGCGTCTGAATTGTAAATCTTGAAACAGCGGCGATTGTCGGCAGAGCTTCACCGCGAAATCCGAGCGTCGAAATTGAAAGTAAATCCTTGACATTTGAAAGTTTGCTGGTGGCGTGGCGGCGAATTGCAAGCAAAGCGTCATCTTTATTCATACCGCTGCCGTTGTCAGTTACGCGCATCAAAGTTTTTCCGCCGTTAATAATCTCAATTTCAATATTGGTTGCTCCGGCGTCAATGGCGTTTTCAATTAATTCTTTCACGCAAGAAGCAGGACGTTCAACGACTTCACCGGCGGCAATTTTGTTAACAGTGTTGGTGTCCAGCAATCGAACATTGCTCAAGAAATTTCCCCCTCTAAGAAATTTTTAATCTTAGTATAATGTAAATTTAATCCAATGTCTATAAGCTAAACGTTGACAGTTTTTCGGCGAATTGCTATTATTACCGCGAAAAGGGAGGGTTGCAGAATGAGCGTAGCAATAATTATTGGCAGTGATAGCGATTGGAACATTATGCGAAAGGCGGCTGAAGTCCTGCGCGAGTTTGATATTTCGGTTGAAGTGACGGTAGCCTCTGCGCATAGGACGCCCGCGCGAGTTCAAGAATTTATTGAAAGTTGCCACGCACAAGACGTTAAAATTTTCATAGCGGCGGCAGGAATGGCAGCTCATTTGGCGGGAGTCGTTGCCGCAAATACCACGCGACCTGTTATTGCCGTGCCGATTAATTCTGAGCCTTTGAAAGGTATTGACGCGCTTTTGAGTACCGTGCAAATGCCGCCTGGTGTTCCAGTTGCCACAATGGCTATTAATGGCGCTAAAAATGCAGGTATTTTTGCCGCTGAAATTCTCGCCCTTACAGACGATAATCTTAAAAAGAAACTTGCCGATTATCGCGCAGAAATGGCTCAGGAAGTCGAACGCAAAGCCGATAATGTCAAACGCGAATTTATGAAAGGTGCTGATTAATATGAAAAAATTAGCAGTGTTAGCGGCTCTGGCAATTAGCGCTGTAACTTTTAATCCGGTTGAGGCAAATGCAGTTAACGTTGACAATTCCGAAATTAATGAAATGAGCCACTGGACGCAATTTAGAGATTCAATCACCGGTCGTAATCGGCATGAAAATGACGATCGCTATGATAGGCATGACAGCTACGGTTACAGCGGCAGACACGATGACCGATATGACAATAGACGCGGACATAGACCTCCGCCACCGCCGCCGCGCCATCGCTGGTAATTAAACCTGTAAAGGTTGCTATATCGAAAGGAGCTGGATTATTTAAATGAACAAAACTAATCAGCTGTATGAAGGCAAAGCTAAAATTGTCTACGAAACCGATGAGCCCGATAAGTTGATTGTGTACTTCAAAGACGACGCTACCGCCGGTAATGGCGAAAAGCGCGGCATTATCGCTGAAAAGGGTATAATCAACAACAGAATGAGCGAATTCTTTTTCAAACTGCTCAAAACCAACGGTATCAACAGCCACTTTATTGAATCAATTAACGACCGCGAAATGGTTGTTCGCCGCCTCAAAATGATTCCGCTTGAAGTTATCGTTCGCAATGTTGTTGCTGGCAGTTTAGTTAAGCGCATGGGCTGGGACGAAGGCACGCCGCTTAAAACTCCTGTGCTTGAATATGACTACAAAAACGATAAGCTCGGCGACCCGCTTTTAAATCGCTATCATATTATGGCGTTGGACATTGCGCGCGTTTATGAGCTTGACGAAATCGAACATATCGCTTTTAGCGCTAACCAGATTATGATGAGTTTGCTGAAGTCGAAAAATATCATGCTGATTGACTTCAAATTGGAATTTGGGCTTGACGATAAGGGCAAAGTTGTTTTGGCGGATGAAATTTCGCCGGATAATTGCCGTTTCTGGGATATGACTACCAATGAAAAACTTGACAAAGATCGTTTCCGTTACGATATGGGCGGCGTTGAAGAGGCTTACAAGGAAATTTTAACGCGCGTCACTGCGTAAATAATTTTTGTGTAAGGTGATTTTTATGTTTAAAAAATTTTGTATGGCGGCAGTTTTGAGCGCAGCAGTAGTTTTCAATTTCGCGCCGAACAATGCCGAAGCTTACGAGCATTTCGTTGGAAATTCAAACGCCACCGGTTGGGACTGCTACGTTATTACTGAATCCATTGAGCGTATCAATGACACTACCTACGTAACCTTGAAAATGTATGATCGTTATGGCTCACCGCATTATCTCGGCTACAGATTTTGGTATGATTCCAGCCGCGATGTTATGCGCTTCGCCAATGATGAAGGCTACAGCGGCATTGCCAATAAATATGAAACGCCGATTGAGTGGGAAATGATTCAGGTTACCAGACAATATTAATACGAAAATATTCACAATGAAGGGAGCAAACTTGGCAAAGTTGATGCTCCCATTTTTTATTTTGAGGAGAATGTTATGGGGCAAATGACTTACAAAGATTCTGGCGTTGACATTGACGCTGGCAATAAATCTGTACAACTTATTAAAGACGCTGTGCGTTCAACTTATCGCGCAGAAGTTGTTGGAGATTTGGGCGGATTTGGCGGGCTCTTTAAGCTGAAAAATTATGACGAGCCTATTTTAGTTTCCGGCACTGATGGCGTTGGTACGAAATTAAAAATTGCTTTTATGTTGGATAAGCATGATACGATCGGGCAGGACGCCGTTGCAATGTGCGTTAATGATATTTTAGTGCAGGGCGCAGAGCCGCTATTTTTTTTGGATTATTTAGCGGTTGGGAAATTGAATCCTGCGCGAGTGGCAGAAATTGTCGGCGGGGTGGCTCGTGCGTGCAAAGAATGTAATTGTGCGCTGATTGGCGGCGAAACTGCGGAAATGAGCGGCTTTTACGCGAACGGCGAATATGACATTGCAGGATTTAGCGTTGGCGTTGTAGAAAAAAGCCGGCTGATAACTCCTGCGCGAGTGAAAATTGGCGACGTGCTGATTGGCTTGGAATCCAGCGGGTTGCATTCAAATGGTTTTAGCCTTGTCAGAAAAATTGTATTCGAGCATAAAAAATTTAACGTTAATGATAAAGTTGAGGAACTTGGTAAAACGATTGGCGAGGAACTTTTGACACCGACGCGACTTTATCCGGCGGTTTGTCTTCCGCTTATTCAAAAATTGGGCGATAAACTTCACGGTATGGTTCATATCACGGGCGGCGGATTTTATGATAATATTCCGCGCGCTTTGCCGGAGAATTGCGGTGTTGAAATTGATATTAATTGGGAAATTCCGGCGATTTTTCAACTCCTGCGCGAATGGGGCAATGTCGATTGGCGCGAAATGTTCAGGACGTTTAACTGCGGCATTGGTATGATTTTAATTGTCGACGAAAAAGCTGTTGCCGATATTGAATGTGAATATTACCAGATTGGTCGCGTGGTTGAAGGCGGCGGTGTGAAAATTTCGGGCGGTGTTTTTAATGGTTAAATTAGCGGTATTATGTTCGGGGCGCGGCTCAGACTTACAATCGATAATTGACGCGATAAAAGCGGGCGAATTGCAGGCGGAAATTTCAATCGTACTTACCGACAAACCGAATGTACAAGCTTTGGCGCGCGCTCAAGCTGCCGGTATCAAGAACATTTGCGTTGACAGAAAATTATTCGCCACTCGCGCAGAATTTGAGGCGGAAATTTTGAAAAATCTGGGCGACGTCGATTTAGTTATATTGGCGGGATTTATGCGCATTTTGAGCCCCGAATTTGTCAGAAAATTTACCGGCAGGCTTATGAATATTCATCCGTCGCTTTTGCCGTCATTTCCAGGCGCGCACGCTCACAGGGACGTTTTGGCTTATGGCGTGAAAGTTTCCGGCTGCACAGTTCATTTTGTCGACGAAGGCACAGATTCAGGACCGATAATAATGCAAGCGGCGGTTGAAGTTAAAGACGATGACACGGAAGAAACTTTATCTGCGCGAGTCTTGGAGCAGGAGCACATAATTTATCCGCGGGCAATTCAATTATTCGTTGAAGGCAGATTGAAAATTAAAGGGCGCAAAGTAAAAATTTTGGAGGTATGATTATGGAAATTAAGATTAAGCGGGCACTTATAAGCGTGTCGAACAAGCTGGGCGTGGTGAATTTCGCCAGAGATTTGCACAAAGCCGGCGTTGAACTTATCAGTACCGGCGGCACTATGAAGGCGATTCGCGCAGCGGGTATTCCGGTTACTTACGTTAGCGATTTGACCGGCTTTCCGGAAATTATGAACGGGCGCGTCAAAACTCTCAACCCGAAAATTCACGGCGGCATTTTAGCTATGCGCGATAATCCTTTGCATCTTCGTCAAATGCAGGAAAACGGCATTGTTCCCATTGATATGGTTGTTGTGAATTTGTATCCTTTCAAAATGACGATTTGCAGACCAGACGCGACGCTGGAAGATGCGATTGAGAATATTGACATTGGCGGACCGGCTATGATTCGGGCGGCGGCGAAAAATTTTAAATTCGTGACCGTCGTTACCAACCCCGATACTTACGATAAAGTTGCAAAGATGGTTGCGGAAACCGGCGCTGTCGATTATGATACTCGTTGGAAATTCGCTGTTGATGCATTTGCACACACGGCGGAATATGACGCGCTTATAGCCGAATATCTTGCTAAGGAGGAAATGAAATGAGCGCACCTACGAACGTATTTTTTGCGGCACAAGGCTCAACCTATGAAATTGAGAGGGATGGCGGCTTTTTGTGGGCGCCACAGAAAAATCGCGGCGGCGATCCTATGTTTTACTGGGAAAACTTGACGCACGTTGAAGCGGGCAATATTATTCTACATTACGCGCGCGGCAATTTTAGGGCAATTAGCGAAGTTCACGCGCAACTTACCGATAACGGCTGGCAGGGCTGGAGCGAAGAAAATATGCCGAAAGAACTTCCCGACAGTCAAGACATCGCCGGTTGGATTGTCAAATGCGAATACACCGAATTTGTTAAGCCTCTGCCGATTGAAGACTTTACCGAGATTATTTTGAAATTCAAGAGCGACAAACACAGCGGTTTTGACAAAAACGGCAATGTCAATAGCGGTTACCTTTACCACCTGGAAGACGAAATTGCTGACGCGGTGATTAGAAAAGCTTTGGGCAATCAGCCGGATTTGAGCAAGCTTGATTATCTTGTTGAATATTTGAATAGGTGATTTGATGAAAGTTTTATTAATCGGCAGTGGCGGCAGGGAACACGCGCTTGCTTGGAAAATCGCGCAGAGTTCGCTTTTAACCAAAATGTACGCCGCGCCTGGCAATCCTGGTATCGCTGAATTTGCCGAATTGGTTAACCCCGATGACATTGTGAAATTCGCGCAGGAAAAAAATATTGATTTGGTCGTGATTGGACCGGAAGCGCCGCTTGTCAATGGTTTGGTTGACGCGCTCGAATTTGCCGGTATCAAAGCTTTTGGCTGCAAAAAAGACGCCGCGCAAATTGAGGGCTCGAAAATTTTTGCTAAACAGCTGATGAAAAAATATAATATTCCTACCGCTAAATTTGAAGTTTTCGATAATCCGGACGCCGCGAAAAATTATATTCGCAGTGAAGGCGCGCCGATTGTCATTAAAGCGGACGGTTTAGCGGCGGGCAAGGGCGTTATTGTCGCGCAGGATTTAGACGCGGCGATTAATGCGGTTGACGAAATGAAAAATTTTGGCGCGGCTGGCAGTAAAATTGTTGTCGAAGAATTTATGAACGGCGAAGAGGCATCGATATTGGCTTTCACTGACGGCGAAACGATAATTCCGATGATAGCCGCGCAAGATCATAAACGCTTGAATGACGGCGACTCTGGCGTTAATACCGGCGGAATGGGTGCTTATGCGCCTGCGCCCGTTATTACTGAAAAAGTTGCCGCTCTTGCCAATGAGAAAATTTTGAAGCCGATAATTGCCGCGCTCCGTGCCGAAGGGATTATTTATCGCGGCTGTTTGTATGCTGGTTTGATGATTGTTAATGGTGAACCAAAGGTTGTAGAATTTAACGCGCGATTTGGCGACCCCGAAACTCAAGCTGTTTTGCCGCTTTTAAATAGTGATTTGCTCGAAATAATGTTGTCCTGCGCGAATGGCGATTTAGCTAAGCAAGAAATTAATTGGAGCGAGGGCGCGGCGGTCTGCGTAGTTTTGGCGAGCGGCGGCTATCCTAAGGCTTACAAAAAAAATCTGCCAATTACCGGCATTGAAACTGCTAAAAAGCAGGGTGCAATAATTTTCCACGCCGGTACAGCTGAAATTGACGGGCAAATTGTTACCAGCGGCGGCAGAGTTTTGGGCGTGACTGCGCTTGACAAAGATATTAAATCTGCCATTGACAAGGCGTATAAATTCGTTGGCGAGATTCATTTTGAGAATATGCATTATCGGCGCGACATTGCGGCGCGAGCTTTAAAAACTTGCAGTGCGGATTGATAATTCCAACGCTAAACGCGGGCGCTGGTTTTAAAAAATTGCTTGAGCAAATCTCGGCGCAAGATTTGCCGCTAAAAAAATTAATCGTAGACTCCGAATCGACAGACGCAACCGCACATTTGGCAAAATCTTTCGGCTTCGGAGTTTTGAGTATACCGCGAAAAAATTTCAATCACGGCTCGACGCGACAATTAGCTCTTGAAAAAATCTTGCCGCTCGACGTGATAATTTTTTTGACTCAAGACGTACTCCTGCGCGACGATTCGACACTTTCAACGCTTGTAAAAATTTTTGAGACTGATGAAAAAATCGGCTTGGCTTATGGGCGGCAACTCCCGCATTCCAACGCCACGCTTGAAGCTAAAATCCTGCGCGAATTTAATTATCCGGCGCAAAGTCAAATCCGAACTTTCGACAGCGCTAAAAATCTTGGTATCAAAGCGGCGATGGCGTCAAATTCTTTCGCGGCTTATCGCGCAGATGTCCTTGAAAAGGTCGGCGGTTTCCCTGAAGTTATTCTTTGTGAAGATATGTACGTGGCGGCGAAAATGCTTTTGTCGGGTTACAAAGTTGCTTATAATTCGCTCGCGCAGGTTTATCATTCACACAATTACACGGCGGCTGAAGAATTTCACCGGTACTTTGATATTGGCGTTTTTCATTCGCGGGAAAGTTGGATTCGCGAAAGATTCGGCAGTGCTGAAGGCGCGGGGCAAAAATTTATTCAGCTGAAATATTCCGCGCTGATTAAAAATGAGCCGCTTGGAATTTTCGGCGCACTGCTGCGCGACGCAATGAAATTTCTTGGTTACAGATTGGGGCGGCTTGAAAAATTTCTGCCACAGTTTATAATTCGGCGGTGTTCACTGAATAAAAATTTTTGGGGGCGAATATGAAAAATTTAGTTATAATTGGGGTGGGCGGTTTTGCTCGCGAAGTTTATTGGCACGCCCAAAGTTCAATCGGCTTTGAAACTGAATGGCAAATAAAAGGTTTTTTGGACGGCGACGTCAAGCTTTCAGCTGAAGATTACGCAAAACTGCCGATGCCCGTTCTTGGCGACATTGACAGCTATAGAATTTGTGAAGATGATGTTTTCACCTGCGCGATTGGTACGCCGCAAATCAGAAGAAAGCTCATTGAAAAAATTCTTGGGCGCGGCGGGATTTTTGTTAATTTAATTGGCAGGAACGCGGCGGTTGTACCCACTGCGAAAATTGGGCGCGGCGTGATTTTTGCCGGTCACGTGGCGGTTAATGACGGCGCAGAAATTGGCGATTTTACCGTGATTAATAATTTTTCTGGCGTGGGTCACGACTCGAAAATTGGGCGATTCAGCTGTCTGATGTCCTTTGTGAATGTGGCGGGCAATGCTCAAGTTGGCGATGAAGTTTTCGTTGCCAGCAACGCCTTGATTGCTCCTAAAGCCAAAGTTGGAACCGGCGCGTTTATTGGTGCTGGCTCGGTCGTTTTGAAGAATGTTCGCGCAGGCGCTAAAGTTTTTGGTAATCCTGCGCTGGAAATTTAGAAAGGTGATTTTATGAGTGCTGAAACTTTTATTGA
>CAJOIA010000013.1:25963-27151 GCA_905234505.1 uncultured Selenomonadaceae bacterium
GACACGGAAAAAAATTTGACGCTAGAAACGAAGTTAGCGGACGTCGAAGAATGGGATTCGCTGAGTTTCGTAACTTTTTTGACGTATTGCAATTCAAAGTTGGGCAAATCCGTGACGCCAGATGAACTCAAAACAGCGGTTACGGTCAATGATTTATTTAAATTTATCGGTTCGTAAATTTAAGGAGGAGCTCAACCTATGAATTGTTTTGTTTGTGGCGGTGAAATGCATCCTTTTTTTGAAAAAAATTTTTCTATGGCTAAATTACAAAAATGTGAATATGTTCGTTGCGAAAATTGCGGATTGGTTGTCGCAAAGACTTTGTATGAAATGCCTCACGATAACTGGATTATGCTAAATTATGAATGCCATGATAAATTTTTTAAAGGCGAATTGGATGATATGAAAATTGATCCGAAAGCGCGCCAAAGAATTGAATATCAATCAGAGCTTTTTGAAGATATGATAAATCATGGGATCTTTAAAATAAATTGGCGGACGCTTGACTATGGGGCAGGCAATGGTCTACTTTCCGATAAAATTAATGAAAAACTTCAAAGGAATTGGTTAAAAAAATTTGAAGCATATGTAACTTCGGAAGGAAAAGATTATTTATCGCCGGAAGAAGTTTTACCTGCAAGTTTTGATTTTGTAGTTACGACGGCAGTTTTTGAGCATTTACTTGGAAACAAAGGTGACGTTGAAAAAATTATCGATTTGTTGAATTCGAATGGAGTTATGGCGTTACACACATTGATTTGTGAGGAAGTTCCGCAGGATCCAAATTGGTTTTATCTTCTGCCTATCCATTGTACTTTTTGGACAAATAAAGCAATGTCGATTATCTATGAAAAAAATAATTTTATTGGCTGTGCATATAATCGTGAAGCTCAAATGTGGCTTATGTTTCGCCGTGCAGAAGATTTTTTGCGCCTTGAATCTTGTCAAAAAAAATTACGTGGTAATTGGACATTAAGCGAAAAATTTGTAGATTATTGGAAAACCAAGCCCTATAGAAATATTTCTTAAAATTTTAGGAGGTGTTTATGCGATACTTTCACGCGTTAAAGGCGCTGGTATTTGACATATGGTCGTTTTGAAGAATGTTCGCGCAGGCGCTAAAGTTTTTGGTAATCCTGCGCTGGAAATTTAGAAAGGTGATTTTATGAGTGCTGAAACTTTTATTGA
>CAJOIA010000013.1:27168-51111 GCA_905234505.1 uncultured Selenomonadaceae bacterium
GACACGGAAAAAAATTTGACGCTAGAAACGAAGTTAGCGGACGTCGAAGAATGGGATTCGCTGAGTTTCGTAACTTTTTTGACGTATTGCAATTCAAAGCTGAAAAAATCTGTGACGCCCGAAGAAATCAAAGCGGCGGTGACGGTTGGCGATTTGTTTAAATTTGTTGGTGAATCTGATGTTGTTGGAAATTGAAGGTGCGGCGCTGGAAGTTGTGAGCGCGGTTGTTTCAAAAAATCGCGTGCCGATTGAGCATAGGCTGAGCGGGCTTATTCCTGATAAAAAAATTTCGCGGCTGAAAAAGCGCGTTGGTTTTGAAGCTTTCAGCGTTGCCGATAAAAACTTGTGCAGTTCGGACTTCTGCGCGAATGCGGCTGAAAAGATTTTCACTGAAACGAATATTGAGCGGCAGGAAATTCGGGCGATAATTTTCATTACCCAGACTGCCGATTATTTTTTGCCTGCGACGAGTCACCTATTGCAAGAGCGGCTGAAATTGCCGCGTGACATTGTCGCCTTCGACGTGAATTTAGGTTGTTCGGGTTTTGTTTACGGGCTGTACATTGCGGCTTCGCTGATTCAGAATTTGCCGGACGGGAAAATTTTATTGCTGTGCGGCGAAACTCCCACGCGCAATATTTTTGACGACGATATTTCAGGTTTGTCGGTTTTCGGCGATGGCGGCGCGGCGGCTGTCATTTCTAAAAATATCAATCAGAAAATTTATTTCAACCTGCAAACTTTTGGCGAATTGGCAAATGGTATTATTATGCCGCGCGGCGCTTATAGAAACCCGCTGACTGAATTAAATGTGCGTGAAAATTTCGCTGTAATGGACGGCGGGCGCGTTATTGATTTTTCAACAAAATTTGTACCGCCAAATTTAACAGAGCTAACAAAATTTGCGGGCGTAGAAACGGATTTATTTTTAATGCACCAGGCAAACCGGCTGATACTCGAAACTTTGTCCGAAGAATTGAATTTACCGGCGGAAAATTTACCTTTTCGCGCAGAAAAAATTGGCAATACAAGTTCGGCGTCGATACCAATCACGCTGGCGGAAATGGCGCGGCGCGGAGAATCTTTAAATAAATTGGCGGTAATGAGCGGATTTGGCGTCGGTATGTCGATAGCGTCGGCGGTTATCGATTTGCGAAATTTAATCTGTCTGCCCACGGGAGAAATTTAAATGAATTTGGATTTTAACGGTAAAAAATTTGTGGTAATTGGAGCGTCTTCGGGTATTGGCAAAGAAACTGCGATTGAACTTGCGGCGAGCGGCGCTAATGTTTTGGCGATTGGCAGAAATATTGAGCGCCTTGACGCTTTGAAAAGTATTAATGCTGAAAAAATTTCTGTGGTTCAGCTTGACGTGACCTGCGCGACGGCTGAAGATTGGCAAAATGCGTTTGAAAAATTCGGCAAGATTGACGGCGGCGTATATTGCGCGGGGATTTTCGGATTGACGCCGATTAATGGTTTTGACGTGGAACTTGCGCACCGAATTTTTGACACAAGTTTTTGGGGTATGATAAACTTTATTCAAACTGCCGCTAAGAAAAAATTTTCCAATAGCGGCGCGTCATTCGTGGTTATGAGTTCGGTTGCAGCTGAATACGGCTCGAAAAGTTTATTTGCGTATTCTGCAGCTAAGGCGGCGGTTCAAGCGGCTGTCAAACCTCTTGCCAAAGAAATTATCCGCAATGGGCACAGAATTAATTCAATTGCTCCCGCCGTGGTCGAAACCGAAATGATTAATCAAAATCCGCTGGCAAGCGAGGAAATTATTTCGCGTCATTTGCTGGGTTTGGGCAAACCGGCTGACGTTGCGGCTATGGTTTTATTTTTGCTGAGCTCTCGCGCAGGTTGGATAACGGGACAGAATTTTTTTGTTGACGGCGGCTATGTGGCGGGCGCGTTCGATTAATGTGGAGGGAAACTTTTTGAGGCTGAACTATATTGACGGGCTGCGAGGCTTTCTTTCTTTATTTGTGGTGTATGATCATTATAGTGCACTGTTTTATCCGACTTTACCGCATGGTTTTTATGACACTTCTGCCAATGTATGCGGATTTTTTTTAATTAGTGGATTCATTTTGAGTTATAAATTTTGGCAGGACAAAAATACAACCAAGTTGGCGCTATCAGCAATTACCCGCTATATAAGGTTGACTGCCACGCCATTTGTTTCAGTGATTTTGACGTATGTTTTACTGGCTAACGGGCTAATATTTTTTCAAGACTTCAAAGAAACCTATGGAACTTTTTTAACGGTGTACAATTTCACGCCCAATTTGGCAAACGCGGTTTATGAAGGCGCGCTTGGAATTTATTTTTCCTACGATCAAGCAAATTCATACAATCCTGTACTCTGGACGATGCAATATTCCTTTAAAGGCTCGATTTTGACTTTAGCTTTCCTCGCTCTTTTCAGCAACATAAAAAATCGCGCGCCAATATATTTTTTTCTGGCGTTAGCTACTGTTTTTACAAACATTGTGTACCTGGCTTTTGTCATTGGCGCATTTTTGGGCGACAGAATGCACACCGAGCCGAAAACTTTACCGAGTGGAATTATTTGCTTGTTGGTAATTGCGGGTTGCTTCTGCTCATATTACGCGCTGGACGCTGGAATTTCCATTTACGCAAAAATGAACTTTGAATTATTCGGCAAACTGGCAATGAGCCCGATGGTTTTCTATCACGTTGTCGGCGCGTCTATGATTATCTATGCAATTTTCCATTCCAACACACTACAAAAAATTTTCTCTGCGCGAGTGCTTTGCAAAATCGGACAATATTCATTCGCAACATACTTAATGCACGTGCCAATTTTGGGGTCGGTCGGTTGTTACTTATTCATCAAAACCGGCGCAAATTTATTTTTGACCTGTGCTGTATCATTGGCAGTAACAGCATTGGCGGTTTTCCTGCTAAAAAATTTCGTGGAAATACCGGCGGGCGTTTTGGCAAAACGTGTGCAAAACTTTTTTTAAGGAGGAAACTTTTTGAGATATATCAATGCGCTTTTGGCGTTGGTGTCTGACATATTCAAAAATCGAGAATTGCTGTGGAAAATGACAAAGCGAGATTTCCGGCAACGTTATTTGGGATCGTACTTAGGGATTTTGTGGGCTTTCATTCAGCCTCTAATCACGACGTTAATTTTGTGGTTTGTCTTCCAAGTGGGTTTTAAATCAATGCCGGTTGATAATTTTCCGTTCATACTGTGGTTAGTGTGCGGAATGTTCCCGTGGTTTTTCATATCGGACAGCATCTTGAGCGCGACAACTTCAGTGATTGAGAGCAGTTTTTTGGTAAAGAAAATAGTTTTCCGCGTTGAGCTTCTGCCGATCGTCAAAATAATGTCGGCGCTGGTTGTACATATATTTTTCGTGGCACTGATATTTTTAATGTTCGCGTATTACGGCTATTCGATTTCGCTGTACAATCTGCAGATAATTTATTACTTCTTCGCAATGGTTTGCCTGTCGCTGGGCGTATCTTGGTTGACGAGTTCGCTGACGGTATTTCTGCGCGACGTGGGGCAATTTGTATCAATGATTTTGCAATTTGGATTTTGGGCGACGCCAATTTTCTGGAGTTTGAAAATAGTTCCGGAAGATTTTCATTTACTGCTGAAATTGAATCCGGCGTATTACATAGCGGAAGGATACCGGCAAAGTTTCATTTACCACGAATGCTTTTGGGATCATTACGCGCTGACGGCTTATTTTTGGCTGTTCACGTTAACAGTAATGTTTATCGGGGCGATGTGCTTTAAAAAATTGCGTCCGCATTTCGCCGATGTTTTATGAGGTGTCGAATGAGCGACGTTGTTATCAAAGCTGAGAATCTGACTAAAATTTATCGAATTTATGACAAAGCCATTGATCGCTTGAAAGAGGCGCTGAATCCATTTCACACGCGCTACAGTAAAGATTTTTACGCCCTGCGCGATATTTCATTTGAGATTCGGCGCGGCGAAAATGTTGGCTTGATTGGCAAAAATGGCGCCGGTAAATCCACTTTGCTGAAAATAATTACCGGCGTCATTGCTCCGACCGGCGGCAAATTGACTGTTAACGGCAGAATTGCTTCACTTTTGGAGCTCGGCGCGGGCTTTAATCCGGATATGACCGGCGTTGAAAATATTTATATGGACGGCATTTTGATGGGGCACGATCAGGCTTATATGAATGCGAAAGTCGATGATATCATTGCTTTTGCTGACATTGGCGACTTTATCAATCAGCCGGTGAAGACTTATTCTTCGGGAATGTTTGCGCGGTTGGCTTTTGCTGTTAATGCGTTTTTGGAGCCGGATATTTTGATTATCGACGAGGCTTTGAGCGTAGGCGATGCTTTTTTTCAGAGCAAATGTATTGATAAGATGCGTAAAATGATTGACAGCGGCGTTACGATTTTGTTTGTCAGTCACGACACCAGCGCTTTGAAAAATCTTTGTCAGCGTGCGTTTTTGCTTGACGCGGGGAAGATTTTAATGGACGCTTCAGCTAAGGAAGTAATTCAAACTTACCGGAATATGCTGATTGAAATGCGGCGACAGCTGGGCGGTAAGCAGAGCGATGAAGTTTTGGCGCTTATTGAAGAGGCGCGAATGGATTTGAAAAGCGGCGGCGCGAAGGAAATTAACATACCTATTGATGCCGAGCGAATTAATTTGAACAGGGAAATTTTTTTGCGAAATGCGAAATATGGGCGTTTTCAAAATGACAAGGCTAGCTTTGAAAATATTCAGTTGTTGGATTTAAGCGGCGAAATTATCAGCGAGGTTACATTTGGGCAGGAAGTTATTTTGCGAATGGTTATTAGCACACACGCGGATATAAATTGTTTAGGCGCGGGATATCACATTCGCAATTCTACAGGTGTTGATTTGGTTTATACTGATTCGCGTTTCAATGACACAAAGGCGATTTTTGATGCTAAGCGCGGGGATATTTACGTTTTGGATTGGAAATTTCGCGTTGAGCTTAGGCAGGAGCTTTACGATATTGCCTGCGTCATTTCGATTCCGCTCAATGAAAATCTTGACAACCCCGAAATGTGCGATTTTGTTCCCTGTGCGATTCAAATGCAAGTTATAAATCCGAGTCCGTACTTGACGCTGAGTGGTGGCTATGTTCATTGGCACAACGATTTGAAAATTACTAAGCTAGACTAGGTTAAAAATTTGTGTTAAACTTGCTGCAAAGGAGGCTGATTTGTCGTGGTGTATATAGTTGGAGCGGGCGCAGGCGATCCTGAATTAATAACGGTTAAAGGGCAAAGGCTTCTGCGCGAAGCTGAGGTTGTGATTTACGCCGGTTCGTTGGTTAATCCGGATTTATTGAGAAATTGCAAGCCCGACGCGAAAATTTATAATTCCGCCGAAATGACGCTTGAGGAAGTTATTTACGCCATTGAAAGCGCTAATGCTGAAGGCAAAAACGTTGTTCGACTGCACACCGGCGACCCTTCGATTTATGGCGCAATTCAAGAGCAAATTGACGAACTCGACGCTAAAAATATTGAATATGAGATTGTGCCTGGCGTCAGTTCATTTTTGGCGGCGGCGGCGGCGCTCAAGCAAGAATATACAATTCCGGGCATTACTCAAACAGTCATAATCACGCGGCACGGCGGCAGAACTCCCATTCCCGACAGCGAATCTTTAAAAAATCTCGCGCAGCACAAAACCACGCTCTGCATTTTTTTATCTGTTAGCTTGATTGAAGAAGTTGTAAGTGATTTACTTTCTGCAGGTTTAGATTTGCAGACGCCTATTGCTGTTGTGGCGCGCGCGTCTTGGGCTGATGAAAAAATTATTCGCGGCAATTTAAAAAATATCGTCGCGCAGGTCAAAGCTGAAAATATTAAGCGCACGGCGTTAATTATCGTCGGAAATTGTTTAAACGCCCGACAATTGCATTACGAAAAATCTAAGCTGTATTCGGCGAATTTTAGTCATATGTTCAGAGCGGCAACTGATTAAGGGGGTGGATTATGGATAAATATCAGCTTGTCATAAAAAATCCGAAAGTTTTTAGTAAAATTTGCGGCGCTGATTTCCAAAATTGCGAATTGACGAAAGTTATTTTAATTCCGGAGGCAAATCGTTGGGAAATTTCGCTTATTGCCGCTGAAAATATTGCGCCTGAACTTCTGCACAAAGCGGAAGTTTTTTTAAATGAAAAATACAATGTCACCGCAAAAATCGATTTAAAAGTTAATGAGCCTGTTAAGCCCGCTGAAAAAGTTGTTAAGAAAATTGTTATTGACGCTACGAAAATTGCTGACATTAGCGGCGAAATGGCTAAGGTTGTTGGGCAAGAAAAACGGCGTCAATCTGCGCGAAATAAAAAAAATCGGCAGCGTTGAAATAACTTTTGCTGTCACGGACGATAGCGACGGTATTATTTGCCGGAAAATCTTTAAAAAAGTTAACCAGTCTGAAGTTGATAATTTTTTGGCGAATGTCAAGGACGGCGCGCGTGTCAAAATTCAGGGCGCTGTAAAATTTGATAAATTTCTTGAGGAAAATGTTTTAATGGTTGATAAAGTTGAAGCGCTTGACGCTCCCATTGCGCGCGAAGATAATGCTGAAGTTAAGCGCGTTGAATTGCACGTTCATACAACAATGAGCCAAATGGACGCGGTTATTTCGCCGACAAAACTTATTCAAACTGCCGCCGCCTGGAATTGGTCCGCCGTTGCGATAACTGATCACGGGGTGATTCAAGCCTTCCCAGAAGCCGCCAGCGCCGCTCAGAGCCTCGATAAGCAGGGTAAGCATATAAAAATACTCTATGGAATGGAAGGCTATCTAATCGACGCTGAGAGCGCTAAAACGGCATATCATATTATCCTGCTTGCTAAAAATCAGACTGGATTAAATAATCTTTATCGGCTGGTTTCAATCAGTCAGCTGAAATATTTTCATTACACTGCTCGCATTCCTAAAAAAATTCTGGCGGCTCTGCGCGAAGGTCTGATTATTGGTTCTGCCTGCGCAATGGGCGAACTTATGAGCGCAATTATCGCTGGTAAATCTGACGCTGAAATTGAGAAAATCGCGCAGTTTTACGATTATCTCGAAATTCAGCCGCACCTGAACAACAAATTTCTGATTAAGGATTCCAAATTTCCGAATATCAATAACGAAACCGATTTGATTAATATCAATTTAAAAGTGGCTGATTTGGCTAAGAAATTGGGTAAGCCGCTGGTTGCCACGTGCGACGCTCATTTTTTAAACGCTGAAGATTGGATTTACCGCGCGATTTTGATGCACGGCAAAGGTTTTAAGGACGCTGAATTACAACCGCCTTTGTACCTGCGCACAACTGACGAAATGCTTGCTGAATTTAGTTATCTTGGTGCAGACGCGGCATATGAAGCGGTTGTAATTAATCCTAACAAAATTGCTGAATCAATCGAGGAACTTCAGCCGATACCGACTGCGCTTTATTCGCCGGAAATTCCAGGTGCTGAGGATGAAATTAAAAATATGGCGTATGCAAAGGCTCGGCGTTTGTATGGTGAAAATTTGCCTGCTATTGTGGAGGCGCGGCTTGAGCAGGAACTTAAGCCGATTATCAATCACGGCTTTTCTGTTTTGTATTTAATCGCGCAGAAGTTGGTTAAAAAATCCAATGACGACGGCTATTTGGTAGGCTCGCGCGGCTCGGTTGGCTCGTCGTTCGTCGCCGCTATGACTGGTATCACTGAAGTTAATCCGCTCCAGCCTCATTATCGTTGCCCAAAGTGCCAGTACAGCAAATTTATTACTGATGGTTCGGCGAGTTGCGGCTACGATTTGCCCGATATGAATTGCCCTGTTTGCGGCTATCCTCTTGCCAAAGACGGGCATGATATTCCTTTCGCGGTATTTTTGGGTTTCGACGGCGATAAAGTCCCTGATATTGATTTAAATTTTTCGGGCGAATATCAAGCTCAGGCTCACAAGTACACCGAAATTTTATTTGGCAAGCACAATGTTTATCGCGCAGGAACAATTACCACTGTTGCCGAAAAGACCGCTTTTGGTTACACGAAAAAATATCTTGACGAGCACAATCAAAAAAAGCACGGCTCATTTGTGGCGAAACTGGCGGCTGGTTGCATGGGCGTTAAAAGTACCACAGGACAACATCCCGCTGGAATTATGGTTGTGCCGCGCGATATGGATATTCACCACTTCACGCCGATTCAGCGTCCCGCCGAAAAAGTCAAAGCCAATACAATTACCACGCATTTTGATTATCATTCGATTGGCGAGCGTATTGTTAAGCTTGATATTCTTGGACACGATGATCCGACGGTTATTAAAATGTTGGAAGATATTATTCACATTGATCCCGCTACAATTCCGCTGGATGACGCCGCGACTCTTAGTATTTTTTCTTCGACCGACGCGATTAATTTAACGCCTGCGCAGATTGGCACAAGCAGCGGCACATTTGGTATTCCGGAATTTCGAACGAATTTCACGCGCGGAATGGTTGACGAAACTAAGCCAGATTGTTTCAGTGATTTGGTTAGAATTTCGGGCTTTTCGCACGGCACAAATGTTTGGCTTGGCAATGCTCAAGATTTGATTAAGCAGAAAGTTTGCACGTTGAAGCAGGCAATTTCGGGGCGCGAAGATATGTTAAGATTTTTTATTAATCACGGCGTCGACGATTTAAAATCTTTCAAGATTATGGAGAAGGTGCGCAAGGGCAAAGGACTTTCGCCAGAAGAAGTTGAAATTTTGAAGGCGCATAACGTGCCGGATTGGTACATTGATTCTTGCCAAAAAATTAAATATTTGTTCCCTCGCGCTCATGCTGTAGCTTATGTTATGATGGCCTATCGCATTGCCTATTGCAAAGTTCATTATCCGCTTGCTTATTACGCGGCTTATTTTTCGATTCGCGCAGAAGAATTTGACGCCAATGAAATTATCAAGGGCGAATCTCACATTGCGGCGAAAATTGCTGAACTTGACAAAGCCGTTAATAAAAATTCTGATTCCAAGAAAGACGAAGAAACTCTTGCAGTATTTCAGCTGGCTTATGAAATGATTTTGCGCGGCTTTAAATTTGAGCGCGTTGATTTATACCGCTCTGACGCTAAAAAGTTTATTATGCTGGAAAATTCGTTATTGCCGCCGCTGGCGTCATTAGATGGCGTTGGGCAAGTTGCCGCCAATAGCATTGTTGAGGCGCGTAAAGACGGCGAATTTCTTTCCATTGAAGATTTGCGGGCGCGCGCGGGCATTACCAGATCAAATATAGCCGTACTGCGCGAGCACGGCTGTCTTGCTGATTTGCCGGAGAGCAATCAACTTACTTTATTTTGAGGGAGGTCTTTCACTTTGACTAAGAAGGAAATTAATATTTTTGATTATGCGGGCGAAATTTTTAAGGCTTTGCCTAAAGGTATTTTGCTCACCAGCGAGGCTGAAGATTGTATCAACGCGATGACTATCGGCTGGGGCAGTATTGGTCTTGAATGGGGGACGCCTATTTTTACGGCTTATATTCGTGAAGGCAGATTTACCACTGAACTTTTGGAGCGCACGGGTGAATTTACAATTTGCGTACCTTACGGCGACAAATACGCTGATAAAGCCAAGAAAATTTTGGGAATGTGTGGCAGTAACAGCGGGCGTGATTTTGATAAACTTGCTAAAGTTGGAGCTCATTTGGTTGACGCTGATATGATTCGTCCGCCTGCGATTCAAGAATTGCCTCTTACGATTGAGTGTCGCGTTGTATTTGAGCAAGTTCAGCCGATTAAAAGCATTTCCTATCGCTTTAAAAAATTTTACCCCGAAGGCGTTGATAGCACGCACGTCGGGGCGAATGAAGATCCGCATATTGCCTATTATGGCGAAGTTTTAAAAGCTTACATTTTAAGTGAATAGTGGAAAGGGAATAGGGTCTAGTGTTTAAAACTTTCATTATTCGCTAATCCCTAGTCCCTGAAGTTTTGAAGCAACTTCTTCAAAGGTAGCCGCAACATTGGGATAATAAATTTTCTGGCGCTCGATAATGATCACAGGCAAATTTAAAATCTCAGCTGCGGCTATTTTTGTGTCTGATCCGCCTATTGTGCCGCTGTTTTTGGTGATGATAACTTCGGCTTTGGCGTATTTAAAAAGTTCGACGTTCAAATCAATGCTGAACGGTCCTTGCATTGCTATAATTTGTTTGGGCGTCAAGCCCAGTGATTCGCATTCAGCTATAACTTCAGCTGTTGGCAAAATTCGCGCAGTTACATTACAATTTTTCAGCAAGTCAACAAAGATTTTCAAGGTCTTGCTGCCGGTTGTAAGGAAAATATTTTTGCCGAGAGTCGCCGCAACCTTAGCCGCATTTTCGTAGCTGTCAACGTGATATGCCCTAGAATAGCCTGTAACGCTCTCTGCACGCTCAAATCGGACATAGGGTATATTTATACTCGCGCAGGCGTCAATGGCGTTTGTAGAGGCGCTCAATGCGTATGGATGGCTTGCATCGACCAGAATATTAAATTCCCCTTCGCGCAGAAATTCGGCAAGTTCCTCTGCGTTCAATTTTTTATCATTAACTCGAAAATCATATTGCTCAAGAATTTTTCTGCCATAATTGCTGACAACCGACGCTGTGACTTCATAACCTTTGTTGGAAAGAAATTCCGCCAATTTGCGTCCGTCTTCAGTGCCCGCCATTACAAATATTTTCATTGCTTGCCCTCATAACCGCGCGGCGTTATCATAAATCCAGATTTAATGTACGTTTGTGAATTGCCGATAATCACCAGCGAAAACATATTAATTTCTTCGGCAGTGAAATTTTCCAGCGTGGTAATAATTTTTTGCTCATTCGCGCGCCCTGCATTGGTGACGATACCAACGGGCGTATTTTTTTCGCGGTATTCCAGCAGAATTTTTTGCACTTCGACGATATTATCAACGCGCCTTTTGCTTTTGGGATTGTAAAGCGCAATGACAAAATCGCCGTCCGCTGCATTACGCACGCGTTTTTTAATTAATTCCCACGAAGTTAATAAATCACTAAGACTTATAACGGCGAAGTCGTGCATCAATGGCGCGCCCAAAATTGCCGCTGCCGCATTAACCGCAGAGATGCCGCCGATAACTTCAAAATCAATCTTGACTGGCAGATCCAAAATCATATCGATTACCAAGCCCGCCATACCATAAACGCCTGCGTCGCCGCTTGAAATGACAGCAACTTTTTTGCCAGCAACCGCCGCGTCAATCGCTTGTTTGCAGCGTTCAACTTCCTGCATCATTGCTGTACCGATAATTTCTTTGCCGCTGACTAAATCAGGAATAAGTTTAATGTAAGTTATGTAGCCCGCGATAACTTCGGCGCTTTCAATCGCCGCTCGGGCTCTCGGCGTCATTTCGTCGACATTTCCTGGACCGAGCCCCACAATTATTATTTTTCCCATATTAATGCTATTGTCACTCCATTAAAAGACTTTTTGGTTAAAGCGAATCGCGCAGATTTTACGCAACACAGCGCCGCCGCTTCGCATACATTACCCACGCCGATTGTATCTTTCACGAACTTTGATTCGGGAAGTTTATAATCGGTTATTTTTTTTGCTAATTCTGCCGTGCTGAAAAATTTTATTTCAAGATTTCGCTCCTTAGCAAATTCCAGCAAACCAACCTCATCACTTTTTAAATCGACGCTTGCCAACAAATTTATTCGTTCGACCGGTTGATTAATCAATTTGCACGCTGTCGATACTGCTTTTGCGATTTCTTCTGTTGAAGTGCCTCTTTTGCAACCGACGCCTGCAATTAATTTTAGCGGATTTAAATTCAATCGAACATTGCCTGCCGTCAAATAAATTGGTTCGTCGCGCAGGACTGCTGAATTTATTGCTTTAATCGCCTCTTTAGGTTCTGGACGCAGACCGAGCTTACTTGCAAAGCTATCAACTGCGATTTTTTTTTCAATATCAGTTGCCGTCGTTATCACTGGATTTGCATTAATGGCTCGGGCAATTTCCCGCGTTAGTTCATTAGCGCCGCCGACGTGTCCACTTAGCAGGCTGATAACATTTTGTCCGTTTTCGTCAATTACAATTACTGCAGGATCGCTAAGTTTGCTGACAATATGCGGCGCGATAGTTCGCACGACAATTCCCGTTGCGCAAATAAAAATCAGGGCGTCGAACTTATCAAATATTTCTCCAATCAAATCTTTATTGAATTTAAAAATCTGTCCGCCCTGTCGCGCAGAAATTTTTCCCGCCAATGTCAATCCTTCCGCCGTCACAGCTAAAATCGCCATTCTCATATTATCAACCTCGCGCAGAATTATATCAGTTAACGCGGCAAAAAAAAAGAGCCCGACCGCAGTCGAGCTCAAGAAAGGAGTTAATTGTTTTATGAACAACTTTTATCATATAGAGGTAGAACATTCAGCTAAAGGCGGTGGTTCCTTTTTCGATGATTTTTTACTTCACCGTGTAGCCAAAATTTCTAGCCATCCATACAACCGAATTTATTAAGGCGGGGTTATTGACGATTCCACTTACCATTTTCAGCTTTATAACTTCCTCCGCCAATACTGAAGGTTGCGTCGCTGTTATTGCCGTTGACGACAGTGAGCTTATCACCATTCCTGAAGGAAATTGTAATATCGCCGGATTCGGTATCAATCACAGCGCCCGCGCCATTATCGCCGGTAATATCGCTAATCGTCAAGTTATTAATATTGATAACATCTTTAGCGCCAGCGTTGCGGATAACGTCATTGCCATTGCCTGCGTTGTAGATAAATTCATCTGCACCGGCGCCGCCAATGAGTGTGTCATTGCCGTTTGAGCCGCCCCACAGGGTAGATCCGCCGCTACTTGCAGTAATTACGTTGTTATTGTCATTACCAGCAAGATCAGCTTTGTCATCATGCGCTGAAGCGTCGAGGTACTTAATATCGCCATAGAAGGTAGCAACGTCGCTTCTATCGTTGTTAAGGTGGACTATAGCCTCGTCCAAAGCACCAGCTGCAACATTGATTGTAGCGTTCTTGCCAGTTGCCTGGAAGTAATTTGCTGTGCCGTCGAATGTAACTTCATTTTCGTCAATTTGAGCAACCAATGTAGTTCTGGAACCGCTGTACTGGATATCTTCACCAACAGCGTCAGTAATTCTCAACTGGTCGCCTTGTGTGCCAAATGTCACGAGAACATCCGAACCATCAACGAGAATTTCACTAACAGGCGAATTAATCGAACGAATCTTATCAGAGGTCTTTTCAGTGCCGAACTTGAAGCCGGTGACTGTGTCATTGCCGTCGCCTTCGAAGAAGTAGAATGTTGTTGAACCTTCCTTTTCATCGCCAGCGTCAGCCGCACCAATCATCAAGTCATTGCTTGCGCCGCCGCCCCAGATACTATTTTTACCAGTACCAGCAATCAATGTATTGTTTTCGTCAGACGCACCAACAAGTTTAGCATCGCCGCTACCAGCTTGAACTTTATTAATACCTCTGAAGTAAAGATCTACTTCATCGCCATATGTATTTCCAACGCCAGTGTAATCTTTACCGTTGTATTCGCCGCCGAGGTTGATATTGAGATCTTCTTCAGTTGCTTCGAAGTTGACGCCGGAATTTTCACCGATATAAGCATTTGCTATTTGGTCTTCGTTAGTATTTTCATCAATCTTAATGTCATTGCCGGATTCAGTGACACTTGCCTTAATAGTTCCATTAGTGCTCTTGCTGATAAGCATGATATTTGCTGTGCTGTCGTCACCGAGTTTGTTATCGGCAACATCGCTGCTGCTACCGCCGGTAGATTTTACATTAGTAATTTCAGTACGTGCACGACCGTCTTTAATTGTGAGAGTATTGTCTTTCAGGCTAATTTCGAGATCAGAGAGGAGTTTAGCCTCAATCTTATCTGCCGCATAATTGAATCCATTAGCATTGTTGAAGTTTTCGCCATCGATTATTGTGCGTCCGCTTTCAGAAGTCATAGCAATTACCGCGCCATTGTCTGAAGTACGGCGATTGGAAACATTCGACAATTCAATTGTGTTAATACCTTCGCCTGCATCAATGTAATCATTACCACCAGCAAGAATGTAATCGTCACCGGAACCGCCATACAACGTAGATTCACCAGTCTTACGTTTATCAGCAGTTCTGCCTTCAGTGTAATTGCCCTTAATTATCGTACCAGTAGTTTCCGAGCTCATATCGACCACGCCGCCTGTTGAATAGGTGAAGCCGACCTTAGACAATTCGCCACTCTTGTTGTAGAAGTTGACCTTAGAAGCATTTTCAGTCCGATCAGTATCGTCAAAGAGTATGTCGCTGGAAGTGCTGTTGTCTTCAAATACAACCTCGCCTTGTCCTTTCAGACTTGCGCTGTTTTCATAGCCGCCAATACCAAAGGCAATCAAATTATTCTTAATGGCCTGTGCAATGCTTTCAAAGATTGTTTGAATACCAGAGCCGGTGCTATAGTCATAACCTCTCCAATTAATTCTTGAACGTCTGCCGCCGCTAGATTGCGGAGCAACCTTAGCTTTGCCGGTCTTACCAGTGGAATCGACACTTGCATTGTACGCTTTAGAAACAACATTGTCATCGCCATTACCGGTTGTAACTTCGACTTCAGCTGTTGTATCACCGATAACGACATTATCACCGTTATTGCCAAGAGTAATATCTTTCTTACCGGTTGCGTCGTCTTCAACAACAGCCATATTGTCGCCGCCATCGCCAAAGGTTATAGATTGATCGCCGCCGGCAAGTGAAACTTTCTTCATGCCTTCGCTATCGCTGAAGTCAGCATCTACATCTTCGCCAAGTTTAAATACCAAGTTACCGTCGTAATTTGTATCACTGTCATATGTTGTTTCAGGCTCTGAAGCGTTAACGAATCTGCTATCTTCCGCAGAATACTTGTCAACCAGTTCAGCGGTAGTAGTATTTTCATCGATATTGTAATCATTCGGATCGTAAACCGAAATTTGCCCATCTCCGTCAGAAATAATTACATCGCCAATCTTCAGATCGTCCAGTTCATTGCCATTGACATTGTAATCACCTGCAGAACCAACGGTTAAGCTTGCGTTGCTACCAAGTCCTGTAATTTCGTCGCCGTTAATTACAATACCATCTTCATCGTTTTCAAGTGCGTAAGTATTGCCATTAATTGTTAAGCTGCTAGGAACTGTACCATTAGAGCCAGGCATTGTAACGGCTGCATTATCCAAATCGCCGCTTACGCTGTCGCCGCTTGTCAAACCGTCAACGCCAGTAATTCCATTGCCTTCAGAAATTATAACCGGTGTGCTGGTGCTATTGCTGTTAATTGCAAACGCGTCACCTTCAACAGTTACTTCATCAGCTGTACTTGTCAAAGAGCCATTAAGATCTGCAACATTCTTAACTCTGCTATTTTCGTCAGTTTCAAATGTTACAATGCTATCGCCGCGAACTGTGAATTGCTCATCAACAAAGGTAAATGCGCCTTCTCTTTCAGTAACAACCGCCAAATTAGCCGCAGTGTTAACAGTTGCAAGATCGCTAAGACCGGTGATTGTAGCAATTTCGCCATCAGCAACGATTGCGTTAACATCAGTGCCGCCGAGTTCGTTAATAGCAATTTGCGTACCATTAATAGTGACATTATCAGATACAACGTCGACTGTTGCGTCATTCAAGCCGCTAATTGCACCTTCAAGACCTTCAACTTCAGTAATTGCGCTATCGGCTACTGTCAATGTTACAGCGTGTTCAACTATATCAACGCTAATTGTTTCGTCATTAACAAAGCTGTTAGATACATCTTGCGAGAGTACAACTTGACCAGATTCCAGGCTGCTAATTCCACCATTATTGAATACAACGTTATCGTCTCCGGTGATTCCCACTGTAAGACCATTGCTAAATGTGAAGTTTCCTTCGGCATCAGTTACGATACTATCTGCGCCGCCCGTGCTAGAAATTGTTACGCCGTCAGCTGCGCCCACGCCGCTAATTTCACTTACACCATCGGCTGTTGCGGTAACACTAACATTGTTATCACCGCGAATTTGTACCGCCTTATCGTTAACATTAATTTCACTTGTGAAGTCGCCGACAACAACACCTTCAAGTTCGCTAATCGCATTGACTGAGCCATTTGCAAAGCCGAATGTAACTTCAGCGTCTTCAGCTGTTGTGTAAGCGCTGCTACCAATTGTAAATGAGCCTTCAGCGTCAGTTACAACATCAAATTCACCTGTACCATCAACAAACGCGCCGCTAGAAATACCTGTTACCGCATCGATACCATTACCAGCAGATTGTACTGTATAGCTATCGTCGCCGGTAATTGTTACAGATTCGCTACCAACTGTAAATCCGTTATCCTGGTTGGTGATAACAACGTCGCTATCACCTGTTGCCTGGAAGGTCTTGCCGTCAATCGTAACTGTTGCGCCAGCAATAACTGTAAATACTGAGCCGTTTTCAGCGCCGGTTACATTGAGATTGCCACCGAGTTTAACATTGACAATGTTGGTACCTTCCGATGTAAGTGTAACTTCGCCGTCACCATCAAATGTCATATTTGCACAAGCAATATCAGCTTCAGTAGGATTGAACTTGACGCTAACATCTGTAAGAGCTGTAACAACTGCGCCATTTTCACTGGTCAAATTACCAACCGCGTTAATAGTAACTGTAGCACCTGAGGCAATCGTCAATTCTTTATCGGCACTTGCGTCGCCGGTTACTTCTGCGCCGTCATTGAGCGTCATTGTATTATCAGCTGTGGAGATACTCATTGTACCTTGATTCAGTTTAACGCCGTCAACAGCAGCTTTACCATCAACTTCAAATGCATCTTCGCCGGTGGTTACCTTTGCATCACTTTCGGCGATAATTTCACCGCCGTTAATAGTAACCGTTGCACCATCATCAATACTAATTTCTACGTCTGCTACTGTAGTTTGCGCGGTATTGCCATCAGCAAGGCGGATTGAGCCGTCCGCGCCGAGTGTAGCAGCGTTGCCTTCGTCCGCTGTTACTGCAACTTCATCATAGGTTACAGCGCCAACAACAGCTATTTCATTATTGCCAACAGTAGCGGTTGTTTCTTCGTTTGCTGTCAATGCGATATCGTTAATGGTGTAATCTTTTTCAGCCGCAAGAGTAAATACGCTGTCTTCAAGTGCAGTAATTGTAGCTGCTTCGGTCATCGTCAAAGCGCCGAATGTATCACCAACTGTAACTGTTCCAGCCGCGTCAGCTTCAACAACATAATCATTGCCGAGCGTTAATGTCTGTCCAGCCGCAAGAGCAACTTCAACACCTGCAAGAGCACTATCATTAATATCAGCATTTGTAACAGCTGTAATAGCTGCACCATCGAAGTTAACAAGAGTTGCGCCAGCGTCAGAGAGTTGCAAAGCTTCATTTGCACTAATCGGCAAGTTACTAATGAGCGCGTTGCCTGCGCTATCGGTGACATCCAAACCATCCGCACTATGTTTGTTAATTACAGTTACAGCTTTGCCTTCGGAAATTAAGCCGTCAGCAATTTCAATGCTGGTTGCAGATTCTTCAAGTTTCGGAGCTTTGCCGTCGTCAGCAATCGTTGCCAAAGTTGCAAGCGCGGCTTTGTAGTCATTGACTTTTGTGCTTTCTTCAAATGTTGTGCCATCTTCTGAAGTATAAAGTACTACGCTACGATCTTCATTAATTTCAACAACATAAGCAATCGCGTCGGTAGGTTCTTCAAGTTCTTCATCATTATCTGTTACGTTCCAAGTGCCGTCTTCATTTCTGAGGATCTTGCCGGTATTGCCAGCGAGAACATCTTCATAAGTAGTACCATTGTCAACTACGTCAACAGTTGCCGTGCTAGGATCAAGTTCACTGACTTTGACAACTTCGCCATTTTCGAGAGTGAAGGTCGCGCCAGATTCATCAGCATCATTTTCAACGCTGAAGGTTTGCTGTCCATCGTTAAAGTCAACAGTTCCGCTTGTGAAGTCATCCGCTGTTGAAACTGTGCCATTGACAGGATCTTCTGAGCTAAATCCATTGATACTGCCGTCTTCACCGAGCTTAACTGTGTATTCAGGTTCAGTTGTGCCAGTGCCGGTAATTTCGACAGAGCCTTTCTCGCCTTCTTCGCCAAATGTTAAGCCATTTTCAGTGTTGTTAATGATTGTATCATCGGTTGTTGCGCTTGCGTCAACAGTCTTGCCATTGATTGTGGCAGTTGCGCCGCTTTCAACAGTGAATTCTTGTCCATCTTCAGCGCCAGTAACTTTCGCGTCGTCGCCAAGTGTAATATCGCCAAATTCGCCTTCAAGAGCAATCGGTTCTTCAATACCTTCAATCTTAATCGGAGTTTCAGCTGCAGAATCATCAAGCGCGGTGATTGTACCATCTTCATACTTAGCAACGATTGTTGAATTATCATCGCCCAAGAAGTAAGTAGGATCTGTAATGTCAGAGCCGATTGAAATACCATCTTCACCAACCGATACAACTTCAGCCCATGCAGTATCAGTATCAGTAAGATCGAGGCTATCGGCATCTGCGCTATCTGGCAATATTGTGACATTGCCGTTTTCGTCAGTCTTAAGGATACCAACCGGAGTCTTCTCGTAGGTATCATCGCCAACAGTGAAGGATTCGCCGTCGTCAATGCCGCTAATGCCTGTCAAATTGCCATCTTCAACCGTTGCACTAATTTCTGTGCCGTCACTCGCCGCAACTGTATCGCCGTCGGTTGTAGTAAGGTCATTGTTATCAGCTGCGCCGTCAAGTGCAACAGTACCATTGGTAAGAGTTGAGCCTTCAGGTGTGGTTGCAATTTCAAGAGCAGAATCACTTGCCTGGAATGTATCGCCGTTAACTTCATATGTGCCGTTGCCGTCTTCAGTAGTAACAGTTGCAGGGAAGTCAGTTGTGACAATAGCATCATCTTCACCAAGTGCAACAGTTGTATCAGAGCCAAGTCCGTCGCCAGCCTTAATATCGTAAGTTGCAGGAGTATCTTCGGTAGGTTCGGTGTAATCAACAGTTGCTGCTACAGCCTGTTTATTGTCAGTGAGGTATACGCCATCAGAAGCAACATCCGCCAAATCAAGCGCGCTGGTATCTTCCAGAACTTCAACCGGTATCCAAGCAGTGTCAGTATCGGTAAGATCAAAGCTATCAGTATCTGCGCTATCCGGCAACATTGTTACATCGCCGTTTTCGTCGGTCTTCAAGACGCCAACCGGAGTCTTTTCGTAGGTATCATCGCCAACTGTGAAGCTTTCGTCATTATCAAGACCGCTTACGCCTGTCAATGCGCCCTCCGTGACAGTTGCCGCAATTTCAGTTCCACTAGCTGCAATAACTTCTTCGCCGTCGGTTGTTGTAATGCCGTCCGTTGCCTCATCACTACCATCAAGTGCAACAGTACCATTGGTAAGAGTTGAGCCTTCAGGTGTGGTTGCAATTTCAAGAGCAGAATCACTTGCCTGGAATGTATCGCCGTTGACATTGTAAGTACCGTTGCCGTCTTCAGGCGTGGTAATGGTTCCGTCAAAGTCGGTTGTTACATTAGCATCATCTTCACCAAGTGCAAATTTAGCATTTTCAGGCAGTCCGTCGCCAGCCTTAATATCGTAAGTTGCAGGTTCGTCTTCAGTCGCCGGTGTGTAATCGACAGTTGCAACAGTAGCATCTTCATCAGCATTCAATATAGCTGTTTCACCATCAACATCTGACAAATCAACAGTGCCGTTTTCATCAGCGGTTTCAACAGCTGTCCAATTTGTAAGATCGGTTTCTTTCAAGTCTACACTATCAGCATCTGCACTATCAGGCATTAAGGTTTCATTACCTTCAGCGTCAGTCTTAAGGATACCAACCGGAGTCTTTCTATAAGTATCTTCGCCAATTGTCAAGGATTCGCCATTGTCAATGCCGCTAATGCCTGTCAAGACACCATCTTCAACAGTTGCTGTAATTTCTGTGCCTTCATCAGCTTTAATTTCAACGCCGCTTCCGTTGGTAGTGGTTACGCCCGCATTTTCTTCGTCGCCGTTAAGTGCAACAGTGCCATTGGTAAGAGTTGAGCCTTCAGGTGTGGTTGCAATTTCAAGAGCAGAATCACTTGCCTGGAATGTATCGCCGTTGACATCGTAAGTACCGTTGCCATTTTCAGGTGTAGTAATCGTTGCAGGGAAGTCAGTTGTGACATTAGCATCATCTTCACCAAGTGCAACAGTTGTATCAGAGCCGAGTCCGTCGCCAGCCTTAATATCGTAAGTTGCAGGAGTATCTTCGGTAGGTTCGGTGTAATCAACAGTTGCTACAATTTCATCGCGTTCAGGATTGAGCAATGTGGTATCAGCAGTAATATCAGAAACGTCAACAGGATCTTCAGCATTTTCAAGGGTAGCAACTTCGTTCCAAGCAGTATCAGTATCAGTGAGATCAAGGCTATCAGCCTCTTCACTATCTGTCAACAAGGTTTCATTACCTTCAGCGTCAGTCTTAAGGATACCAACCGGAGTCTTTTCGTAGGTATCATCGCCAACAGTGAAGCTTTCGCCGTCGTCAATACCGCTTACGCCTGTCAAGTTGCCGTCTTCAACAGTTGCTGCAATTTCAGTATCGCTATTTGCAGTAATTTCGTCGCCATCAGTGGTAGTTACGCCATCAACAGCCTCATCGCTACCATCAAGTGCAACTGTACCACTAGTAAGAGTTGAGCCTTCAGGTGTAGTTGCAATTTCAAGAGCAGAATCACTTGCCTGGAATGTATCGCCGTTAACTTCATAGGTGCCGTTGCCGTCTTCAGTAGTAACAGTTGCAGGGAAGTCAGTTGTGACAATAGCATCATCTTCACCAAGTGCAACAGTTGTATCAGAGCCGAGTCCGTCGCCAGCCTTAATATCGTAAGTTGCAGGTTCGTCTTCAGTTGCCGGTGTGTAATCAACAGTTGCCGCTACAGATTGTTTATCAGCGCTCAAAATAGCAGTATTGGAATCAACGTCATCTAAACCAAGTGTGCCATCTTCACTAGCAACTCCAACTTCATTCCAAGCAGTGTCACTATCAGTGAGATCAAGGCTATCAGCTTCTTCGCTATCCTGTAACAAGGTTGTAGTTCCATCAGCATCAGTCTTAATAAGACCAACCGGAGTCTTTTCGTAGGTATCATCGCCGACTGTGAAGGATTCACCGTCGTCAATGCCGCTTATGCCTGTTAATTCGCCATCTGTAACAGTTGCGCTAATTTCTGTGCCGTCGGACGCTGTGACTGTTTCGCCGTCTTCACCTTCAGCACCCGTTGAAGTTACGCCTGCGTTATCTGCCGAGCCGTCAAGTGCAACAGTACCGTTAGTAAGAGTTGCATCGCTTTCGCCAGTTTCCGGATCAACAGTAGCTGCAATTTCAAGAGCAGAATCATCAGCTTTGAATGTATCACCATTAACTTCATATGTGCCGTTGCCGTCTTCAGGAGTTGTAATATTAGCGTCAAAGTCTGTACTAAGTTTGGTATCTTCTTCGCCAATTTCAACAGTCGGAGTAGGATCTGTGACTAAGCCGGTATCGCTGGACAATGTGTAACCATCTTCAGGATTACCAGTCAATGTCATAACGGTTTCGCCATCTTCATTAGTAAATGCGACAGCTTCAGCACCTTCATTCAATGCGTCAAATACATCTGTCAAATCAACGGTGTTGGTTTCAGTGTCAATTTCCTCTGTAACAGTTTCTGTGAGTTCAGAAAGGTCAAGAACATTAGTTTCTTCGCCAATATTAGCTGTTTCGCTAGCAGTATAAACTTTAGTAACGCCTTCAGCGTCAGTAACATTGAGTTTATTGCCATCCATGCTGTAAGTGCTGCCGTCGTACTCAACAGTTACGCCGTCTTCCAAATCGCTAATGGAAGTGACTTCGCCGTCAGTAACTGTGATAATTAAGCCGTCTTCTTCGCTGGTCATTGTAACGGTCTTATCTCCGACAACTGCAACAGATTCAGCATTAATTTGGACAGTACCATTTGTCAAGACACCGTCAGCAATTGTAGCATCTTCAGTTACAACATAGCTGTTATCATTTACTGCATAAGTTCCGCCAGCGGTAAGTACGAACGTGCCATCTCCAACAATCGACATGCCTTCGCCTGTCGTGGTAACGGTTATAGCTTCTTCACCGAGTGCAACAGTATCTTCAGCTGTAGCTGTGACATAAGCAACACCGTCAATTGCGTACATTTCTTCAGCTGTTGCAAGCACGAAGGTTTGATCTGTTGCGCCAATAACTGTAATGCCATTGCCAGACAAGGTAATTGTATCGCCAAATTCAACTGTGCTGGTTGTTTCGGTAGCTTCAACTGCGAAGTCTTCAGTGATTTGGAGCGTGTATTCAAATGGAATTGCAACTTTACCGGATGTAGGAACAGTTTCAGATTCAGCAACAGTATTGTCGTTAATTTCAACAACTCTTACAACATTTTCAATAATCTGGACGCCGAGACCGCTCAAGTTAGAAACCAAAACTTTGCCGCTGTTGCCGTGAACTTCAACTTCTTCAGAGTCGCTCTCAATCAAAATTACGCTCTCTTCAGTCGGCATAAGTCCAGCTATCAAAGTAACTGTATTGCCTTCGATTGTACCAAATGCATTTGCAAGGCTTTCTTCAGGAATTTCAGCGCCGATTGATTTACCGCCGTTTTCGTCAAGCGTTACGCCGTAAACTTTAGCAGTTGCTCCTTCGAACTTGACATAGAACGAATCAGTAATCAAACCAACTGCATCTTCTTCATTGTTGGTAACGAGACCGACATAGGTTAAGCTTTCGCCAGTGCCGACATTAGCAGTAAAGCCTCTGTCATTAATTGTTGTGCTGTAAGTTTCTGAACCATTGTTGGTGATAACCAATGTAGCATCTTCGTCAAGACCGGTAACCGCTGTAACAACATTATCAGTGATTGCGAATGTCAAAGGTTTGCCTTCGGAATCTGTTCTGACCGTGAAGGTTTGATCTCCGACAACGTAATCAACTTCTTCAATGATAGTAGCCATTTCAACAGCCGCAGTGCCGGTAATTTCAAGGTTGACTTCGCCTGTAGCAATAACCTCGCTGACTGTTACGCCGCCATCATTTGTAACTGTGTAGCCATCCGGAATTGCACTGATAACAGTATCGCCAGCAGTAACTTCAATGTTTTCGTCAACAGCAACTGTACCGCTTGTGACTTCGACTTTCGCCGCAGTTTCAATGCGAACAGTTTCGCCGCTTGCGTCAACAACAAAGCCACCTTCAGCTTCAGTCACTGCAAACCTACTATCGCCATTTGCCAAAGGAACATTTACAAAGTGGTCAACAAATTCAACTCTCACGCCTTCAACTGTAATCAAGCCTTCGTGTACTTCAACTGTCTTGCTTTCATCGCTAATTGAATAACCGTCTTCAGTTCTGATCAAAGTGCCATAAATCGCGGTCGGAGCCGTTAAGCTATCAACAATCAACGCATTTTCAAATTCCTCCGCAAAGGCATCAGCATTAATTGTAAGGTTGCCTTCAGGAGCTTCAATAATCGCTGTGAAGTTTTCGTCGACAAGATCAACAACAGCAACACTATCTTCAACATCAACCCCTGTGAGGAGCGCGGCGCCTTCCTTGACAATACCGAGTTCAGACAAGGTGTAAGCAACAGCCTCTTCAGCATCTGCCGCTTTGACTGTGAAGCTTTCGCCTGATTCAATGCCGCTAATTGTTGTATCTTCGCCGTCGGTAACAGTTACAGTAATATCTGCTGCCGCTGTGACAACGTCGCCATTAGTCGCTGTTACTTCTGCGCTGTCTGCAAGAGCTACTGTGCCATTGTACAACGTGGAAATATAGCTTGCTTCTTCGCCTTCAGCTTCTGCAATATCGATTGTCAATGCGCCTTCTGCCGCTGTGT
>CAJOIA010000014.1 GCA_905234505.1 uncultured Selenomonadaceae bacterium
TACGAACTTTGCCATTCACCAGCCGAACGTGAGCCACTGCGCCTTTGTACGAATCAAAATAAGAATCGAAAATCAGCGCCTGCAAAGATTTATCGGCGTTACCTTCGGGCGGAGGAATTTTATTTACAATCGCCTCTAAAATATTTTCAACGCCTTCACCGGTTTTCGCACTGCATTTAACGGCGTCGCTCGCGTCAAGTCCAATCGCCTCTTCAATTTCAATTTTCGCCCGCTCAATGTCTGCACTCGGCAAATCAATTTTGTTTATCACAGGAATAATTTCAAGGTCGTGGTCGAGCGCCAAATAAACATTCGACAAAGTTTGAGCCTCGACGCCTTGAGTTGCGTCGACAACCAACAGCGCGCCTTCACACGCGGCAAGACTGCGCGAAACTTCATAGGTAAAATCTACGTGACCAGGCGTATCTATCAAATTCAAAATATATTCGTTGCCGTCCTGCGCGAGATATTTTAATCTTACAGTTTGCGCTTTAATCGTAATTCCACGCTCGCGTTCCAAATCCATATTGTCTAAAATTTGCTCCGACATATCGCGCTTTTCAACCGTGCCGGTCATTTCAATTAGCCTGTCAGCAAGCGTTGATTTGCCATGATCTATATGGGCGATGATTGAAAAATTTCTTATCCGATTGTCCATAAAAAAAATCTCCCTTAATGTTGTTCCGCTTATTATACACAAAATTTAATTTTTTGGAAACAACTTTAAAGGAGACTGCCAATTGCGCTTTTAATTATTTTGGCGCATTTTTCATCCAAACTTGAGAATCTTTTTTTGAATGCGGCGTATTCTGTGCCATAACGCCAACTAATTTATGCGGCGTGTAAAGTTCTTCAAGATAATTTATATCTTCAGTTGAAAGTTTCAAATTCACAGATTTAACTGCGCCGTCGATATGATGAAATTTCGTCGCGCCAACAACGGGCGATTCAACTTTTGTCAAAAGCCACGCTAAAGAAATTTCCGTCATTGAAACATTGTACTTTTCAGCAAGCTCAATTACGCGCTCAATAATTTTTGAATCAATTTCAGCCGTTGCGTCGTACTTAAATTTGGCGTAACTGTCTTCTTGCAAACGCTTAGAAGTTTCGCCAGGTTTCTTTGAAAGTCTGCCACTCGCCAGAGCACTGTAGGGCGTCATTGCAATATTATCTTCAGCGCAAAAAGCCGCCATTTCGCGTTCTTCTTCGCGGAAAATTAAATTGTAATGATTCTGCACGGAAATAAATTGAGCAAAATTATTCTTTTCAGCAAGTGCATTAGCCTTCGCCAATTGCCACGCATAACAATTCGCAATTCCAATATAACGAACCTTGCCAGCTTTTACTGCGTTATTCAAGCCTTCCAAAATGTCATAAATCGGCGTCTGATAATCCCACATATGATAAATATACAAATCGACATAATCCATACCAAGATTTTTCAAGCTGCGGTCAATCATATCTGCAATATGAGCCTGCCCGCTGATTTTATTTGCAATTTCTTCGGGAGTGCGAGGCAAAAATTTAGTGGCGACAAAAACTTCATCACGTTTCGCAAAATCTTTCAGCGCGCGTCCAACAAATTGCTCACTTGAACCTTGTTGATAAACTATCGCCGTGTCAAAAAAATTTATTCCGCTCTCAAGCGCGTGTTTTATAATTTCGCGTGAATCCTCTTCGCCCAGCGTCCAGCTGTGCTGACCGGTTGCCGCATTTCCAAAACCCATGCAACCTAAACAAATTCGCGAAACATTTAAATCAGAATTACCCAGTTTAACGTACTGCATTTATTTACCCGCGCCTTTCTGCTCAGCCATAAATTGCGTCAAAGTTTTGCCGCCCACGCCCCAATTATCAAGGTCATTTTCCTTGACAAGGACGTAGAAAAATTTTTCGTCAACGTTCAAAATTTCGCTGGCTTTTTTCGTGAGCTCCGCAATAAGTTTTTCTTTTTGCTCTTTAGTCGGATGAACCGCATCCACTGAAATTAACGGCATATAAATTCTCCTCTCAACAATTTTATAATGCAGTTATAAGCCAATTCGTAAATCGTGTGGTAAATAAAATTTGTCTCCGCTGCGCTCATTGCCTCGATTTGCTTTTCATTGACCACCGCGTAGGGATAAATTCCATAGACGAACGGGAAAAATGCATACAAAAAATTTTCCTTTTCCAATTCAGACTTTGCAGGGAAAAATTTATCCAGACATTTTTTGACGGCTTTTAAAGAATTGCCGTAAACTCTTTTGAAGTCGATTAAATTTTCTTGGCGGCTGTTCATTTCAATATCAAAATGATTCATCGACATTAATTTTAAAAGTTGACCTCGATTTTCAAGCGACTTTGCGAGTAAATCAGCAAAATTTTCCGGCGTCAAATTTTCATTACCCGAAATAATTTCCTCTAATCCTGCAATCCAAAGCTCATATTCCCTCTGTAGCAGCGCTAGAAAAATTTCTTCTTTCGTATTGAAATAATTGTAAATAGACGTACGAGTAAATGAAGTTGCCTTGCCGATTTCTATAATCGTAATGTCTTTGAAGCTCATTGTGCGATAAAGTTTTTCACAGGCGTCAATTATTTCTTTGCGACGCTCGGCAGTAAGTTCAGGAGAACCTTTAGGCATATCATTATCTCCTTGCTAAAATTTATTTTGACAACTTGTCATTGGTTAGATTATAGCTGCGTCTTGACGCTATGTCAACAACGCTGAATAGAAATTTTCGCTTGCACGTTTAGCCGCAATGTAATATAGTTTTCGCGCAGAGGTGATAACTGTGGAAAATAAAATCGACATTGAAAACAGCGGTGAAATGATTGAAAAGCCGCGAATAATTATAGTAACCGGAATGAGCGGCAGCGGTAAAACTCAAGCTTGCCGTTGCCTTGAAGATTTAGGCTATTTTTGTGTGGATAATTTGCCTCCGGTCTTTATTCCCAAATTTGTTGAATTGTGCTCGCACGCTTCCAGCCACGTTAATAAAGTTGTGTTTGTCGTTGATACGCGCAGCCGAGATTTTTTTGATACGCTGATTCACATTCTCGAAGATATGGACAACGCCGATTTAGATTACGAAATGCTGTTTATGGACGCCAGCGACGATGCAATTATCCGCCGATACAAAGAAACTCGCCGCCGTCATCCTATGGCGCCTTCTTCGCGAATTTCTGACGGCGTTGCAAGGGAGCGGGCGAGACTTGAGACTGTACGCGGCAAGGCTACTTATTTAATCGATACGTCGAGTCTTTCTAAGGTTGAACTGCGCGAAAAACTCAAGCGACTTTTTGGCAAACACGAGGGCGCGGATATGAATATTTCTGTGCTGTCGTTTGGCTTTAAATTTGGTATGCCGATGGATGCTGATATGGTTTTGGACGTGCGATTTTTGCCGAATCCATTCTATATTGAAGAAATGCGCCACAAAAGCGGCAATATTCCCGAAGTTGCCGCGTATATTGCCGATAAACCTATCACGCAGGAATTTATTAAGCGCCTCGATAACTTAATTGATTTTCTTGTGCCGCAGTATGTCAAGGAAGGCAAAAGTCAATTGGTTATCGCGGTTGGCTGTACCGGCGGTATGCACAGGAGCGTTTTCATTGCCAAGCACATTTATGATTTAATCGTCGAAAGTGGATACAACGCCAATTTGGAACATCGCGACCTTATGAAAAATGACGTGTGGGAAGCTTGAGGCGCAAAATGTCACACCTTTTAAAATGGCTTTATCCAGGAATGAAATTTAAGCGCTGGTTGCTATTATTTGCTCTTGGCGTGTTAATGGTGAGTTTCGGCGCGGCGCTTTTGCTCAATTATGAATTTCTTGGTCGCGCAGAGGAAACGATTTTTCGCTTTGTTTATATTCATTTCGGCAATTACAATTACGCGGTGACAATGGCGATTGGTTTTGTGATTATGATTATCGGCTCAATAATTATGCTGTGGTCGACGCGCAAGGTTATTCGCTCGATTATCGCTGTTTTAATTCCAGACAGAACCGGCAGGATTGTGGATATGATTTATCAAGAGCGAAAATTGGGTAAAGGTCCGGTTGTTACGGTTATTGGCGGCGGGCATGGTTTATCGGTTTTGTTGCGCGGTTTAAAATTTTCGACAAGCAATATTTCAGCGGTTGTAACTGTGGCTGACGACGGCGGCAGTTCCGGAAGGCTGCGCGAAGAATTTGGGATAATACCGCCAGGCGATTTGCGAAATTGTTTGGTTGCTTTGGCTGATACCGAGCCTTTAATGGAAAAATTATTTCAGTACAGATTTAAGGGCGAAACTGCGCTTGCCGGGCATAGTTTCGGCAATTTATTTATCGCGGCAATGAATGAAGTTACCGGCGACATGGAAACCGCGCTGAAAGAATCTTCAAAGGTTTTGGCTGTTAAAGGGCGCGTAATTCCGGCGAGCAAAGAATTTGTCAGATTGGACGCAATTATGAAGGATGGCACGATTGTTGAAGGCGAATCGCAAATCCCTGAGGCTCATAAAAAAATTCGCCGAGTTCAATTATTCCCCAAAAAAGTTGCCGCTGTTCCTGCCGCTCTTGAGGCAATTGAAAATGCTGACGCGATTATTCTTGGTCCTGGCAGTTTATATACCAGCATAATGCCAAATCTTTTAGTTGAAGGCGTCGCGCGGGCGCTGAAAAATTCTAATGCGATTAAAATTTACATTTGCAACGTCATGACTCAGCCAGGCGAAACTGATAATTATTCGGCGTTCGACCACGTGAAAGCGATTCTCGATCATACTGGCAAGGGCGCGATTGATTATGTTTTGGTAAATTCCGCGCCGATTCCGGAAAAATTTATTGGAGAAGCTAAACCGGTTGAAATTGCCGAAGATAAAATTAATGCGCTGGGTTGCGGATTGATTAAGGCTGATTTGGTTAGCGCCACCGACTCAGGACGCCACGACCCAGATAAACTTTGCAAGGCTGTTATGAAGATTATATATAAGCTCAACAAATAAAAAAATGGCTAGCGTTAAATGTTCAACACTAGCCACAAATTTTTTTGCGCAGAATTAGGCGCGTTTACGGATGACTTCCGTCTCAATATAATCAATACATCCGGAAATTGGAAGCGCCGGTTTGCGAATGCGAATTATAACTTCCTCGATATTTTTAACTCTTTCAAGCAGACTGTCGGCAATTCTAATTCCGAGCGCCGACATAACTTGAAAGCGATGATTTTCCATAAGTTCTTTAATAATCTCGTACACTCGCGCAGTATTTATACCCTCTTCAAATTCGTTAAGATCCGCTGAATTTTCGTCCATTTTCAATTCGGCGTCGAGGTAAAATTTTTGTCCTTGCTCGCGCTCGTACTCATAATAGCCGTGATAGCCGTAGAACATCATATTGGTAATTCGTACTTTTACCATAAACTAAATCACCCCTCAAAAAAACTTTTAACCATTTTAGGCATTGTATCACAGAATTTTAGAATATGGAAGAAGGATTATTTTGGAAAGCACAACTTTTTTTTATTTTTTAGCAGCATCCATTTTGTTGACAATAGCACCAGGTCCCGACATTTTATATTTATTGACAAAAAGTTTATCGAGCGGCGCGAAAATCGGAATAATTTTAGCGGCGGGCTTGGTCAGTGGAATTGTCTTCCATACATTTTTAGTAATGGTGGGCGTGGCTGCGATTATTCAAAATTCAACGCTGGCAATGATCCTACTGAAAATTTTAGGCGCGGCTTATTTATTGGTATTAGCATATAATGCTTTTCGCGCAGGACAAAGCGGCAAAAAAATTTCAATAAAAAAAGCCAACGCCGAATCGTCATTTGTAGCGATTTATCGGCGCGGCGTTTTAATGAACGTCCTCAACCCGAAAGTTTTATTATTTTTCCTAGCATTCCTGCCTCAGTTTGTGAATTTATCAAGCCCTTCAGCCGACTTACATATTGCACTTTTGGGATTAACTTTCGCCATTCAAGCATTTGTGATTTTTTCACTCATAGCCCTCGCTGCAGGCAAAGTTAGAAATCTACTCCTGCGCAGAAAAAATCTCGGTCAAATTTTAAATTTCGTCGAAGCGACCGTTCTAACCATTATTGCTTTAATGCTGTTAATATCTTAAATAATATCGGCATTTCTTTCTTTTTGTAAAAATAAAGAAACGCCAGCAAAGAAAGAAAAACGAATTTTAATTGCTCCCGCGAGATCAGACAAGAGTGATTAAAAAATAATATACAACCGCGCAAATTTTCAATCCTGAAAATGGCGCGGGAGCGCGCGTCCTTGCGCGCTCTCTTATTCTAGTTCTTACCTATTACCGTACGTAATAAAATTTTTATCGTTTTGCGCGTGTGCCTCATTATTTGAAGTTTGAATTTCTGCAACTGAATAATTGTCCGCCGTAATTTCAATAATATCAGCAAGTTGAGCTTTGCTCGTAATAAAATCTTTGTCAATGGTAAGGTCATAGCCCGCATAATCTTTCACTGTAATTGAGCCACTTCCAATGTTGATAATAACGTCATTGCCGCTTTCAACAGTATTTTTCACAGTGCCGGACGTGATTTGAATCGTATCATTGGCGCTAAAGCCATAAATAACATCGTTGCCGTCGCCATTTGCATATTGGAAGAGAATATCCTCACCTGTTGCTGTAATTGTATCGTTGCCCTTGCCACCGCGCACAGTAACTTCACTGTCAACAAATATTTTATCTTGACCTAATCCGCCGTCAATCGTTACATTCTCACCGGTATTTTCAATAACGTCATTGCCTGCGCCGCCCAAAAGTGAAGAATTACCGCCTTCATTGTAGATCCTGTCGTGACCTGCACCGCCATCAATCGTAACGCTAAAGCCGCTATTTTTTACCGTGTCATTGCCCGCGCCTGCGCGAATCGTCATTAGTTGCCGCTCATTTTCAATCTTATCAGCATTCTTAGTGCCGTCAATTATCCCACCAAAAACTGTACTCTTGACGGTGCCACTAGCGCCAATCAAATTAATTTCTTTACCCGCCGCATCTTCCAAAGTAATTGAGCCGCTGCCTACATTCAAAATAACATTCAAACCTTTTGCTGAAGTGCTCTTGATACTGCCGGAAGTAATTTGCAGGCTGTCCTCTTCACCAAAACCAATAATTAAATCTTTGCCTCCGCCATTTGCATACTTGAACAAATTGCCTGTGCCGAAATTTTCAACAGTATCGTTGCCTAAGCCTGCGTCGATTGTAACATTGTCGCCGTCAGTATAAATGTAATCTGCATCTTTGCCGCCGTCAATCATAACGTCCGCCGCGAAGTTTTCAATAGTATCTTTGCCCTCGCCGCCAATAATTACAGCGCCATCTCCAACATTGTAAAGATAATCATTGCCCTTGTTGCCGTCCAGCGTCACGCTTAAGCCGTAATTTTCGATACTGTCATTACCCGCCAATGCGTCAAGGTATTCTTCGTCATCGTAGTTGGTGTAGGTGTCCGCTTTTGTCGTAAATGCAACTTTAGGAATTTTAATAACGCCACTATTACCCGCCGCGTCAACTGTTGTAAATGTCGAGCCTTTTTCAACGTCTTTCAGCGTGATTGAGCCACTACCAACGTTGATAACGAAATTTGCTCCGCTCAAAGAGGCGCTAGCAATACTGCCGGAAACAATTTGAATTGTATCATTTTCATTGAAACTGTTGATAATGTCTTTGCCGTCGCCATTTGAATATTGGTAAATATGACCTACGCTGTCGCCATAAATATTATCATTGCCCTTGCCGCCATAAACCGTGACATTTTCAGCTGCTCCAGAAAGAGAAATTATATCGTTACCAGCACCAGCGTTAATTGAAACTTCAGCGGCAGTATTTGTAATGTTATCGTTGCCGGCCAAAGCATTTATAATAACTTTGGATTTGGTATTGTTAATTTTGTCAGCTTTTGCCGTGCCGGTTGTAGTTGTCCAATCGTCTTCACTTTCACCGCTACCAACGCTAACTGTAACGATGCTGCCATTTACATTCAACGTATCGGCTGCAAAATCACTTAACAAAATTGAACCGCTCCCTACACTGACAACAACGTCTTTATTTTCGCGAGTGGCTTGATAAGCGCCGGTTATTTTCAAAGAATCTTTTGTTCTATAACCAACGATAACGTCATTACCATCTCCGTTTGCATAGACAAAAGCACTGCCGCCCGAAGTGCTTGACGGATTATTATAAATCGTATCGTTGCCCTTGCCGCCTGTAATTGTACCGTGAGTGGGATAATCGTATTGGCTATGCTCGTCTTCAAGTTTAATTATATCGTTGCCCGTGCCCGCGTCGATTGAGCTACCCCAAGTAGTTACGGCTCTTATGGTATCATTTCCATCACCGGCTAAAACTGTAACATATGAATTATTAAAACTAATGCTGTCATCGCCCGCGCCTCCATTAATTTTTACACCGCAAGCAGCACTGTAAACAGTGTCGTTATCGTCGCCTGCGTAAATTACGACGTCTTCGCCAGCGTAATAATTGTAAATTTTATCGTCGCCCGCGCCTGTATTTATCAAAATACCCGGAGTCGAGTTATAGACGATGTCCGGCGTGGGATCTGAAGAATAAGCCGGAACACTGACAGTTTTACCGTTAATATTCAAAGTGTCCATACCGTAAGCACTCAACAATATTGAACCCGAGCCAACGCTTACAGTTACATTTTTATCGTCGCCAATAACTTTATAATCTCCAGTTATTTTCAATGAATCATTTTCACCGTAACCGTAAATAGTATCGTTGCCGTCGCCTTCCACGTATTCATAAACACGAGTATTGTTGGCCGTGCTGACATAACTTCTAGCTTGAGCATAAATTTGGTCGTCGCCTTTGCCGGCATTTACCGTGAATGGATTACCCTTTCCAAGATTTATAACGTCATTACCGACACCGCCTGAAATTGAACCCCAAACTGAAGTATAAATAGTATCATCGCCATCACCTAAATCATAAGTATTACCTTTACTGCCGCCGCCGCCGATTGTGATAAAATCATTTCCATCACCGACATCAATATAAGAATTGAAAATGTCACCTGAAACAGTGTCATCGCCTTCACCGGCAAGAATTGTGTTGTAGTCACTGGAAAAAGTTCCATGAATCGAATCGTTACCGGCTCCGGCATCAATTAAAACATAATCGGCGTTTTCGTTAGAAATAGTATCGTCACCTGTGCCACCGCTGATCGTTGTATTGCTTTTGGTATTTTTTATATTTTTGCCGGGTTCATCCTCGTCACCGACAATATTGAGCTTCATATTGGCGGAATCCAAAACTGTAATTGAGCCGTCACCAACTCTGATAATGGTGTTGTTGCCGCTTATCGTTGTTGAATATTTGCCGCTTAAAATTTGAATTTGATTTGTTTCGCGATAGCCCTTGATAGTATCATTGCCGTCGCCGTCGGAATATTGATAAATTACACTATCACCGCCATTGCCCGCAAGCGCTGTTTTTTCCAGATTGTAAATATAATCATTACCAGCGCCGCCAATAACTGTTGCGGAGTCGCCGTATTCATTGCGAATAGTATCGTTGCCTTCGCCGCCAATAAAAATAGTATAAGGCGCTGCTCCATAGTACTTTGTGCTTCCGTAGTATGTTGAATATGAATTTACGATATAGTCATCTCCAGTACCACCGTCTAGCGTATTATTGTAGCCGTCATCTCCTCCATAGTTGTAAACACGATCATCACCTGAGCCGCCGTAAAGTGAACTATATCTTGTATTAGCACTATAGATATAATCAGAACCTTCGCCACCATCAACCGTGATATTTGCTCTCCTTGTAACAACGCCAGGTGTATTATATTTGTTGTAAATGTTATCATTACCAGCTCCTGCGTTAATAACAACGTTAGAGCTGTAATTTGTAACATTATCGCTGCCGTCAAATGCATTTATCGTAACATTTACCCTATCATTAGTAATCTTATCCACATTTTTTGTACCGTTTATTATGTTTAAATTTTCAGTATTGCCGCCAACATAAACACCATTTTCAAAAAGGCTTTGCGAACCAGAATAATTTTTGCCGTTGATTGTGACCTTGCGAGCTGAATCGTTACTGTTAATTGTAACCGAAGATTTTCCCGAGATAGTTATATCGCCTACGGTGCTGATTGCTTTTCCGTCGGCATAGCCAGCTCCAATACCAACGCCGTCTTTTTCGCTAGTTGTTACGACGGTTGCATTCCCGCTGATTGTGATATTTCCAACAGTAGCACTTGCATAAACTTCTCCCAAGTTCTTTGTAGAATTAGGATCAATATATCCTCCGCCAATACCCGAAGCATATTCTTTTGCGGTTGCAGTTACGTTGGCGTTATCCGTTATGGTTATATTTCCAACAATGTTGTTTCGGACAGTGTTACCACCATTACTAATTTTGCCATTGCCAATAGCCGCGCCATTGTTGCTATTAGCCGTGACGACAGCATTTCCGCCGATTAAGATATTGTTCAATGACGCCGCATAATCTCCGTTCGTTCCAATAGCCGCGCCAGTGCCCTCTGACGTCGAATTTACAACCGCGTTGCCGTTAATTGTGATATTTGCACTTGCACTGTGCCCACCAATACCTGTAGCGCCACCGATTGACGTAACATTTGCGTTGCCAGTAATAGTTATGTTGCCAAATTTGCTGTCAACAAACGGGTGATAATCATTACCGATTCCTGAAGAATAACTAGACTCAGCATATACTTTTCCGCCATTAATTAAAATGTTGCCAATAGACGCGGCATTTGAAGCTCCAATCCCTGCGCCAAAACCACCGGCAATAGCATTGATTGTTCCGCCGTTAATGGTTATGTTTGCTGTTGAGTTTGATTCATTAAAATCTGATCCAATGGCCGCTGATTGAGTGGAAGATTTAATTGAAATACTTGAGATACCTTCATTTCCGCCATTGCCTATATTGGTTTCGTTGGAGTATCCCATGATAGCACTTAAAGAGCCGTCGCCGTCGATTGTCAATCCGCCACCAACATTTATTGCTGATTTATATTCAGATTTTGTGGCGTTTAATAAATTTGTTCCGGCGATTGTTAACTTATTGCTTGTACCACTACCAAATTTAATAATATTTGCCTCCAATGAAGAAGTAATATTTAAATCTTTAATCTTTAAATCGGCTGAAGTTGAAGAAGTGACAATGCTGACGTCCGAAAAATTTGCTCCCTTGCCGTCAATCGTCACAGCGTCGGTTGTTTTAATTTTTATCGTGCCGGAAAAACCTTCAGCAATTGTGTAAGTGCCGGCTTCCGTAATTGTACTGTTTGTACTCGAAATGACCTTTTCAACCAAATCACCCGAACTGTCATCAGCAGCTTGTTTTGCAAGATAATGCAAGAGCATATAACCAGCCGCATATACAGATTCTTCACCCGTACCGGTATTATTGACATTTAAAGCAGAATTTAAATTTGAAGAATTTCCCGCGAGATTTTTGATAAGATCTTCGCGCACGTCGTCAATGCCGTGTGTGAGCTCCGCCATTCCCTCAATAATAAACTGCGGTAATTTATTGTCATTATTAATCTTCGCCATCATAATAGCGTGCGTCAATTCGTGCGCCATTGTCCTGTCAAGATAATAAGTTCCGGTATTGCTGCCTTGCCCATTAACATCCGAAGCCAAAAGATTATTGAACCTGCCCATATTAACCGTTAAAGTTAAACTACTGGCTTGAAATGGTGAGCCGTTCGTCGAAGTAAATTTGCCATTGACATAAGCCAAAGTCGCTGAACTCGGCTTGTTTTCAAATTGGAGCGTGATTGTCTTGACAGTGGCGTCAGAATTTTTAAAGCTGTAACCATAGGATTCTTCAATCAGATTCAAGCTTTCTTCAATCCACCAACTGTAAAGCCCTTGAACAACTGTCTGCTGAGCTTTCGTGAGCGTGCTTTTCGCCGGAATAATAACGGTAAGCCCGCCCTTTGTGAAACTCGTTCCGCTCGGATAAGACGCCGCGCCGCTTTCGGGAACAACATCCTCAGCATTTTTAACTGTCGAGCCGCCCATGTCTGAGCCGGTGAGTGCGCCGGTATCTTCATTGTCCAAAATTATTCCGCAGTAGTTTTTTAAAAAGTTATCCGCACTGCCCGCCGTTTTGCAATCGGTGACCATCTGATTAATCAAAGCCTGCATGCTTGTGAAACTGGAGCAAGCCTGAACCGCCGCGTTCAATGCCGCTGTTCCCGACAAATTCGTTGTATCTAACGCAGCCATAAATTTTTTGATAACATCTTGTTGAGTAGCCATAAAAAATCACCTTTCCCTTAAAACCCAAGAAACCCCCATAGCTAAAATGAATTATATTTCCCCACTATTCAAATCGCAATGAAACATCTATGAAAAAATAAAAAAATGACGCCTGCGCGAGCGTCATTTATGATAAAATATCAATCGAAAGAAATTGGTGCTTCAGCAATTGTCAATGTGAAAGTCGTACCTTCGCCAAGCGCCGATTCAACGTCAATTTTAATCCCGTGATTATCAGCAATCCATTTCGCGATTGAAAGTCCGAGCCCGCCGCCATAAATTTTTTCAAGCGCCTTGTCTTTGACTCTAAAAAATCTGTCGAAAATCCGATTAATATTTTCCGGCGCAATTCCAATTCCATTATCAGCAATGCTCAATTGAACCGTGCCGTTGTTATTTTTTGAAGTCACAGTAATTCTCCCGCCGTCCGGAGTGTACTTCACGGCATTATCTAAAAAAATTCTAAGCATCTGCCGAATTCGCTTCTTATCGCCATAAATATTGACAAAATCATTCTTAACAAGTTCGAAGTTATGAGCTTTGGCGTCGCGCTTCATTTTTTTCATAACATCCTCAACAACATATGACAAATCAAAATTTTCTTTGTCGAGCAACAAGCAATTCTGATCTGTGCGAAAGAGGAACAACATATTCTGCAAAATATCACCGATATTCTGTATCTCGGAAAAAATTATATCGACATTTTCATTAAAAGATTCTTTGTCCTCAAAGCCGTAGTGTTTCAGAAAATCAATGCCGGTGGAAATGGCAGTGGCAGGATTAATTAATTCGTGCGAAGCGGCAATGACAAATTCTTGCTGCTGATTAATGCCGCCTTGAATTCTGTCAAGCATATTGTTAAAAGTTTTGGCAAGTTCGGTAAGTTCATCATCTGTTGGATTAATTTCAATGCGCCCGTCCATTTTCCCATAAGCAATATTTTGGGCGTGCTCAGTCATTATTTTAATTGGCTTTAGAACTTTGCGGCTCATAAAATGACCAACTGCCACTGCAAAAATAATTCCAAACAAATCTAAAATCATCAGCAAATATTTTAATTTATCGAGCAGTATTACTTCAGAAGTAATTGTGCGGTAAAAATATAGCGTGAAATGTTCGCCGTGAAAAAAATAATCCATTTTCGCACGATATACCAATGCATTGACAATCAGCGCAACTTCTTTGTCCTCGTCGGCAAAAAACGGCTGATAATCCAATTTGCTATCTTCAAAAATTTCATTTGCCAAATAATTAGGATCTGTATCTGCCATTAAAATTCCGTTATCGTCAAAGACTCGGACAACTACTCCGGTAACCAACGGTTGACGAAATGTATTAGAATCAAAAGCAGAAACGTCCTGCGCGATATTATCAAGCCACGGTTTAACTTGCTCCATGCTAAAATCGATAGTTTTACCTGCGGGACGATACAGCGCCAACCAAAAACCAGCGTACATAATTAATTCAATGAATAACAGTAAAAAAATAAAGCAACCAGCGTAAGTCAAAGTGATTTTCGTTGAAATTTCGAAGTTGCGAATCATAAAAATTCTCCTTACAAGGTGCAGACAAATGAACAAACGAATAGTATCGGGCTTGCTGGGCTATTTAACTTTATTCACCGGCGCAGCAATGATCCCACCTTTCATATTAGCGGCAGTCACTGAAGAAATTGGCGGTGCGGCTAGTTTTTTATTGTCAATATTTTTGTGTGTGGCGGTAACTTTTGAACTGGAAAGATTCGGTGGTTTGCAAGGCAAAGACAATATCGGCGTGCGCGACGGACTTGCAATAACCGGCTTAGGCTGGTTACTGGTTTCAATTTTGGGAACAGTGCCATATTTGGCGGGCGGCTATTTAAATTTAATTGACAGTTTAACAGAATCATTTGCGGGATTTTCCGGTACAGGCGCAACGGTTTTTGTTGACGTAGAAATTTTGCCGCGAAGTATTTTACTCTGGCGCAGTTTATCAAATTGGGTTGGCGGCTTAGGCATTGTGGTAATTTTTATGGCGATTTTATCACAACTTGGGCGCGGCGCAATGTTTATTCTTCGCGCAGAAACCACAGGACCAACTAAAGATAGGCAAATGCCGCGCATTCGTGACAATGCAAAGGCGCTGTTCAAAATTTATGTTTTTCTAACGATCATCTGCGCGATAAGTTATTATTTTTGCGGGCTGAATCTTTTTGCGGCGATAAACCATGCAATGACGACGATAGCAACCGGCGGCTACGGAATTTACAACAGCACGGTCGGCGAATACGGCAACGCTCAGCTTGAATATTGTATGGCGTTTTTTATGATAATTTCAAGCGGAAGCTTTGCAATGTACGCAACCGCAATTCGAACTGGCGGCGGCGTGATTTTGCGCAATACCGAATTTAAAATTTATCTATGGATAGTTTTAATAACATCGGCGATAGTTGCGGCAGATTTATTTTTGGAAATGCACATGAGCGTTGAGGCGTCAATTCGCGGCGCAATTTTTCACGTGGCTAGTTTGAGTTCGACAACCGGCTTTGTTGCGTATGACTTCGATACTTACCCGCCAATTAGCAAAGCCTGTTTGATGATGACAATGTTTTTAGGCGGCTGCGCTGGTTCAACGGCAGGCGGCTTGAAGGTCGCGCGAATTATTTTGCTGTTTAAATTTGTCGGCTCAATAGTCAAGCAAAAACTTCACCCGCAGCTTATAAATCCTGTCAAATTGAATGGACAAGTTATTGACGATAGCGTTGTGCATAATGCGGCAAAATTTTTTTTCGCGGTCGTAGTAATGGATATTTTATTTGCTTTTGTAATGATGTTTGACGGAATTGATTTTGTCAACAGCATATCGGTCAGCGTGTCGACAATGGCGAGCGTGGGACCAGGTTTTGGCATTGAAGGCGCCACGAGTACCTATGCGCTGTTGCCGCCGCTCAGTAAATTATTTGCCTGCCTGTTTATGTTTTTGAGCAGATTGGAAATTTTTACCGTGCTGGTTTTATTTACGCCGTCATTTTGGAAAAGCGCGAGCGTAGGCTGGTAACTAGGATTTAGTCTTTTGATAAACGTATGAGCGTTGAACTTCGCCAAAACCATTTTTAACGCGCAAATAATATCGCGCCTTAAAATGATAATCATGAACAGGATCGCCGCTGTATTTTTCATGATATTTCAGCGTATTTGAAGCGTGCGGCGAAGTAAAGCCAAATAAAATTTTCAGCGGCAAAATTTTTCCGTGACGCGGTAAAAGTGAATCGTCAGCAATATTCAGCGGATAATATTCACGTTCAACTTTAACCATAAGCATTGGAGCCACGCCATTAATAAAAGTGCCGCCCGCCGGCATCGCCAATAAATAATTCCCATCGGCAAGAGCAACCAATTTGCCCTCCTTGATATAACAAAGCTCATTTGCAGGAATAATTTCTCTGTGAAAGCTCGGATTGTCCTTATTTTGAAAAAGCACAACCCCAACAGCCAATATAAAAAAAATTGCCGCAACTGCGACATAATTTCTGGTTTGGTACGGCTGAAAATTCGCGCGCTCCATTTCCCAAATAACTTTAAATTTATCCATTTTAAAAAGTTCCAAATGGCATACTCGGCGAATTTCTCGCAATATCTTTGACAACATCTTTTTCTGGCTTGCCAAGTACCCAGCCAAGAATTTTAATTTCTGTGTGCGTCATAAGTTTAAGTTGGTTATCGTCCTGCGGCTTAAAGCAAAGCTCTTTGTAAGTTTCCAGCGCCTGATTATAACGCGCGGTAATTTCTTGCGGCGAGCGTTTACGCGGCGTTCTTTTATATGACTCCACAACCTCAGCAATATTGTTAGTGAGCATTTCAGACATTTTATCGCCTCCAAATCATTCAATCGCACAGTTATTCCACATTTTAGCTTTGAGTACGTCATAATAATTTTTATCGGGGAATTTAACGATTTTGGCAACAGCGCGAGATTTCTTAACGACAACTTCATCATTCGGCTGAATTTGGAAAGCCTCTTGCCCATCCAACGTTACAAATAAATCTCGATTAGCCGCAATTTGTATTCGGATTTCATCGTCCTCGCTAACAACCATCGGGCGCATTTGAAAAGTATGGGCGCAAATTGGCGTTAAAAGCAATGCTCGAATTGTCGGATTTAAAATTGGACCGCCCGCGCTCAGCGAATACGCCGTTGAACCCGTTGGACTTGAAACAATCACGCCGTCAGCTTTGTACTCCATTAAGTGTGTATTATTCACGAAAAGATTTAATTTCAGCATGCGCGGACTGCCGCCTTTGGAAATGACCACGTCATTAATTGCGTTGCCCAAAAATTTTTCGCCCAATTCATTTCTGATATAGCCGCTCAAGAGTAGCCTATGCTCAACAATGTATTCGCCGACTAAAATTTTGCCGAGTCGACTTTCAAGTTCTTTGGGCTCAATATCAGCCAAAAATCCGAGCGTCCCTAAATTAATTCCGCAAACTGGAATGCCTTGCTCGCGAAACCTGCGGCAAACGCCAAGTAAAGTACCATCGCCGCCAATTGACAGCGCCATATCGATATGCACTCGCTCAACGCACGGCAAGCCATATTCTTCTTTGCGAAATTGCCGCGCCTCTGTTGCGGGCATTACCAGCCGCACGTCTTTATTTCTGTAAAAATTAAAAATCCTGTCGACAATTTCTCCTGCGCGACGTTTGCTCATATTCGGGAATACCGCCAATTGTATCATTCCCGCCTCCACTCCAAATACCGTACCAAAAATATTTTGCCTTGTCAATAAATCACTTCCTATCTAATGTTTCATTCATGCTGCCGGTGCGATAACCTTGCAAATCCAGTGCCACATAATTAAAACCATAACTTTTCATTGCGTCAACAATTTTTTCGCGCAGATTTATAATTTTTTCAAAATCAGTCGGCAAAACTTCAATTCGGGCAATAGCGCCGTGAATACGCACGCGCATTTGTTTAAATCCGTGATTAATCAAAAATAGCTCTGCCTTGTCAACCATTTGCAATTTTTCAGTTGAAATATTTTCGCCATATGGGAAGCGCGACGCCAAACAAGCAAATGATGGCTTATCAAAAGTCGGCAAATTTAAATCTTTGGATAGAGCACGAATTTCATTTTTGTAAAGTTGAGCGTGGCTGAGCGGGCTTTTAATATCGAGTTCGGAAATAGCCTGAAAGCCAGGTCGATAATCGTTGCTATCGTCCATATTTGAGCCTTCGACGACGTGAGCAAGATTATTTTCAGCGGCGATATTTTTAATTTTTGTGAAGAGCGCGCGCTTACAAATATAACAGCGATTTTTAGGATTTTCAGCAATCCCCTCGATATTCAAAATTTTTTCAGTGATAAATATTTGACGAATCCCCTCGCTTTTGCAAAAATCAATCGCCTCTTGCGTTTCTCGCGCAGGAACAAATTCAGATGAAATTGTAACTGCAACAGCTTTTTCGCGCAGTACTTCATGAGCGATTTTGAGCAAAAAAGTTGAATCGACGCCGCCCGAAAATGCGACAGCCACACTTCCGAGCTCCGATAAATAATTTCTAAGATTGTTTAATTTTTCCTGCAAAAAATCACCCCATTATAAAAATAAGGCGCTCATCGAATGAACGCCCGCTTTGGATAACCGAAATGCAGTATTAAATGTTAATCTTTACTTAAATCGCCTTTGTCTTTGAGCCAGCTCATCATGCCACGAAGTTTAGCGCCGACCTGCTCAATTTGATGTTCAGCGTGAATTCTACGTTGTGCAAGGAAGTTAGCACGACCAGCTGCGCGATTTTCAAGCAACCAATTTCTTGCAAAAGTGCCGTCTTGAATTTCAGCAAGCGCTTTTTCCATAGCTTTCTTGACTTCCGGCGTAATGATTTTCGGTCCGGTTGTATAATCGCCGTATTCTGCGGTATCGCTAATGGATTTGCGCATTTTCGCCATACCGCCCTCATACATTAAATCCACGATGAGCTTCATTTCATGCGAAACTTCAAAATATGCAATTTCCGGCTGATAGCCCGCTTCAACAAGAACTTCAAAGCCATTCTGAATCAAATGGGTAACGCCGCCGCAAAGTACGCACTGTTCGCCGAATAAATCAGTTTCAGTTTCTTCTTTGAAAGTGGTTTGAATGATACCTGCGCGAGTGCCGCCAATACCGCGTGCATAAGCCAGCGCAATATCAAAGCATTTGCCGGTAGCATCTTGTTCAACTGCGAAAACGTCAGGAACTCCACTACCTTCAACAAAAGTGCGACGTACCAAGTGTCCTGGTCCTTTTGGCGCTACGAGGAAAACGTCAACGTTTTTTGCAGGAATAATTTGCTTGAAATGAATTGAAAAACCGTGCGAAAATCCGAGAGCTGCGCCCTCTTTCAAATTCGGAGCAATTTCATTTTTATACACGTCCGCTTGTTTTTCGTCTGGGATAAGTACCATAACAATATCAGCCTGCTTAACAGCTTCCGGCACATTAAAAACTTTAAAACCAAAATCTTCAGCCACTGCCTTAGACTTCGAGCCTTCATAAAGACCAATAATAACGTTCAAGCCGCTGTCTTTCAAATTGCGTGCCTGTCCCGCTCCTTGACTACCATAACCGAGAACCGCAATAGTTTTGCCGTTCAGAATGTCAAAATTTGCGTCATTGTCGTAATAAGTTTTTGCCAAAATAAATTACCTCCATAAAATTTAGTACAAGGTACTATAGCACTAATTTTGATTTGTTTCAAGTTTTTTCTTAGCCCACGCCAAATTTTGAGAGGCTGACATTTTGTCTCGCGTGAATTTAGAATGTTGAAGCCCTTTGTGAGCAATAGCAATTTTGTCACGCGTAGCTTGTGAATGCACTCGATGTTTTCCATAGTTGGGATTTTTTTCGCCTTGTTTGGACGCAGAAATTTTATCACGTGTTTTTTTGCTATGATGCTTGCCGTAGTTTGGATTATTTTTGCCGCTGACATCAGCATGATTAGCTGAAATTCTGTCACAAGTTTCTTTAGTGGGATTTTTGAGCCCCTCGCCGCCATCAGTCAAGTTATAACCATTTGGCGCTTTGCTATTCAATTCTTTAATCCAGAAAATTTCGCGCTCATTGAGCATTTCAACAGGGCACTCTTCAATAACTTCCACTTTAAAATTGTCAATTCCGTATTTTTTAATAGCGCCTTCAATTCCATTAGTGTTCTTACTGATGCAGTGCTCCCGAATGCGTTTTTTCAGTGAACGCTTAGTTTGTCCAACGTAGATTTTGCCGTTAATCAGATTTGTGATTTTGTAAATTACGCCGGTCTGTTGACAAGTGCCATTTAAATTGTTATTATCCTCCATAAAGAAAACTCCTTTGCTTGTGATTTGTGTTCTAACAAACCAATTCTAGCAAAGGAATTTTTTTGTGTCAATGTTTATAATAAATTCTTGCCGTAATATTCGCGTTCCTGGTGATAATCGTTGATTGTATTTTCACCGCGCTCAAGGGCGATTAAACCCGTGCGGATGACTTCCATTATTCCATAAGGAGCAAGCAAACGAGTAAACGCGGTAACTTTTTCGTCGTCGCCGGTAATTTCAAAAATTAGCGTGGTAGGTTGCACGTCAACAACATGGGCGCGGAAAAGCTCAGCCATTTTCAGTACATCCAAGCGGTTATTGTCGTCGGCGGAAACTTTAATCATTGTCATTCCACGAGTAACCGCCATTGCAGAATCCAACCTTTGCACTGCGCGAACAATAGGCATTTTTTCAAGTTGCTTAATCATTTGGTCGATTAAATTTCCATCGCCGTGAACCACAACTGTAATTCTGGAAAATTCGGGCGACTGCGTGACGCCAACTGATAAACTGTCAATATTAAATTCGCGGCGGCTAAACATACTCGCCACCCTAACCAGTACGCCTGGCTGATTTTCAACGTACACCGACAAAACGTGTTTCATGCTTAAAACTCCTATAAAAATTTCCACGGGCAATATTACCACGCTCTTAACAAACTTTCAACTAAAAATATCTTCAAATTGTCCCGCTGATTGTTATTGGCTAAACAAAAATTCATTTATATGTAGCCAGTGCGATGAAAAATTCAGCGTCGATATTAATCGAAAAGATTTTTCCGACTGACGCTTAAATTCTCCTGCGCGAATAAAATTGACTCAAGTACAGTCCATTCAGTTGTCGTGGAACTCGAACTGTTCATAGCAACAGGAAAACCTTTTAAATCGCAAATTGTTTCCTCAATGATAATTCGGCTGGCACTTGGACGAGAATCGCGAATTGGCTTAGCCTGAACCATTTGAAAAACTATATATTGACAACCGGCATTTTTCGCGGGCGTTAAATATTTTGCAACGTCGAACGCAAAATCTGTCGGCTTTTTTATTTCCGCAAAATCAATTTTCTTGCCGAAACTATCGCGCAGAATTAATTTCAAATATTTTTTGTCAGCATTCTTAAAATCGTCCTTAACAATATTAATCGGCGCAATATAAATCGGCAAATTATTTTCCGCGCTAAATCCGCCCGCGTCATAATAATTTCTAATCGCTCTGTCCAAATATAAAATCATTGCGTGAAAACTTTTCCTGTGCTCTTCAACTTCCTTGTACTTTACATCCTCGCCAAAATGCTCATAGCCAAAAATTTTCAACGTCTTTGAAATTGGATCGCTCTTCATAAAAATTCGCGTCAAATTAATCTTGTTTTGATACGCCGACGCAAATTCTTTGTTGCCAACCGACGGCGCGCCAAATGTTATAACTTCAATCCGGCTCATATCAGCGCCCGCGTCCGCTAATTTAACCGCGCTCATAATCGCTATCGCTCCGCCTAAACTGTGTCCGGTGATATAAATTTTTTCGTCCGGATTTTTTTTCATATAGTCAAGCAAAGTTTCTAAATTGCCGCCGGAAAGAGCTGCGTCAGCATAATCTTTAAAACCACGATGAACCAAAATACTATCAGCGTCATTCAGCGGAACAAGCGCAATGTTCATATCAACCGCGATGTCTTTCAAATCTTCCGTGCCGGTGAAGAAAAAAATCTTAGCATTATCTTTGCTCATTAAGTGCATTTTGACATTAATTTTGCCGCTCGAATTTTCCAAATCAGTAATTTTCCAACCGCGCCGCTCTAAAAAATTTTTAGCAGTCGTGCCTTCGTCGCCGCTATAAGCCGCCAATGAACTTAGTGCACAGATTAATCGCATTCGCTCGGTTTCTAAATTAGATTCAGTTGCATTTGCCACGTTCGAAAAAAAAATTAAGCTGAACAGCACCAAAAATATTTTCAACATTTTAGCAAACTCCTTAAAATTAGTCTTAATCATTATAACAGTTGTATATTTTTTTTGCAGGGAAAATTTTCAAAGCGTCGAAGTTTAGCCACTATGAGACAGGTAATTTTAAATTTAGGGCGCGGTTACAAAATGTTTTTGGCAATCGCCGCAATAATGGCAATTCAATTAATTTCTGTAGGACAATATTTTTTGTGCGGCTCAATTTTAATCGGAGCGTTGCTAAATTTTTTTTATTTCTTATCGGCAGCGGCAAGATTGGAAGCGGCGGCAAAAATGAATCAAGCGCAAGCTAAAAGAATTATGTTGTTCGGGCTATTATTGCGATTGGCTATGGTCTTTGTAGTTTTAGCTGTTGCCGTGCACATATCGACTGAGCTTTTTTTGGCAACGTCAGTATGTTTTATCGTTTTTTATGTAACTTCGCTGGGGGTTTTGTCGTATTTCGGGAGGAGGTGAATTTTATGGAACATATTGGGGTCCGCGAGACTGTGCAATTCATGGGTTTAACGTTCAATTGGGAAACTTTGTGTATGACGTGGCTAGCTATGGCGATTGTAATTGTAATTTCCTGTCTCGCCGTGAAAAGTCTGAAGGTAATTCCGCAAGGCTGGCAAAATTTTATTGAAATCGTCGTCGTGTGGCTGCAAGGGCAACTAGATAATATGATGGGCAAACGCGGCTCAATGTTTGCGCCGTTTATCGTATCGTTATTCTTATTCCTGTTGACTTGCAATTTGTTGGGCTTAATTCCAACTTTGGCGTCACCCACCAACGATTTGAATACAACTCTTGGACTGGCACTCTTGGTAGTTTGCATGGTGCATTTCTTCGGTTTGTACTTCAAAGGCGGTCATTATATCGCTCATTTCTTTCAGCCTTTTCCGCCTTTTGTCGTTATCAACATGATCGAAGAAATTGCTAAACCTATCACGCTGGCTTTTCGTCTATTCGGTAACATTCTCGCGGGCGAAATTCTGATTATCGTTTTGCTTCACCTTTTGCCAATTTGGATGCCAATTCCAAGCGTCCTGTGGCTCGGTTTCAGTATCTTCATTAGTTGCGTTCACGCGGTTATTTTTACTATGCTCAGTATGGCCTATCTTGGCAATGCTGTTAAAGAGTAATTTTTTTTATTTTTAAGGAGGATTTTTTAAATGGAACATGCAATTATGGTAGCGGCGGCTCTTATCGGAGCAGGTATTACAATGGGTCTTGCGGCAGTTGGCGCAGGCTTAGGCGACGGTCTTGTCACCAGTAAATTTATTGACGGTATCACCCGCCAACCCGAAGCTCAAGGTACACTTTTCACCAATACGCTTATTTCCGTCGGTTTGATCGAAGCTATGGCGATTATCGCAGCTGTTATCGCGCTGATTATGCTTTATGCTAACCCGCTTATCGGCTAATTATCTCCCGCAAAAAATTTCTTGAAAGGGGGAATTTTCTTTGATAGAACTCAACGCAACTCTTATCGCGCAGGTTTTGAATTTCTTAATCTTAGTAGTGATCTTGCGTGCATTGGCGTACAAGCCGGTTGCAAATATGCTCCAACAGCGCGCCGATAAAATTAAAGAAACTATCGACAAAGCTAACGCTGACAAAAAAGCGGCTGAAGATACTTTAGCTCAATACAAAAGTCAATTAGCCGACGCGCAAAAACGCGCTCAAGAAATCGTTGACAAGGCGGAAATTACCGCGCGCCAAGAACGTGAAGCGCTTGTTGCTGAAACTAAAAAAGAAATTGACCGCATGAAACAAAATGCTCAGCTTGAAATTCAAAATGAACGCGACCGCGCTTTTGACCAGATGAAGGCTGAAATTGTTTCATTGAGTTTGGCGGCGGCTGAAAAAATTGTTGCTAAAAATCTCACGTCTAAGGAAAATGACAAGCTCGTCAATGATTTTATTTCCGGTCTCGATAAAAATATGTTTGAAAATGCTAAGTGAGGGGCGAGTTAAATGTTAAATATTCAGCTTGCCACTAAATACGCCCGCGCTATTTTTGAACTCGCGCAGGAGGATAATCAGCTTGACGATTACGACAAAGATTTAGCAAAAATCCAAGAAGACGTTTTCAACTTGCCGGAGGCTGTAAAGTTTTTTCAAAATCCGCTAGTTCCTCACAAAGCTAAGAAAGATTTGCTTACAAAGGCATTTGACGGCGAAATTTCCGATAACACCATGAATTTCTTAATGCTTCTGGTTGACAAAGGGCGCATTGGTATTTTCAATGAGATTTACGAAATTTTTACAGCGTTGAAAAATACCGCGCAGGGGATTTTGGTTGCTGATGTTATTTCCGCTTTTCCGCTTACCAAAACGCAGGAAAATCAGCTCGGCAAAAAACTTGCAAGCGTTACTGGCAAAAAAATTAGAATTCGCAAGCACGAAGATTCATCAATTCTCGGCGGGCTTATCGTAACAATCGGAGACAAACGCATTGACGGCAGCGCTGCAGGGCGTTTGCGCTCTTTGCAAAATACTCTTTCGGTCAGCGCGGCTAATGCTTAACTCGACCATTACAGAGGTGACTCAACAAATATGAAAATTAATCCAGATGAAATTACTGCCATAATCAAGAATCAGATTAAAAATTACAACGGTTATTGAGGTCGGCGACGGTATCGCGCATATTCATGGGCTCGATAAGGCTATGTCCGGCGAGTTGCTTGATTTTGGCGATGATATTTACGGTTTGGTTCTTAACCTGGAACAGGACAACGTCGGTGCGGTTATTCTTGGTCGCGATAACGAAATTAAAGAAGGCGCGACCGTTAAACGCACTGCGCGAATTATGCAGGTTCCAGTTGGCGAAAATATGATAGGGCGCGTAGTTGACGCGCTCGGACGTCCGATTGACGGCAAAGGACCGATTGAAACTTCACAATTTCGCCCTGTCGAAAATCCAGCGCCTGGTATTGCTGACAGAAAATCAGTTCATGAGCCGCTGCAAACAGGCTTAAAGGCTATTGACGCGCTTGTTCCGATTGGACGCGGACAGCGTGAGTTGATTATCGGCGATAGAGGTATCGGTAAATCGGCTATTGCTATCGACACAATTATTAACCAAAAAGGGCAAAACTGTATTTGTATTTACGTGGCGATTGGTCAAAAGGCGTCGACTGTTGCGCGCGTTGTTAAGACGCTGGAAGATCGCGGCGCTATGGAATATTCAATCGTCGTTGCGGCTACTGCAGCTGATTCTGCGCCGTTGCAATATCTTGCTCCGTACTCCGGCGTTGCAATGGCGGAATATTTTATGTATGAAAAAAATGGACATTGCCTCTGCGTTTATGACGATTTGACGAAACACGCGGCGGCTTATCGTGCAATGTCATTGCTTTTGAGACGTCCGCCTGGTCGTGAAGCTTATCCTGGTGACGTTTTTTATTTGCACTCAAGACTTTTGGAGCGCGCAGCTAAACTTAGTGACAGACTCGGCGCAGGCTCAATTACCGCTTTGCCGATTATCGAAACTCAAGCGGGCGACGTTTCGGCTTACATTCCGACAAACGTTATTTCAATTACTGACGGGCAGATTATGTTGGAAACTGACTCGTTCTATTCCGGTATTCGTCCGGCTATCAGCGTTGGTTTGTCAGTTTCACGCGTCGGCGGCGCGGCTCAGATTAAAGCTATGAAACAGGTTGCCGGCACAATGCGCCTTGACCTTGCTCAGTATCGTGAATTGGCGGCTTTTGCACAATTCGGCTCAGATTTGGACAAAGCGACTAAGGCGCAACTCGACAGAGGCGCGCGCATGGTTGAAACTTTGAAACAGGCGCAATATTCGCCGCTTGCTGTTGAAGATCAGATTTTAACAATTTTCACGGCTGTTCGCGGCTTTTTAACTGATATTCCGGTTGATAAAGTTGTTCAATTCCACGCTGACTTTTTGAAATTTATGCACTCTCGCCACGCCGATATTGGCAAGAAAATTGTTGAGAAAAAGAAACTTGACGACGCGCTTGAAAACGAAATTAAATCGGCTATTTCGGAATTTAAGGAAACTGTTAGCTACAAGACTACTGAAGGTTAAGGCGGTGGCGTAAATGGCAAATTTACAAAACATTCGCCGCCGTATCCGCAG
>CAJOIA010000015.1 GCA_905234505.1 uncultured Selenomonadaceae bacterium
TCGAAATTGGGGACTGGCGAATGGGCGCGGGCAAAATCTCGTGCGGCGGCGGCTGTCGAAGATATTGCCGAGAAACTGTTAGAAATTTACGCGCGGCGCAGTACGGCTGAAGGTTTTGCATTTGACGCGGACGACGCCACTCAAGCCGAATTTGAAGAAAAATTTCCCTACGAAGAAACGCCCGATCAGATTCAAGCGGTTGCTGATGTCAAAACTGATATGGAAAATTCAAAGCCGATGGACAGGTTGATTTGCGGCGATGTTGGATTTGGCAAAACTGAAATTGCGATTCGCGCGGCGTACAAGGCGGCTATGAATGGCAAGCAGGTTGCAATGCTCGTACCCACAACAGTTTTGGCGCAACAGCATTATCAAACTTTTTCAGAGCGCTTTGCAGGATTTTTGCCAACTGTCGATGTCATTTGCAGATTTCGCACTCCCAAGGAACAGCGAATTACTATGCAAAAAGTTCGCGCAGGGCTGGTTGATATTTTAATCGGCACGCACGCCATTTTGAACTCGAAGATTGAATTTAAAGATTTAGGCTTAATAATTATTGACGAAGAACAGCGATTCGGCGTCAAGCAAAAAGAAAAAATTCGCTCGATTAGCGACGGCGTAGATATTCTTGCAATGAGCGCGACGCCAATTCCCAGAACTTTGCATATGTCGCTGGTTAATGCGCGTGATATGAGTTTGATAACAACGCCGCCTGCTGACAGGTTTCCGGTTCAAACTTACGTGATTGAAGACGACGACGAAATTATTGCTGAGGCGATACGGCGTGAGATTCGACGCGGCGGGCAAGTTTATTTTGTTTATAATCGGATTGAGACGATTGAATTGATGAATGCGCGGCTTCAAGATTTAGTGCCAGAGGCGAATATTCAAGTGGCGCATGGTCAGCAGAGCGATATTTATTTGGAAAACGTGATGATGGATTTTTACGAAGGCAGATTCAATGTTTTGCTTTGCACGACGATAATTGAGAACGGCTTGGACGTGGCGAATGCGAATACGATAATAATTTATGACGCAGATAATTTTGGACTTGCGCAGCTTTATCAAATGCGCGGTCGAGTTGGTCGCTCTCACGAAATGGCTTTTGCATATTTTGTACACAAGCAGACGAAAGTTTTAACCGAAACTGCGGAAAAGCGCTTGCACGCTATGAAAGAATTTGCGCAATTGGGAGCGGGCTTTAAAATTGCGATGCGAGATTTGGAAATTCGCGGCGCGGGAAATTTGCTCGGCGCTCAACAGCACGGGCATATTGCTAGCGTCGGATTTGAAATGTACAGCCAACTTTTAAAAGATGCGGTTGCCAAATTACAAAATCGCCCTGTTGAAAAAATCGAGCCCGATCCGACCATTTCGCTGAATATTGAAGCTTACATTGACGATAATTACATTCCAAATTCTATGCACAAGATTGAAATTTATCAGCGGCTGGCAGTACTGCGCGACGATACCGAAATTAACGATTTGCTTGACGAAATTATTGACAGATTCGGCGAGCCAACCGAGCCGGTAATGAATCTGCTGAAATTCACGAAGATAAAATGCGCGGCTAAAAAAATTGGCTTGCTGACTTTACAGATGAACGTTTTCACGCTGGAATTGCAATTCGGCAACGCGGTTAAAATTTCGCCCGCCGGTTTCAATTTCTTGCAAAACAAATTTATGGAACGAATGAAATTTTCGCACGAATCCAAGTCAATCTCAATAAATCTGCAGACGAAAAAAAATTTGCTCGATACCGTTTTAATGATACTGAAAAGGCTGCAAGGCTAAAAAAAAAATAGCGGTCTTACCTTAGACCGCTTTTAATTTTATCTCACTTCTTCACCTAACTTGGATTTAATGGCTAATTTGTGATTGTACATTGCAACATCAGCCTTTTTGGCGACGGCTGAAAATTCCATTCCGCGTTCGTAAATGCCGAGCCCGCGCGCCACAGAAACTGTTAACGTGTCTCCTGCTACAGTGAATCTTTCCTCTGCAACTTTTTCATCAAAAAGGCGTAGAAGTTCTTCTCTGTTGTCGTAATCTTGCTTTTCCAAAATCGCCGCAAATTCATCGCCGCCAATGCGATAAACAAGACTGTTAGCAAAAACTTTACGAATTACATCAGCCGCATGGCACAAAAGTTCATTGCCCGCTTCATGCCCGTAATTGTCATTGACTTTCTTTAAAAAATTCGCGTCAAATATAATAACGCCATAGGACAAGTCAGAAACAATTTTATTTTGCGCGTCAAGCTCATTCGCTTTACTGATATAAGCCGCCGCATTTCTGAGCCCCGTTAATTTATCGCGGTAAACATAGACTTCTAATTTAGTTGCCATTTCGCGGATACTGCGAACCAAAATTCCTAGCTCATTGCCGGATTCATAGGAAATTTTAACGTTAAGGTCGCCGGAAGCAATACGCTTTGCCGCCTCAGTCATTCCCGCTAATGGCTTTATGGCTCTTGAGGCAAACGAAATGCTGATAACTGAAATTAATAAGGCAACGAATATAACCGCAGCAATTACATGCATTAAAATTTTATTGCGCGCGTCATACATTTCGCTAAGTGGCATTGCAATTCCAAGCCACATACCATTTGTTAAATAAACCGTTATTTCTTTAAATTCCGGATTTGGCTTAAATATAGAGCCTTGCCTTTGGTCTCTGTGATAAAGTACTATGTTATTACGATCTATGAGATACACGTAACCATAATCATAAATCGACATCCGCCGCAATTCTTGAATTATGAAGTTAAAATCTATGTCCATACCAACCACGCCGACAAATTTTCCTTCAATAAACATTGGCGCTACAAAGGAAATAACATAAAATTTCGTTACAGCGTCAACGTAGGGCTCAATCCAAGTGGCGGAGTTGCTTCTCATTGGAATGTAAAACCATCCGACATTTTGAACATCATCCGGATTGTAAGGCGCAAGGTCAATAGGTTCACGCTCAAAAAATGGCGAGAGCGCGCCCTCCCAGCGAGCCTCTCCGCGTTGCATTGAAAAGCCGCCTTTAGTTCCTTCAATTTCCGGTATAAATCTCAAATAGTATGAAATGCTGCCGTCTATTCTTATTGCCGTGAAACTAAAATTTCGCTTCATATCGTTAAGATAATTTTTCCTGTAGTCGGCATCTTCGGCAAGTCTTTCATAGCTTTCAATTGAATTCACAGCTTGTAATTGCATTCCATTTACTGCTTGGCGCACGAGGTAAAAAGTTCTGTATAATCTTTCACGACAAATAATGCTCATTTCACGCAAAGATTCATCTGAATGGTCGTTGACAATTTCGCCTATTGATAAGGAATTGCCGCCTCCAAGTACTGTGGCAGTGAAGAATACCGTTTGCGTTACCAAAAATACAACTTCCAACATTATTGAGCGGCGATAACGCAGCAACAAATAAAGCATTATCACAAGATAAATATCTATCAATGTGAGACATTCGCCGATAAAATGTAGCCAGGTTTCTATGTGATTCATTCCATAAATTTGATATTGCGTTATGTAGACGCAACTGATAGGGAAGAGCCCATAAAAGCCTAATGCTATTTTCCACGCTTTTACAGTATCTTTTGAAGCATTATCTTTCTGCTTGGGGTGCGGCTCATTTGTTTTTTGGGGCGAATTATGAAATGAATATTCTTGGCTTATCAAGAAGAAAAACCAAGCCAAATCGAAAAATATTGCTATAAAAAAATCATTCATGAAACAGGCGATTATAGCGGTTGAAATACTTCCGGTCTTTGACGAGCCAATCCAACCGGACAACGCCGATAATTCTGTCGCCGTCAATGTCACTGCGCGAAAAATCGATGTTACTGCAAAAGTGGTTAGCATTATTATTAAAAATTTTCGGAGCGTACTAACATTGAGCGAAAAAGAATATCTGTCTGAAGAAACGAGTAATTTTTGCCAGAGGAAATAAGGTAAGTATGCGGCAACGAATATCCAAAATCCGTGCGCAAAATACAAAGCCCAGCTGTGAATTTCACGCTCTGCCGAAAGCATATTTTGCAAATCTGGCAAAGCTAAAAGCCCGCCCACATATACACCAATTGCCGCCGGAAATCCCCACATAAAACCCAGCATTGGCGGTATAAATGTAGCGACGGTTATAACTTTATCGGGAATTGAGAATATCTGATTTGCGAAAGACGCAACCAGCCAATAAAAGAAAGCCGAAAGGCAGAATCGGTATATTTTCTGTGTCATTTGCCTGCACTCCTCTTATATATTTTTGTCCATGTCAATACGAAAGGCACGGCAGGCTTCTTCGCCATATTTTTTCTTTAGCTCTTCGCGCAGAGGTTCAACTTGTTTTTTGAAATGGTTCAATTCCTCAGGCGTAAGATCTATAATTTCTAAACCATCTGCGGCAAATTGTACGCGAATGGTCTTTTCTTCTGCTTCAAGATAATCTCGGCTCCATTCGCAAGCTTCACGCATTTTTTCACGAAGCAAATTTTGCGTTTTCGGTTCCAACTGCTCAAAAGTTTTACGATTTATAACAAAAAGATAATTTTCATAAAGATAATTCCAGACCGTCATATATTTTTGAATCTCGTTTAGGCGACCGGAGCGCATTAAAAAAAAGCCATTTTCCTGACCTTCAATAACGCCCTGCCGAATTGCAACATTAAGTTCACTCCAACCAAGCGGAACGGGCGTTGCACCAAGCGTCGAAAAGAGAAGCCGATAAACTTCACCGCCCAAAACGCGGATTCGCATACCTTGAAGATCCTCCGGCGTTCTTATTGGGTTTCTATTGCTGGTAAGTTGGCGCATGGCGTTATGCGTCGAACCTAAGTAAACTAAGCCATATTCTGATAAAATTTTTGCGTAATATTCGCCGCCTGTTTTATCGATAATTCGCCGCACTTCTTGATAATTTGAAAATGACCAGGGAATTGTCGCAACTTCCAAACGCGGATCTAAAAGCGACATTGTACCCGAAACATACGCGCCCAAATCTACTGCGCCCTCTGTAATTTGTCTTACTGCTTCATTGGTATTGCCGCCTGTAAGTTCATCATTTGGATAAAATTCAATATATACATTGCCGCCCGATGCTTCTTCAACCAATTTTGCGAAACGATTTGCCGTCAGTGATTCAATTCCTATTTTAGTGCCGTTAGCCGTCATTACCAACCGCACTTTTTGATATTCGTCATTAGTTTTTTGCAACTCATTATTTCTTTCGGCGCAGCCATTCAAAATCAACATCATTGTCAACAATAAAAGAGTGGTCCTCAAACAACGTATCATTGCAAAAAATCGCCTCCTTTTAACTTGAAATAGCTTATAAAATTGCCATGATATTAAGTGCTGTTAACTAAATTTATTCCGTCCATAAAAGTTTAGGCTATTGTAACAATAAGATTATTATAATGCAATACGGTTTTTACCATAAAATTATAACAAAAAACGGACTGCCAATTTTGGTAGCCCGCTTTTTATTTTAATTCCTCTAACAATATTAAATAATTTTCGTAGCGTTCGCGCAGGATCTTTCCGCTGTCAACCGCTGCTTTAACGCCGCAATTCGGCTCGTGGCTGTGACTGCAACCGTTCAGAAATTTACACGCCGTCGCATATTCAGCAAATTCTTTGAAACAGTGTCGCAAAGTTTCAGTGTCGAGCCCAGCTTCCGCTAAATCTACTGCGCTAAATCCAGGCGTATCTACTAAAAATCCGCTGCCAAATGCAATCAATTCCGATACGCGCGTTGTATGTTTGCCGCGCAAGATTTTTTCGCTAACTTCGCTGGTTTTCAATTTCAAATTTTTATCAATCGCATTCAGCAAAGATGATTTTCCAACGCCTGAAGGACCGGCAAAAACCGTTACGCCTTTTGAGATAATCGCCTTCAATTCGTCAATGCCGATATTTTCTCGCGCAGAAGTCCGAAGGATTTTGTACAGTGGCTCATATTCCGCAAGAAAATTTTTATCGGCAACCAAATCAATTTTATTAATACAAAGAATAATTTCAGCCAGCTTGGAATTTTCAGCCAGTGCAATAAACCTGTCCAAAAGCAGCGGGTGCAAATCTGGTTGAGCCGCCGCAAATGTCAAAATGATTCTGTCGACATTGGCAACCGCCGGACGATTTAATAAACTTCTGCGCGAAAGAACTTTTTCAATAACGCCTGAACCGTCTTTGAGCTGAGAAATCTCAACAAAATCACCAGGATTGACCGCACTGCCAGATTTTTTATCGCGCTTCATTAGCCCGCGCAATTTGCAGGGAATTAATTCAGATTCAACCCTTACAAAGAAAAAACTGTTGTAAAATTTAATAACGCGCCCAATCATTTGCTTTTCGTGCCGCCATCTTCGCGCAGTGGAACTTCAACTTCTTCAGTGTTTCTTCGATAAGGCGATTCAAATTTTTTAAACGGTAACACTTCAGTGCTTTCCTCAGTTTTCGCCTTAGAATTTGGAAGTAATTTATCGGCGTCATTATCGACGAAGAAAGCAGAAAAATTACGCATTGCAACACTTTGACCGCGCGAAACAGTAATATCTACAGATTGCCCGCGAGTAATTTTCGTACTAAAAACTGGGTCACAAGATAAAACCGTGCCAGGACTTTTCTCAGAATCCTGCTCGTAAATTCTGCCGACGTGCAAGCCCATTTTTTGAATACGCTCAGTAGCCGCAGATTTCGACAAACCAACCAAATCTGGCATGCTGATAGTTTCTCCACCCTTGCTAATGTAAATCGTAACCAGCCGCCACATTTTAACATTCCTGCCAGCGTCAGGATCTTGCTTGACAACTTGACCGGCGGGAACGTTTGAATCATAAACTTCAGCCACATTGACGCGCAAATTAGCATCTTCCAAATTTTCGCGCGCTAACTTAAGATTTTTACCAACAACATTTGGCACTGGCACCTCCGCAACAGTCCACGACTTTTCCATAGCCATAAACAGCCCCGCGCCAAAGCCAATCATTAACATAAAAATAATTCCGGCAATAAAAATTTGGGGTAAAACAAAAGATTTCGCAAAGTAACTGATACTTTTTTTGGAGGTATTACGAATAAAACTGCTTTGTTGAATATTTCTGCGCGGCGGGAGATTTTCAGTATCAATGCGCGGCAAAATCTTTGTGGCGTCGGGGTCTATCAACTGCGCGACGCTCAGATTAGCTTCAATGTTAGACAACGCTTGTATCATATCAAAACTGGAAAGTCGCAAATCCGGATTTTTATTCATATCACGAACAACGACAGCTTCAAGCATTGATGGAATTTGCGGGCGATAAACGCTAGGCGCGACAGGTTCTTCTTCAATGTGGCGCATTGCAATTACAACTGCATTGTCGCCAGTGAATGGCAAGCGATTTGTCAGCATCTCGTACATAACAATTCCCAGCGAATAAATATCAGATTTTGGCGTAATAGCGCCGCCCTGCGCTTGTTCAGGCGAAAAATAATGCACAGAGCCAACGACATTGCCGCCATAAGTCATAGTCGATTCAGTAATGGCGCGCGCAATTCCAAAATCAGCAATTTTCGCATGCCCGTCATTTGTCATCAAAATATTGTGCGGCTTAATATCGCAGTGAACAAGATTATTGGCGTGCGCGTGAGCCAGCCCGCTTGAAATATCTTTCGCAATTTTTGTAGCCGTCAAAATGTCAAGCGGTCCTTCGTCTCGGATTTTATCTTTGAGAGATTTGCCTTCAACGTACTCCATAACAATGTAATATTCGTCGAGCCTCTCAACGCCAACGTCATAAATGCTGACAATATTTGGGTGCGATAATCGAGCCGCCGCCTTAGCCTCGCGCTGAAATTTTTTAATAAATTCTTCGTCCGAGCGAAAAGCCTCATGCAAAATCTTCACGGCTACAGTGCGGTCAAGCGAATTGTCATGCGCTTTGTAAACTTCCGCCATACCGCCAGAACCAATTTTCTCTTCAAGCTCATAACGCCCGCCTAATATCCGCTCTAACATAAATCTCCCTCCTTTCAAAATTTGGCAACAATCGCCGAAATATTATCAACGCCGCCATTATCCAGCGCCGCTTGAATCAAATCGTCAGCGGGATTGGCACTGCGCGAAAGAAATTCAGCAATTTCAGCGTCATTAACCATATTTGTTAAACCATCAGTGCAAAGCAAAAAAATATCGCCGTCGTCAACAGTAAAGCTCCCCGTGTCGACGGTAATATCAAAAGTGGCACCAACCGCTTGAGTCAAAATATTTTTCATAGGGTGAACGCGCGCTTCAGCTTCTGTAATTTCGCCGCGCCTAACTAAACTTTCAACGTACGAATGATCCTGCGTAATTTGTTCAAGCTGATTATTTTTCAGCCGATAAAGCCTGCTATCACCAACATGCGCGTAATAAGCCCGCCCGCTGTAAACGTGCATAAGAGTCGCCGTCGTTCCCATGCCGTGATATTCCGGATTTTCCTCAGCCAAACGCAAAATTGCCGCGCTCGACTTCATAATAGCTTTCTTCAAAATATTTTCGCCCCAAGGCTCAGGAACATTCGGCAGGAAATTTTTACAAGTGGCAATCACTATTTGACTTGCAACTTCGCCAGCCGCCGGTCCGCCCATACCGTCCGCCACAATAAAAGTTTCAGGCTCAATGAATATCAGCGAATCCTCATTATTTTTGCGCACCTTGCCAATATGTGTCGCCGTGTAAACTTTTGACATATTATCACCTCACAAAACTTTATAAACCAGCGTGGTATTGCCAATTAAAATCTTGTCATTGTTTCGTAAATCGTAGCGCGTAACCTGTTTCTTATTAACAAATGTGCCATTCAAACTTCCGGCGTCGCGCAGAACGTGCCGGTGCCGCTCGTAAGAAATATAAGCGTGAATCCGCGAAACGCCATCATCATACAAAATAAAATCGTTGGTATCTTTGCGCCCCAGATAAATCTGCTTTTCGCCAAGCACAATCTCACTATTTTTTGAATCAGTAATGACGGCAAGGTGATATTCAACAGTGCGTTTTGAACTTTTCATCGACTCGCCAATTTTCGTCTTATCGGCAACAATAGTTTTTTCGGTCGTGGTATCGCCGTCTTCCAGCAAAGTTTTTGAAAGTACGTCATTTTCAAGATTAATCGTATCTTCAGCAATTTCAGCGCCCTCAACATAATTAGACGCAATTATAATCGCGTCGTCACCGCTGCGCATTTTTTCAATCCGCACATTCAAATTACCGTCCATAAAGCAATTTTCGCGAATAACTGTTTTTTCAACAGACTCATACAGAGATTTGATAATCCGCGCCGCGCTTAACCGGTAACAATCTTCCGCACTCAGATAAATAGTATAATCATTCGGCACAATTCGCACACCATCAACCGATTTTTTTTGCTTGGCAACTTCACGTTCAAGCGCCTTGACAAGTGCAGGCGGGTCAATTTCACCGCGCTTCTGAAACATATTTGCAAATTGGCTTTTGATCACGTCGGTAATATTCAACTGCGCCGCACCTCCTAAAAAAATTTATGGCGTCATTATAACATATCCTTCAAAAAACGTTAACAGGAAAATTAAAAAAAGCTGAAAAACTTCCCAACTTTGCAAATAAAAATTCTCAAATTAGCGATTAATCCAACTGTTTCTTAGTTGTCCACAAGCCGCATCAATACCTGCGCCAAATTCTTTGCGAAGCGTGACGTTAATTCCGTGCGTGTTCAGATAGTGGAAAAATTTTTGAATGGCGTTGCGCGTCGGGCGTTTGAAGTTTCTTTCGTCTACAGGATTAATCGGGATTAAATTTACATTGCAAAGTTGACCGGCAAGAATTTTCGCAAGTTGCCGCGCGTGTTCTTCGGTATCGTTGACGCCGCCGATTAAAATATATTCATAAGTGACGCGCCGCCCTGTTGCTTGTGCATAATCATTGCCCGCCGTCAAAACTTCTTCGAGCGGGAAGGCTGAATTTATCGGCATTAATTCGGAGCGCAGAATATTATTGGGCGCGTGCAAGGAAATGGATAGCGTGACTGGAATTTTTTCATCAATCAATTTGTAAATCGCAGGGACGATACCGCAAGTTGAAATTGTAATTTTTCTGTAGCTTAAGCCGAGCGTATAATTTTCGTGCAGAAGTTTCAGCATCGCCAGCAAATTTTCAAAATTCGTCAGCGGTTCGCCCGTTCCCATAATTACGACTGTATCGACTTTGCCGGATTTTTCGCGCAGAAATTCACTGACAAAAATAATTTCGCCGAGCATTTCAGCCGTCGTCAAATTTCTGGTTAAACCGTTCAGCGTCGACGCGCAAAATTTACAGCCCATTTGGCAACCAACCTGCGTAGAAATGCAAACGCTGTTGCCGTAATCGTGGCGCATTAAAACTGTTTCGACCGCCGCGCCGTCAGAAAAGCAAAGCAAAAATTTCGTTGTCAATTTGTCGGTGGAATTTTGAATTTTAATCTGTTTGGGCTTGGAAATTTCATAGCGCTGATTGAGTTCTGCGCGAAGATTTTTTGATAAATTCGTCATAGCGTCGAAAGAATTTGCGCCGCGCTGATAGAGCCATTCAGCAATTTGTTTAGCACGGAATTTCGGCAAATCGGACAGTTCCGTTTCCAATTCCGGCAATGTTAATCCAAATAAATTTTTCAAGCTACACCTCACGAATCATTTTGGCAATAAAAAATCCATCCGTTCCGTCAATGTGCGGCAACAGATTTTTCATTTCAACCAGTTTAAAATTTTTATTGGCGGCAAGAAATTTCTCAACGACCGATTCATTTTCGCGGCGAATAATCGTGCAAGTGCAGTAAACCAAAACGCCACCAATTTTCACAGCTCGCCCCGCACTATTTAAAATTTCGCTCTGAAGTTTCGGCAATTCGGCAATTTCAGCAGGAGTTTTTTTCCAACGCAGATCAGCTTTGCGCCGAATCACGCCCAACCCAGAACAAGGCGCGTCAACTAAGACTTTGTCGGCTTGATTGGAAAATTTATCGCCAATTTCCCGCGCGTCTATTAAAACCGGCTCAATAATTTTTACACCAAGTCGCGCAGAATTTTCTTTGATATGCTCAAGCTTAGTTTTAAAAATGTCAGCCGCAATAATCCGCCCACTGTTTTTCATCAGCTCGGCAATATGAGTAGCTTTACCGCCAGGCGCTGCGCAACAATCTATCACAAAATCACCCGCAACAGGATTCAAAATATGCGCCGCCAACATCGAACTTTCATCTTGCACTTGACAGCGACCATCTTTCAGCGGCTTAAATTTGTCAAGCGCGCCGTGACCTCTGCAAATAATTCCTTCCGGCACAAGCTTGGATTTTTCCGCGTTTTTAAGTTCATTCATAATTTCTGCGCGAGTCGCCTTCAAAAAATTAACACGCAGACAAAGCGGCGGCTCAATATTATCAGCGTCAAGAATTTTTTTAGCCGTGTCAAATCCAAATTCTGCAATAAATAAATCGACCAGCCAAGCCGGATGAAATGTATTCAAAGCTAAATCGTCCGGCGGAAAATCTGATTTGGCAGGTTCGCGAATTGCCGAGCGCATAACGCCATTTACAAATTTTGACGCGCCAATATTCGCGAAAGTCTTTGCAATTTCAACCGATTCATTGACTGCCGCCGAATTGGGCACTCTGTCCATAAAAAAAATCTGATAAAAGCCCGCACGCAATACCGCCATAACCTTATCGTCAACCGTGCGACTCACGTACTTTGAAATTTTCCAATCCAATGACGCGCCCGCCTTAACCACGCCATAAACAATTTCTGTGCAAAAGCGCCTGTCTAAATCGTTTAATTTTTCTTGCCGCAAAATCTGCGCGAGTGACACGTTTGAATATGCGCCTTCAACTTGCACAGCATAAATAGCTTTGACCGCCGCCAATCTCGCTTTGTCCAAAATCTTCACCTCAATAAATATGATATTCCTTCCAGGGAATTTGATCTAATCGCACGGTTTTTAAAAAATCAACTATGTCACGCCGCCCGTAATAATGCGGGTTGCCCGCCGAATCCTGCGACATTAAAATTATCGGCATGTTCGGGAAGAAATATTGTAGTTGCTGCCGCGTCCGGATTATTCGTGAGGTGTAATTTGTTACCGCTGGATTGACGACCACAACCGCAAATGTTACGCCCTGTTCGATTATTACTGCGCCTTGTATTTTCATTTTAACCGCCCCCAAAACTTTTATTAATCGTACAACAAGCGCCGCCAATTTGCAACTGAATTTGACAAACGATAGCCTCAAGCTTAGAATTAATCAAAATGTTTTCGGAGTGATTGATTTTGGCTGAGAAAGATTTTATGTACGGCGCGGCGGAAAGACTGCGCGAAAAACTTAATGATTTAATAACGAAGATGGAAAATCCATATTATATAATTTTGGAAATTGCGAAGCTGCTTGGCGAAATGAGCGGCGAAAAAAATTATTATCGCACGGTTCAAGAGCAGCTTCATACGAATTACGGGCTGATTCTCAAAGATAAATTCGTTTTGAACCAGGAAATTAAATTGCTTGAAGAGCGGCTGAAAAAAATTGAAGCGGCATATAATAATCCGGATTTTGCCGAAGACGAACATCAGCGCATCGGTTTTGCATTGGCGCGGCACAAAGCAGAAATTGAGCGCTTGAAAAATATGCATGAATAATTTTCTGTTCGACGTAAGCACGGTAATTTGGCGCGACTGGATTGTTTTAAGGCGGCGGCTCAAAAAATTTATTCTGTCGCGATTGGTGACGCCGGTTTTGTATTTGGTTGCATTCGGCTGGGGATTGGGCAAAAATATTAATCTGGAAAGCGGCAGTTATTTGGATTTTCTTGTGCCAGGAATTATCGCGCTGAATACAATGAACGTCAGCTATATGAGCATTATCACGATTCATACTGAAAAAATTTACCACAAGAGCCTTGAAGAATATTTGAGCGCGCCAATTTCGCCAGTCGCCTTTGTGATTGGAAAAATGAGTTCGGCAGTTTTGCGGGCGTTAATTTCGGTGTCGTTGATTTTGTGCGTGGCAATTTTGTTTGACGCCAGCTTGAATTTTTTATCAGCGAGCTTTTTATTCGTGGTAATTTTAAATTCGGTGATATTCGCGGGCGTGGGATTTTGCGCGGCAATGCATGTTCAAACTTACGAAGAACTCGCGCAGGTCAACACTTACGCGCTAATGCCGATGAGCTTTTTGTGCGGAACATTTTTTTCGACGGCGCAGTTGCCGGAAATGGTGCGGTGGCTGATAGAAATTTTGCCACTGACGCATGCAAGCGTGCTCTTACGTTCGGGAATGAATTTAACTTCGCTGGCGATTTTGATTTTTTACGCGGCGGCATTTTTAATTTTATCATGCCGCGAATTTAAAAAGTTGGTGAATTGATGAGAAAACATCACAGAGAAAAATTGTGCGAAACGCGAGTTGAAAATTTCGGCGTGAAGGTCGGCGAGCTGATTATTTTTCAAGACGTGAATTTTACGCTGAATTGCGGCGAATTGACGGCGCTGATTGGACCGAACGGCGCGGGAAAATCTACACTGTTAAAATCTATTTTGGGCGAAGTGGCGCATACTGGCAAATTAAATTATTTTGACGCGAAAGGTAAGCATTTGCGTCCGATAATAGGTTACGTTCCGCAAACATTGAAATTCGATGCGACTTCCCCAACTTCAGTCTTGGATTTATTTATGGCGTGCTTGACGTGGCGACCGGTGTGGTTATTTTCGGCGAGTTCAATTCGCGAGCGCGTATTAAAAAATTTACAGCGCGTACAAGCCGAATATTTAATCGACAGGCGATTGGGCGCATTGTCTGGCGGCGAATTACAACGAGTTTTATTAGCGTTGGCACTTGAGCCATTGCCAGATTTATTATTATTGGACGAGCCGGTGAGCGGCGTTGACGAAATTGGGCTAAAGATATTTTACGAATTAGCGGCAAAGTTATGCGCGGAGGAAGATATGGCGATATTGTTAATTTCGCACGATTTAGAAATGGTAAAAAAATACGCTGATCGAGTGATATTACTCAATAAGCGCATATTAAGATATGGTAATGTGCAGGAAGTATTTCAATCGCTGGAGATGCAAAAGATATTTTTCAGTTTGAGTTGACAAAAAAAAGAGCGCTCAAGGATGAGCGCTCCCGCGCCATTTTCAAGGATTGAAAATTTGCGCGGCTGTATATTATTTTTTTATCACTCTCGTCTGATCTCGCGGAACCGATTCTACTTCGTTTTTCTTTCTTTGCTTGGCGTTTCTTTATTTTTACAAAAAGAAAGAAATGCCGAATTAAAGAACTTCAATATGGCTGGCAAAGGCGTTATGGTTGTGAATCGATTCAAAATTCTCGCACTCAATTTCAAACGCAGAAACATTTTCAATCTGCCTTACTGCAATCACGACATCGCGCAGAATATCTTCCACGAACTTGGGATTTTGATATGCAGCTTCGGTAACAAATTTTTCGTCTTCACGCTTGAGCACAGGATAAAGTTTGCTAGAACCTTGACTTTCAATCAGCTGTACAATTTTTTCAATATCAATATATTCAACGTTAGCAAAATCCAATTTCACGCGGCAAATAGAGCGCTGATTATGAGCGCCAAAATTCGAAATTTCCTTACTGCAAGGACAGAGCGAAGTAAAAGGCACGGTTAATTGTAAACTAAAATTAAATTCACCACTGCGCGAAAGAGCGGCGTCAATTTCGCAATCAATATCAAGGAGTGAGACACGCTCTGAAACCGGCGCAGTTCGTTTGACGAAAAATTTAAACGCCATCCTAATTGCCGAAAAATCTGTGTCGAGTTTTTTTATCGCTTCGCGCAGAATTTTTTCCACATCAGAGATTTGCATTGGCACATTCGACCAGTCAGTTAAAATTTCCATTAACCTGCTCATATGCGTCCCACGAATTTTTTCACTCAGCGCGACCGTAAATCTAATTTTCGCCAGCACTTGCTGATTCAAAATAAAAAATGGCAGGTGTACACCCGTTACACCTGTCCGTTGAATTTTAATACCGCGTGTGTCCACTTGGTTTTGTACGTCAATCATTTTTGCCCTCGTCTCAATTTAATTTACATCGACGCTGACAACGCCCTCAATTCTCTTAATCGCGTCAACAACGACAATGCTTTTCAAATTCCGGTGATTGTAAACTTCAAAATCTATGCATAAAATATCTGAATGCTCTTCGTCCGCCTTGACTTTGACGCCGCGAACTTTAAGCTGTAAATCGTCAATTAGCTGACCTGGTCTTTCGTGCGTGTGAATGGTGAGGAATAAATTTTTTTCGTGCATAACCCATTCGTCAATTCGCGAAAGTGTACCGAGCGTAGAAAAAATCAGTGCGGTGGTAAATAACGCGCCGGAATAATAACCCGCGCCTACCGCTAAACCTACACCCGAAACCGCCCAAATGCAAGCCGCCGTTGTAAGCCCTGTAACTGTTAAACCTTCTTTCATAATTGCGCCCGCGCCGAGAAAACCTATTCCACTGACAACTTGAGCTGCTAATCTGGCAGGGTCAGCGTTAGTCCTTCCCTCAACGTTAAAATATAATGCCTCGCTTAAAACCATGATCAAGCATGAACCGAGACAAACCAGGACATTCGTTCGCAAGCCCGCAGATTTACGCCGACTTTGCCGCTCATATCCTATCACGCCGCCTAATACACAAGCCAGCGTTAATCTAAAAAATAATTCCCACTCAGAAATCACAATTATCACCTGAAGGTTAAGGCGTTATAAATTATTGAACCAAAATAGCTTTAAATATCGATAAAATTTCTTGACCGTAGTAATTGCCAGGAACAGCCCAGCGTCCATTTAAATCTTGCCAGTTACCCAAAGTTTTTGAGCCGTAAGCTTCACGAACCAAATCATAACGAGGATCTACAATTTGCGTGGTAGGTTTACGCGTTGAAGAATAAGCTAACAAATGCTGAATATGAGCGCGAACGCCCATTCTCGGACTTGAAAAATATGAACCTCTGACGCCGCCGCCAGTCGTGCCTAAACCGCAATAATTATTTTGCTCAGGAACAACATCGCCGCCATAGCGGAAAAATCCAGTTTCTTTCAAAGCCTGCGCGAATGCTACATCAGGACGAACACCTTCGCGCGCGCCCTCTTCGTAGTAAATCTGAACAATTTCTTCGGCGGAAATCGGCAAATTCGGATAAGGATTGTTGCTCAAAAGATAATTTACACATTGCTCTTGAGTTGCAAGCGGCGTTCCAATTATTGAAGTGTCATAACGCGAAACAGTTTTTTTCACATATACATTGTCAGGATATGGCGAATCAATATTAATTTCTTCCGCAATTTCAGACTGCATGATCGAATCAATATCAAAATCCGAGCCCAAAATTGCATGTGGAGCTATACTTGATTTAACCGTTTGAACTTTAGCCTGCGTGTCAATGTTTTCAGTTTCGTTAATATTAACAGCCTTGCTCTTGCTGGCTATCTGCCTCACCTCCGATTTAGTCGTAACTTTCGGGTCATGAACTCTTTTAGCGTCGGTCATTGTCGGCAGCGAAATTGCAAACGTGCCTATAGCAACCGCTGCCACCAACTTTTTTAATCGCTTTCCTTCCAAACTTAAACACCTCATTTTCATTAATTTTTCAGTAAACCAGGCTAAAGTATACACCATTATTTGAAGCGGTGCAAGAAATACTTTCAATTACGGTAGGAAATTTTAAATTGCACTAATTTTTTTTAATAAAATTTTAAAGACAAAAGAGCATTTTGATATTATAATTCAGCTATTCCAAGTTTGCAGGAGGAACAATATTATGACTAGTTTTAAAAAGAAATTAATTGCCGGTCTTCTGAGCGGTGCGATTTTATTTACAGGCGGTCTTGCAATGAATGACGTACAAGCTGCTGAAAGACCTACAAAAAATGTACAGCAAACCGACACGAAAAAGCATCGCGAGCGCCCGCAAATGACAGAGGCACAAATTAACGAAGCAGCTAAAAATCTTGCCGATATGTACGGCGTGAGTCAAGCTGAGGTGGCAACGGCGCTGAAAGATCATGTGCATTTCGGCGATATTGAACAGGCGGCAATGCTTTCAAAAATCAGTGGCAAATCTTTTTCTGCAGTACTTGCTATGAAATGCGATTGGTGGCAAGTTGCTGAAAAACTCGGCGTGACGCAGGAACAGTACGACGCGCTTATGAAAGAGCAAATGACTAGCCGCCTTGTTGAAGATTCAAAGCTTGACAAGAAAACTGTTGAAAGTCTGTTGAATGACAATTACGATCCGCGCGATATCCACATTGCGGGCATTATCGCTAATGAATCCGGTAAAAATGTCAAAACTATATTGGCTAAACGCAAAATTAATAACAGTTGGAAAGACGTTGCCCAAGAGTTTAACGTTGATTTTAAGAAAATCATGGGCAAACATCACGGTCCGCGCGATGAATCCGCTGAAGAAGACGATAACGACAATCGCCGTTTCTAATAAAAATTATCCTTAACAATATTAAACGCCCTTGCTACAACGAGCTCGGGCGGTTTTTTTTATTTTGATGGAGATGAGGAGAATCGAACTCCTGTCCGAAAACATTGTTATTCAACTTTCTCCGAGCGCAGACAATGATTATTTTTCAATCTTGCCTAGTTCATTGACAAACTTTGCAAAATCAAGCGCCTTAAAAAAAATTCCTCGAGCGTTGCGGCGCGGTCGCGTTCGAGTATCCTGCATTGACCTCTAACACTACCTAGCAGGACTCAGCAGGTAGAGGCTGGCTTAAGCCGCCAGAGCGTATTCTTCGTTAGCGTTTATTTTAAAAACACTTTTTCCCTTACTAAAGCGTATCAAATATCATCTATCCCCGTCGAAACCATTACATCCCCTTAGAAATTTTTGCAAGTCTAACATAAAAAAATTTTACTGTCAAATCTTTATTCATCGTCGCGGGTAAATGAACCGAAACGCATACATTCTTTTTGAAATTGCAAAGTGACAATTGACGTTGGACCATTGCGATTTTTGGCTATGACCAATTCTGCAGTATTATAATTTTCGGTTTCGTGGTTGTAATATTCTTCTCGATAAAGAAACATAACCATATCGGCGTCTTGCTCCAATGAGCCGCTTTCGCGCAGGTCGCTTAACATTGGGCGTTTATCTGCGCGAAGTTCCACGCTGCGCGACAACTGACTTAAAGCCAAAATTGGAATTTTTAATTCACGTGCAAGAGCTTTAAGACTGCGCGAGATCTCCGAAATTTCCTGCTGTCGGTTATAATCCGAACCCTTGCGAATATTTCCTTGCATAAGCTGAAGATAATCAATGACAATAAAATCAAGACCGTGCTCATTTTTAATTTGTCGTGCCTTTGAGCGCAATTCTAAAGCGGTAATTCCGGCGCTGTCGTCAATAAATAAATTTGCGCCGCTCAATTCTTCCTGCGCGTTTATCACGGCGTTAAATTCCGCTGTGTTGAGTTGCCCAGTATTAAGTTTGAGAGAATTAATGCCGCTACGTGAACTTAAAAGACGCATTCCAAGTTGCTCTTTGCTCATTTCCAACGAAAAAAGCGCTACTACATAATTATCAAGCGCTGCATTTATCGCCATATTCAAAGCAAGCGCCGTTTTTCCCATCGAAGGACGCGCCGCCAGCAAAATCAAATCCGATTTTTGAAAACCGCTGGTAAGTTTATCCAAATCCAAAAAGCCAGTTTTTACGCCAGTGAGTCCGTCCGGATTATCTACTGCCTCGCGTATTCTATCAAAGGCGCGTTCCAAAATCGGCGAAATATGCTCAAATTCTGAGCGTTCGCCTTTAGAGGTTATTTCAAAAATTTTCTTTTCCGATTCATCGAGAATATCTTGGAGCGGCATTTTATCTTCGGCTGCCATTTGTGAAATTTCTTCACCCGCTTTCATAAGTTTGCGCAAAATAGATTTTTCCTTGATTGTATTGGCATAAATTTTTGCATAGGCAGTTGTATTAATCATAGCTGGCAAGCCAGTCAAATAATTAAATCCGACCGCGTCAACTTTACCAATTTTGCGTAATTCTTCAAAGACAGAAAGCGTATTCGGAATAATTTTTTTCTGATATAACTTGAATATCGTTTCAAACAGAATTTTATTGGCGTTATCAAAAAAATCTTCGCTTTTTAAAATTGAAATAATCGTTGGAATTTCTTCGCCGTTTTGAACCAACATCACGCCCAAAACATATCTTTCCATATCGACCACTGCAGGATATTTATATTCGTTATTCATTAGCCGCTCCTTTTTAACGATAAAAATTTATGATATAATTTCTGCCGAACAAACATAATGGGCGCAGAAAATTATTGCGCCGAACGAAAGGAGAGTTTTAATTTGTTAGTCCACGAAATTATGAAACGAGGACACATAAACGACATAGCTATTGTTGACGAGGGGCGCAAATTCACCTACGCCGCCGCTATTGAATCGATTAAGAATTTTCGCGACCGCCTTTATAATTTGGGCGTGCGTCAAGGCGATAGAGTTGCAATTTTTTCGCGTAATAGCGCTGAATTTATTTTTGCTTATTTCGGTACGACTTCACTTGGCGCTATTTGCGTGCCGATTAATTTTCAGCTCAGCACGCGTGAAACCGCTTTCATTATCAAAAATGCCGAAGTTAAGCTTGTTTTGACATATGAGCCGCTTGAGATTGACGTCGCGCAGTACGACATTGCAACCTTTGAAAAAATTCCCTGCGAAATTGACGCGCCCACTTTGCCCGCTGATTTTGATGAAAATTCGCCCTGCGTGATCATTTACACTTCGGGGACGACCGGAAATCCTAAAGGTGCTGTGCTTTCTCATAAAAATTTGGTTCACAATACCAAGCAGTGTAGCGTTTTTAAGTGCAACAACAAATGCAAAGTTCTCTGCGTTTTGCCGATGTATCATTGCTTCGAATGGACTTGCAGCGTATTGAATACGTTTTACTGCGGAGCGGAAGCTCATGTTATGCGTAATTTCAAGCCAAAAGACATGATTGACATGGTGCGCGATAATCAGCTTACCGATATAATTATAGTACCGTCGATTTTCAAATTGGTAACGGCGATGGCTCAACCGGAAGATTTTAAAAGCGTGCGATTTGCAATGAGCGGCGGAACTACTTTGCCTGTTAAAATGGTCGAGGAATTTACTAAAAAATTTGGCTTGCCGATAGCTGAAGGTTACGGATTGTCTGAAGCGTCGCCGTGTGTCTTTTTGACTACGCACGGAGAAGAGCGCATTGGTTCTGTTGGCAAAATTCTTGACGGTGAGGAAGTCAGAATTATTGACGAAACTGGAAAAGATTTACCAGTTGGTGAGCCTGGCGAGTTATTGGTACGTGGCGGTCAAGTTATGCTGGGTTATTGGAAAAATCCAACTGCAACGGCTGAAACTATTGACGCGGACGGCTGGTTGCATACCGGCGACGTGGCGAAAGTTGACGCGGACGGTTACTATTACATTGTCAATCGGATTAAAGAAATGATTATCAGCATGGGCGAAAATATTTATCCGCGCGAAGTTGAAGAAGTTGTTTATCAATTTCCTGGAATAAAAGATGCGGCGGTTGTTGGCGTTGAGGATAAATTGCGCGGGCAAGTTGGCGCTTGTTTTTATGAAGTGCAAGACGGCAAAAAAGTTGACGTACGTGAATTGAAAAAATTTCTGCAGAAAAACCTTGCAATGTACAAAGTGCCGCGTGAATTTCGACAAATACCAGAAATGCCCCGCACTTCCACAGGTAAAATTTCTAAACGCACAATCATTGAAAAGTTTGTAAAAAGTTAATATCAACTTTCTTTTATCGTAAAAGAAAGTTGCAAAGAAAAGCGCGTCGCGGGTTGTCACATCACGTGACAAGCGCGCCGCATGGGCGCTCATCCGTGAGCGCCTCTTTTATTGGTTGAATAAATTTATTTCGCCAGATTTTGGATAATTTAAATTCATATGATTGTAACCGGCTTCAGTAACAATGCGTCCGCGCGGTGTTCTCATTATGAAACCTAGTTGCAAAAGATACGGTTCATAAATATCTTCAATGGTTTCGCGAGTTTCGCTGATAGCTGCGGCAATGGTGTCGAGCCCAACCGGACCTCCGCGAAATTTTTTTATCATTGCTTCCATCATTCGCCGGTCAGTTGCGTCAAGCCCCGCGCTGTCTACTTCCAATGCAATTAGCGCCTTATCTGCAATTTCGTCTGTGATTTTTGTACTGCCTTCAAATTCGGCAAAATCTCTAACACGTTTCAAAAGCCTATTGGCAACGCGCGGCGTCCCCCTTGAACGCTTTGCAATTTCTATCGCGCCGTTTTTTTCAATCGGGATTTTTAAAATTTCCGCCGAACGCGTCACAATTTCAATCAGCGCCTCTACCGAATAATATTCCAGCCGCGAAATTACGCCGAATCTGTCACGTAGCGGAGGCGATAAATTCCCTGCCTTTGTGGTCGCTCCAATTAATGTAAAGGGCGCTATGTCCAATCGAATACTGCGCGCGCTTGGTCCTTTGCCGATTATTATGTCGATTGCAAAATCTTCCATTGCCGAATATAAAATTTCTTCGATTTGCCGCGAAAGCCTGTGTATTTCGTCGATGAAAAGTACGTCGCGTTCTTGCAAATTTGTTAAAAGCGCCGCTAAATCTCCGCTGCGCTCAATCGCAGGTGCTGAAGTTGGGCGAAAATTTACGCCAAGCTCATTTGCGATTATCGCTGCAAGCGTAGTTTTGCCCAAGCCTGGCGGTCCATATAATAAAACGTGATCAAGTGCTTCTCTGCGCGAAAGTGCTGCTTTGACGAAAACTTTTAAATTTGCCTTAGCTTTTTCCTGTCCAATGTATTCAGATAGTCGGCGCGGGCGCAAACTGTATTGCCAATCGTCGGCTTTTTGCTCAGCCGTTGCGATAATTCTTTCGTCCATAGTTACCTCAATCAAATTTTTCAGCCGTGATTTTATGTCCGTTCAGATAATCCGCCGCTGAAATTTTTTTAGCATTGGGCGCTTGAAGTTCCAAAATTTCTAAATTGCCGCCGCCCGTGCCAACTAGAATTTTTCTGTCGGTAATTTTAATTTCGCCCGCCGCAAGATTTTTATTATCAAGAATTTTCGTCCGCCAGATTTTAAATTTTTCACCGCCAATAAAACTAAAAGCGCCTCCATAAAGCCCGCGTACCAAATTATGAATTTCTCGCGCAGTGCAAGCCCAATTAATTTTGCCAGTATCTTTTTTCAACATCGGCGCGTAATTCGACAGCGAGTCATCTTGCTTAATCGGCTTAATTTTATCAAGCTGTTTAATGGTTTCAATTAAAATTTCTGCGCCCGCCGTCATAAGTTTTTCGCGCAGTTCCGGCAGAATCATATTTTCCTCAATAGGAACTTCCTGCGCCAATAAAATATCACCCGTGTCTAAGCCTGCGTTCATTTGCATTGTCGTGACGCCGGTTATTTTTTCGCCATTGATTAAGCACCATTCGATTGGAGCGGCGCCGCGATATTTCGGCAAAAGTGACGCGTGCACATTGATACAGCCAAATTTCGGTAAATCTAAAATTTCCTGCGACAGAATTTGCCCGAAAGCCACAACCACAATTAAATCTGCGCGAAATTTTTTAAGTTCGTCAACAACTTCAGGCGTTTTGACTTTTTGAGGCTGTAAGATTGGCAAATTTTTTTCCTGCGCGAAAATTTTTACCGGCGAGGGCAATAATTTTTGTCCGCGCCCGCGTGGTCTATCCGGCTGTGTTACGACGCAGAGTATTTCTTCAGTTTCGCACAATCTTTTTAAACACGGCACGGCAAAATCCGGCGTTCCCATAAATATTATTTGCATTTTAATTCTCCTGATCGCTTTCAGTTTGAGGTTTGCCCTTAGTAATATTTTTCGCAATGTCAATGAAAAGTCGCCCGTTCAAATGGTCAATTTCGTGCTGAATGCAACGCGCCAATAAACCTTCAGCTTCAATTTCTTTTTCTTTGTGATAGCGCGTCATAAATTTCACGCGAATTTTAGTTGCCCGCTCAACTTCACCAAAAAGATTTGGACAAGACAAGCAGCCTTCCAAATCCACTTCCGAGCCTTCGCGATAGGTAATTTCTGGATTTAACATATCGTAGCGTTTATGGTCCACATCAACCACAATCATGCGCAGGGAATATCCAACTTGCGGCGCAGCAATTCCAATGCCATCTGTCGCATACATTGTTTCAGCCATATCATCCAAAAGTTTCTTCACGCGCTTATCAATTTTTTTAACACTCGCGCAGATTTGTTTCAAAATGGGGTCGCCCGCAGTTTTAACTTCAAGTAAAGCCATTAATTTTCTCCTTTACACCGCGTAGGGAATATTCACGGATTCGTCCGCGTCCAGATTTTTAATATTCAGCGCGTTAAGCATATCGTCTTTAGTCACAGCGTAAGTGCCAGATTTTGAAACGACAATTCCAGCCGCAACATTTGTAATATAAGCGCCATCATATGGTTTTAAACCGCCAGCCAGAGCCATTGAAAAAACAGCGGCAACCGTATCAGCCACGCCCGCGCTATCGTAAACTTCCTGTGATTTGGTTGGAATATGAGCAACGTCATTTTCATTGACAAGGGTAATTCCATGAGCCGAGCGCGTCGCTAAAACATTTTTAATATTAAATTTGCGCATAATGTACCGCCCCGCGCGTTCAACGTCTTCATCATTCTCTGCGCGAATAGGACTAAGCATAATTTTATTAATCTTGGCGACGTTGGGCGTTACGTAATCGGCATTTGAATATTTACTCCAGCGCTGACCATAAGGCATAACTGTGACAGGGACGCCATGACTGTGAGCCGCCTTGATAATCGACGCACAAAAATATTCCGTGCAAACGCCTTTTTCATAATCGGCAATGACAACCGCGTCAAGACTTTCATTTAATAGCCGCCGAATATATTTTTCAAGCGCCGCGTATTTTTCATCAGGTTTGGGCGAATTATCTTCAAAGTCCATTCGAAACATTTGCTGATGCCCGCTGATAATTCTAACCTTCGTAGTCGTGGGAGAATCCGTTGTAATAAGCCCCTCTTGATTAATCCCGCGCTCAAAAAGTTGCTCAGCTAAAGTTTCATAATTGTGGTCGAAACCAACAAAGCCTGCAAGGTAAGTTTGGCAACCAAGCAACGCTAAATTATTGGCAACATTTGCCGCCGCGCCCAAACTCGACCAGCGCCTTATAATTTTCGCAACAGGCACAGGAGCATCGCTTGCAAATTTATTAACTTCGCCGTGATAATATTTATCAATCATAACATCGCCGACAACTAGCACTTTGCATTTGCAAATCTTACTATCAAAAAAAATTTTCCAATCAGATCTATTCATCGCGCCTCACCATTTAAAATTTTTGACAATTATATCACGGATATTAAAAAATACCACTAAAAATAAAAAGCCGCCCGAGCGGGGCAGCCAATTCAGCGGAACGAACTAGACGGCGCCCAAGGATGGGCGCCAAGTGCCGCGTCGAGGAGCGTGAAGCGACTCATACGCGGCTGTTTTCTTTGCTACTTTCTTTTGCGCCAAAAGAAAGTTGTTATCAACTATAAAACAATATGCGCCATAACGAAACCAACGGCGCAACCGCTGATAACGCCTATTAATCCAGGAATCATAAAACTGTGATTCAAAATATATTTACCAATGCGAGTCGTGCCGGAGCGGTCAAAGCCGATACAAGCCAAATCTGACGGATAAGTCGGCAGGAAGAAATATCCATAGCACGCGCTGATAAATGACATAACAATCACGGGGTCCATTCCAACGCTCAATGCCATCGGAAAAACAATCGCAATAGCTGCCGCCTGCGAATTGACCAGCTTTGAAGTCAGAAACGCGATAACTGCAAATGCCCATGGATATTCTTTAACCGCACTGCCGAGAAATTCTTTCAAGAAATCCATATGCGCGCCAAAACAAGTATTCGCCATCCACGCAACGCCATAAACTGAAACTAACGCGACTATACCCGATTTGAAAACTTGGCTGTTGCCAACGTCTTTAGCTTTGACTTTGCAGACAAATAAAATTACCGCCGCCACCAATAGCATTACCATTTGAATTACCGCCGTCATTGATATTGCTTTCATTTCGCCCTTAGCGTTCGGGAAATGCGGCAATAAATCTGGGAAATTACCAAGCGCCGCGATTACTAAAATTCCTATGAAGAAAATATACATTGAATGATAAAAGCTGGACGGCAACTCCTTACCCTGCAATGATTCTGAATCGCCGTAAACGTACGCTTTATTTTCGGGGTCTTTGATAAATTCTTGAAAGCGCTCATCTTTGTCCAAATCTTTGCCGCGCCGATAACTCCACAGTGCCGCGAAAAATACGCCTAAACCAGTTGCCGGAATTGATACCGCTAAAATTTGTAAAACCGTGTAATGGTAGCCCGCATTTGCCATAAAACCTACTATTGAAACAATTGCAACCGATACCGGCGAAGCGCAAATTCCCATCTGCGAGGCAACTGACGCTACTGCCATTGGTCGCTCTGGTCGAATGTTCTGCTTAATAGCTATGTCGTAGATTATCGGGAACATCGTATAAACAACATGCCCCGTGCCGCAGAGTACCGTTAAAAACCAGGTTGTCATAGGTGCTAAAATTGTGACGTGTTTTGGATTGTTTCGCAAAAATTTTTCCGCGTATTGCAACATTACCGTTAAGCCGCCCGATGTTTGCAAAAAACCCGCGCAAGTTACAACGGCTAAAATCGTCAGCATTACGTCTATTGGCGGTGAACCTGGTTTATAGCCAAATATAAATACAAAAATTACAAGTCCTATGCCGCTTATAACGGCTAAACCAATTCCACCGTGCCGCACGCCAATTATCAAGCACGCCAGTAATACTAAAAATCCCGCAAGCATTTCCATTACTCTCACCCTCTCCTAAAAAATATGTTGTCCTATTCGATTTAACAAATGCTTTTCCTGCCGCTTTAGCAACTAAAACTAATTTCAACTTTCCTATTGACATTTTGTCTAATTAGTGATAACCTTAAGCCACTGAAACGAAAGGGGCTGAGGAATTGGCGGACGATAAAAAAATTTTAGTTGAAAACGAGGACGGTGACAGCGCGGAGTTAAATGCAAATCTGGCATCTTCTCCGGAAGAAATAAACGCGGATAACAACGATTTAAATTTGTTGGCGGATTTGGAAAAAGTTAAAACGGATCTTGCGGCGAAAAGTGACCGACTTTTAAGGTTGCAGGCGGATTTTGACAATTTCCGAAAGCGCATGGCTAAGGAAAAAACCGATGTTGCCGCTGTAGTTGAACAAAATTTTTTGACTGATTTATTGCCAGTGGTTGATAATTTTGGGCGAGCTCTTGAGCACAGCGAAACTTCAGACGCCGAAACTTTGCGCAAGGGCATTACAATGATTTGGAATGAACTTGTCAAGGCGCTCAGCAAACACGGGCTTGAAGTTATCGATACTGAAAATCAGAAATTCGACCCCTATTATCATCAATCAATCGGCAATGTTAAAGACGAAACTAAGGCTGACGGCATGATAGCTGTCGAACTTCAGCGTGGATATATGGCGCACGGCAAGGTTATTCGTGCAAGTATGGTTCAAGTTGTTAATAATGACTGATTTTGGAGGCAAAAAATTATGAGTAAAGTTATTGGTATAGATTTAGGTACTACAAATAGTGTTGTTAGCGTATTGGAAGGCGGCGAGCCTACGGTTATCACAAATCCGGAAGGTAGCAGAATCACGCCTTCAGTTGTTGGTTTTACTAAAGACGGTCAGCGTCTAGTTGGGCAGTTGGCAAAACGTCAAGCTGTTTCCAATCCTGACAGAACAATTTCATCAATTAAGCGCCATATGGGCGAAAGTTATAAAGTTTCGATTGACGGCAAAGATTACACACCGCCGGAAATTTCCGCGATGATTCTTCAAAAGCTCAAGGCTGACGCGGAAGCTTATCTTGGCGAAACTGTAACGCAGGCTGTTATTACCGTTCCTGCTTATTTTAATGACAGTCAACGCCAGGCAACCAAAGACGCCGGTAAGATTGCTGGCTTAGAAGTTTTGCGCATAATCAACGAACCAACGGCGGCGGCGCTTGCTTACGGACTCGATAAAGACGCTGACGAAACCATTTTAGTTTTTGACTTGGGCGGCGGTACTTTCGACGTTTCGATTCTTGAATTGACTGAAGGTACTTTCGATGTTCAAGCCACCAACGGCGATACGCATTTAGGCGGCGACGATTTCGATAAAAAAGTTATGGACTGGATGGTTGCCGAATTTAAGCGCGAAAATGGCATTGATTTGTCAACTGATAAAATGGCGGCGCAACGTTTGATTGAAGCGGCTGAAAAGGCTAAAATCGAACTTAGTTCAATGACTTCGACGAATATTAATCTGCCTTTCGTAACAGCTGACGCTAGCGGTCCTAAGCATTTGGATTTGACATTGACGCGCGCGAAATTTGATGAACTTACTCGCGATTTGGTTGATCGTACAATGGGACCGACCAAGCAGGCTATGAAAGACGCCGGACTTAGCGGCAAAGACATTAACAAAATTATCTTGGTAGGCGGCTCTACGCGTATTCCGGCTGTGCAAAATGCGATTCGCGAAATTCTCGGCAAAGAGCCTTCCAAAGGCATCAATCCGGACGAATGCGTTTCAGTTGGCGCGGCAATTCAAGGCGGCGTTTTGGCTGGCGAAGTCAAAGACGTGCTCTTGCTGGACGTTACACCGCTTTCACTTGGAATTGAAACTTTAGGCGGCGTTTGCACGAAAATTATTGAGCGCAATACAACAATACCTACGCAAAAATCACAGGTATTTTCAACGGCGGCTGATAATCAATCGAGCGTTGAAATTCACGTTTTGCAGGGCGAGCGCGAAATGGCAGCTGGCAATAAAACTTTGGGCAGATTCGTACTTAGCGATATTCCGCCTGCGCCGCGTGGCGTTCCGCAGATTGAAGTTACTTTCGACATTGACGCGAACGGTATTGTCAACGTTTCCGCGAAAGATAAGGGCACTGGTCGCGAGCAGAAAATTACAATTCAATCTTCCAGCGGCATGAGCAAAGAAGATATTGACCGCATGGTTAAGGAAGCGGCGGCTCACGAAGCTGAAGATAAGAAACAGCGCGAGGCGGCGGACGCTAAAAATGAAGCCGAGCAAACAGTTTACCAGGCTGAAAAAACCTGCCAAAGACTTCGAGGGCAAAGTTGACGCCAATTTAATTAAAGACGTTCAAACAGCGACTGAATCTTTGAAATCGGATCTGAATAATGCTGACGTTGAAACTCTTAAAAAGAAAACTGAAGCTGTTCGTCAAGCTCTGTACAAATTAAGTTCGGCGGCGTATCAAAGTGGCGCTGCTAATCAGAATTATCAGCAGGAGGCTCCGAAGCAAGAAAATAATTCCAAAGCTGACAATGACGACGGCACAATTGACGCCGAATATACCGAGATGAAAGATAAAAAGTGATAAGTGATTAATCGCTATTCACTAAACAAGCGGGGGGAGAGCTAAATACTCTCTTCCCGTTATTTGCGTAGAAGGTGAGAAAATTGGCAGATAAACCTAAAGATTTATATGAAATTCTTGGCGTGAATAAAAATGCTACAGACGATGAAATTAAAAAAGCGTATAAAAAATTGGCGAAAAAATATCATCCGGATTTGAACCGCGAAGATCCTAAGACGGCAGAAGAAAAAATGAAGGAAATTAACGTTGCCTATGATATTTTGAAAGACCCGCAGAAACGCGCGCAATACGACCAATTTGGACCTGGCGTTTTTAATGGTGGCGGCGGCGGCGCAGGTCCAACAGGCGGCTTTGACTTCGGCGATATTTTCGGCGGTGGCGGCGGCTTTGATATGGGCGATATTTTCGAACAATTTTTTGGTGGCGCTCGGAGAACTGCCAATCGCCAGACTGGACCGGAACGCGGCGCTGATTTACGTTACGATTTGACAATTAATTTTGAAGACGCGGCTTTTGGCAAGGAAATGAATATTAAAGTTCCGCGAATGGAACCTTGCGAAGAATGCGACGGCACAGGTGCAGCTAAAGGCACTACGCCGGAAACTTGTCCGGATTGTAAAGGTACTGGTATGCGGCAAACTATGACGCGCACGGCTTTTGGCGTCATTTCAAATGCGCGTCCTTGTGAGCGCTGTCACGGCACTGGCAAAATTATCAAAACTCCTTGCGCGCATTGTCACGGCAACGGCAAAGTTCGAGTCGAACGTGATATTAAAGTCAATATTCCGAAGGGCGTCGATAATGGCACGCGGCTTCGCATTGCAAACGGCGGGCAAGCTGGCACTCGCGGCGGCGCGGCTGGCGATTTGTACGTTTATATTAATGTCAAGCCGCATCCGACTTTCACGCGTGAAGGCGTCGATGTTTATTGCGAAGTTCCAATTAATTTTGTGCAGGCGACGCTCGGCGCAACTGTTAAAGCTCCCACGCTTGAAGGATTAATTGAGTTGAAAATTCCGGAAGGCACTCAATCTGGCGCAGTTTTTAGGATTCGCGGCAAAGGCATTCAGCAACTGCGCGGTGAAGGGCGCGGCGACGAATTTGTTAAGGTTAAAGTTTTGACGCCTAAAAATCTTTCTGCCTATCAGCGAAAACTTCTGCAGGATTTTGAGAAGAGTGGTAGCGACGATACCAACAATCCAGAACAAAAATCTTTCCTCGATAAGCTAAAGGAACTTTTTAAATGATTTATCTGCAACTTTTCATTGAATTTGCGAAAATCAGCTTAGTTTGTGTTGGAGGCGGCTATGCTTCAATGCCGCTAATGCAGGCGGTAGTTGTCGACCATTATCATTGGTTGAGCTTAAGCGAATTTATTGATGTGTTCACAATTTCGCAAATGACGCCAGGACCGATAGGAATAAATGCAGCGACTTTTTCGGGAATGAAAACTGCAGGCGTTTTTGGAGCAATCTGCGCGACGATGGGATTTGTGACGCCGAGTATATTTCTTTGCATAGCGCTGGCGAAAATAATTTTTAAGTACGGCGAACTTGGCGCGATACATGGGATTTTAAATGGATTGCGACCGGCGGTAATGGCGTTAATTGCGGCGGCGTGCATAAGTTTTGTTTTAATGGCGGTCTGGAATGTAGAAGAAATTCCGGAAGATTTTTCGTCGACGTTCGATTTAAAGAGCGCAATAATTTTAATCGGCGCGTTAATTGCGGTGCGGCTGAAAATCGGCGTTATCAAAGTTTTAATTGCTTCGGGCGTTGCAGGAATAATTTTGGGAAGGATTTTTTAAATGTTTCTTGAATGGTTTAAAATCGTATTCGAGATAAACTTTTTTATATTTCCAATAAGTGCGGGTTTTCTATCGTACCGAAAAATTCGCGGCAGACCGCCAGGCAGATATTTAACTATGACGATAATGAGCGGAATTGTATTAATTTTGTCGTGGATAGGCTTTTTGATAAATCACACGCCGGAACAGAAAGCGGAAATGATAAAGCAAATTGAACAAAGTTTGAACGAGTGATTGAAAATGTTTAGCAATTTTATAGTGGCGTTGAGCGCGGTAATACCTATGTTTTGTTTAATGGCGATAGGCGCGTTTGTGAAAATCAGCAAATTGCTCACGGACGTGGAACTTAACCATATGAACAGAATGGTTTTCCGCGTTTTCTTTTTTTGCATGATGTTCCACAGCATTTACACGACAGATCTATCGGCGACATTTCGCCCCAATCTGATGATATTCGGCGCGGGCAGTGTGCTTGCGCTTTTTATTTTGCTGATGTTAATAATTCCAAAAATCGAGCCGGACAATAAACGACGCGGCGTAATGATACAGGCTATTTTCCGCAGCAATTTTGTAATAATGGGCGTACCGATTGTAGCGAATATTTTTGGCGACGAAAATATAGCGGTCACCACAATGATGATCGCTGTGATAATTCCAATGTACAATATTTTAGCGGTATTTGCGCTTGAAACATTCAGAGGCGGGAAAATTGTACTTCTGCCGATTTTAACAGGCATAATAAAAAATCCGATGATATTGGGCGCAATTTTGGGCGCAATTTTTTTAAATTTGGACATACATATTCCAGCGCCGGTTTTGAAACCAATTGGTCAAATTTCCGCCGCTACAACTCCAGTAGCATTAATAATTTTGGGCGCGTCCTTCAAATTTGGCAGTGCTCAATCGCATATCAAACAATTAATCACGTGCGTATTCAGCAGATTAATTTTAGTACCGGCGGTAGTTTTGAGCGTGTCGCTTATTTGGGGATTTCGCGGAATAGATTTTGTAACGCTAATAGCGATATTTGGCACGCCCTGCGCAATAGTATCGTTTGCTATGGCTCAGCAAATGGGCGGCGACGCTGACCTTGCCGGAAATTGCGTAGTATTTACTTCAGCGTTATCTTGCTTCACGATTTTCTGCTGGATATTATTCTTTAAAACTTTAGGCGTTTTTTAAAGTTCATTAATATCGGTATTAGGCATTTCTTTCTTTTCGGAAAGAAAGAAACGCCTAGCAAAGAAAGAAAAACAAATTTTTAATCGATAGCTTAAGTTTTTACGAGAGTGATAAAGAAATTGATAGTAGCCGCGCAAATTTTCAATCCTGAAAATGGCGCGGGAGCGCGCGTCCTTGCGCGCTCTCTTTACAGTTTCAAAATAATGTCAATTGCTCATACAAAGGTTCTTTATCTGATCGGTTATCTTCTGCAGATAGCTGATTTTTTTGTGTCAAAGCGGCGTCTCTAGCAATTTTGTCACATCGCTCGTTAAAACTGTCGCCCGCATGCCCCTTAACCCAATTAAATTTTATGTTGCGATTCTCAACCAATTTGTCAAGTTTTGTCCATAAATCTTTATTCTTCACTGAAGATTTATCTTCGCTAAGCCAACCCTTGCGTTTCCAATTCGCCAGCCACCCCTGCGTAAATGCATTTTTCAAATACGCACTGTCAGTAAAAAGTTCAACAAAATCTTCAGCCGTAATTTTTTTCAATGCCATTATCGCCGCCGTCATTTCCATTCGATTATTCGTCGTTCGCGGCGCACTTCCAAAAATTTCTTCGCATTTGCCGGTCGCGTCAATGATAATCGCTGCATATCCACCCGCACCCGGATTGCCCAAACATGAACCATCTGTATAAATTTTATATTCCATTTCAATGCCTCCTTGACGCATATGATAAACTATTGCCAAAATAAAATCCAGAGGTTAAAGTTATGAGCTTACTCGAGGAAAAATTAAAAACTTTGCCAGATTCGCCAGGCGTTTACCTCATGAAAAACGCGCAAGGAAAAATTATTTATGTCGGCAAAGCGATCGTGTTGAAAAATCGCGTGCGGCAATATTTTCATTCCAATAAAAATCACAGCGCGAAAGTTCAGGCAATGGTTTCTAAAATTGTTGACTTTGAAACGATTGTCACGGCGTCTGAAGTCGAAGCGCTGATTTTGGAGTGCAACTTGATAAAAAAGCATCGCCCGCGCTATAACATTTGCCTCAAGGATGATAAATCTTATCCATATTTGAAATTGACGCTTGCAGAAGATTTTCCGAGAATAATTTTGACGCGGCGCATTGAAAAGGATGGCTCGCGATATTTTGGACCATACACGAGCGGCGGCGCTGTCAAGGAAAGTTTAGAATTGCTTAGGAAACTTTTTCCGCTGCGTACTTGCAAACATTTTCAAAATCGCCCTTGCTTGCAGTTTCATATTAAACGTTGTTTAGCTCCGTGCGCGAATAAAATTTCGCAGCAAGATTATTTTCAATTTGTGGTGGCTGTGGAGAAATTTTTAGATGGCAAGACAGTTGAAGTCGAACGAGATTTAGAAAACAAAATGCAAGCGGCGGCTGAAGATTTAAATTTTGAAATGGCGGCACGTTTCAGAGATATTTTATTGGCGGTGCGGAAAATTAGCGAGCGCCAAAAAATTGTAACCGATGCGGGCAATGTTGATGCAATTGGATTAGCGCGGCTAAATTCTGAAGTTTGCGCGCAGATTTTCTTTGTTCGTGAAGGCAAAGTTATTGGGCGCGAAAATTTTTTATTGAATGGCGCGGCGGACGAATCGGACGCGCAGGCGATTTTAGAATTTATCAAGCAATATTACAGTCAAGCGAAAATCACGGCGGAAGAAATTTTATTGCCGGTTGAATTGAATGAAGAAAAAATTTTAACTGAATGGTTGAAAGTCAAGTTGACCGTGCCGAAACGCGGCGTTAAAAATTCGCTGGTTGAAATGGCTAATGAAAATGCCAAAAAATTTTTGGAAGAGCGAACTGCGCGAATGGAATTAGCCAATGCTCAAACAATCGGTGCAGTGGTGGATTTGCAGAAGTATTTGAAGCTGTCGAAATTGCCGCGTCGAATGGAATGCTTTGACATATCGCATTTTCAAGGCGCCGAAACTGTTGCGTCAATGGTTGTTTTTGAAAATGGTGCGCCCGACAAAAAAAGTTATCGCCGATTTAAAATTAATTCGACAGAGGGCAAGCCGGATGATTTTTTATCAATGCGCGAAGTGACACAGCGGCGTTACAGCAAATTGACAGCTGAAGAGTTGCCAGATTTAATTGTTATCGACGGCGGCATAGGGCAATTAAATTCGGCGCTGGAAATAATTCGCCAATTTCATAAAGACGTACCGGTTGTTGGCTTGGCGAAACAATTTGAATTAATTTTCGTGGAAGGCAAATCAGATCCGGTAGAATTGCCGCGCGGCAGTCAAGCGTTGTACTTAATGCAAAGGATACGTGACGAAGCCCACAGATTTGCCATAACATATCATCGAAAATTGCGGCGGGCTCGAAATTTAAAATCTGAGCTGGACAACATTTCCGGCATAGGTGCGAAACGTCGCGCAGAGCTTTTTAAAAAATTTGGTTCGTTGCAAAAAATAAAGTCCGCCACAATCGACGAACTTCTAGAAGTACCAAGTATGAATCGCGCAGCGGCTGAAGCGTTGCAAAGATTTTTCGCCGCGCAGGAGGAGTAAATGAGCTGGAGATTGAATTTGGATTGCGCATTTTGAGCTGTTAAATAAATTTGAATTTATTCACGGCTTGAATTAATTTCTTGCAGACATTTATTTGGTAAAGATTTTCAACTTGAAATTGCGCGCCATTTGGAAAACGCCAGCTACGCGGATAATAAACATAATAAAATTTATCTTCCTCATTGTAAAGCAGCGCGTATTCACCGTATATATTATAGTTGCCGTCATATTCCACTTCATAGCCGTCAAAAATAATCGCTGCGTTGCCGTACTGCAATTTTTGCTCAGATTTTCGCGCAGATTTTAGACTAAACGCTAGCATTGAGCCATCGTCGCGGGCGGTGAAAATCGGGCAATTCAAATCGCCATTCCAATATTCAAGCTTAACGTCATTAGTCTTCGTAATTTTATTAAACTGCAAAAAATCAATATTGCTCGGCGCCTCGAAATTTTTATAACAGTATGAAACCACTGAAAAAACTATCGTGAGTATTATCCAGTCTTTGAGATTCAAATTGGGCATAAATATTTAATCGGCGGAAATTCTGAGTTGATGCACTGCGCTTTTTTCAACGTCAATATCAGATTCGGTGCGGAGGAAAGTTTCAAAAACTTCATTGGTTTTGGTATTAACTGCCTCGACATGAACGCCGGACGCGTCAACTTTAAACGTGACTTTAATTGGCGTGGTGCGTGAAGTTTCGGGCGGCAAATTGACAATAAGCTCACCCAAAAGTTTCACGGCATTAGCGGGGTCGGTAATTTGTGGATTGCCTTCTTCGTCAACGCAGGGTATAAGTGTATCTTCCAGCGACATATTTTCAAAGGCGCGCAATCTCACGCGTTCCTGATTATCTTCAAGCGGATAATAAGTTTTGCTAAAAACGGCAGGCATTTTTTCGCCAATCTTGATAAAGTTTTCGAGCACGTATTTTTGCTTGCTGCCTTTAGTATCCATAACGCCTGGACCAAATGAGCGTGGCGTCTGATCTTCGACAGTAAATTTCGCGGTTAATTGTTCAACGGCGGACGGAGTTTTTTCAGCGGAATTATCGTCGGAAGTTTCGCCGCCTTGAACGCTGCCTTCTTCGACAACTAGCATACTTGCATAAATCGCTGCGCCTTTTGCAACGGCTTGGTCGGGGTCATGCTGTTGAACCCTGCCAGGAAATTTAGCTTCAACCGCTTTTTGAATCATCGGCATGTAAGTTGAGCCGCCCACCAATAAAACCGTGTCAATTTCAACATTGGGAACTTTTTCAAGTGTCGAATCAATCCAATTAATGGTGCGGGCGACGATATCTGAAGTCATATTTTCAAATTCTGCGCGAGTGATAGAAATTTCAGTACGTGCGCCGTTCACGTCAATTCTGACTTTAGCGGATTGTTTTTTGCTAAGTTTGCGCTTCACCTCTTCAACTTTGCTGCGAATATCTTGCCGCGTTTCAACTTCAATTTCTTCTTGAGTTAAACCATTTTCATCACAGCAAGCGCGAAGAATATAATCAAAAAGTTTATCGTCCCAGTCTTTACCGCCGAGTCGATCATCGCCGCCGGTTGCCAGCACGTTAATTTTTTGAACGTCTTTACCCTGCTCATTGCGCGTCATTGACATTTTAACAACGGTAACGTCGAAAGTTCCGCCGCCCAAATCATAAACCAGAATTGTTCTATCCTCTTGAAATTGCCGCGCGCAGTAACTCAAAGCTGCCGCTGTGGGCTCGTTAATCAAACTTAAAACGCGCAAGCCTGCCAATTCGCCAGCCTGTTTAGTTGCACTGCGCTCTTCAAGCCCAAAATAAGCCGGTACTGTTATAACAACATTTTCAATTTCGTTGCCCTGCGATTCAACAAGATTTTTCAGGCGCGTTAAAATCAGCGCGCTAATTTCAACCGGCGTGTAAGTTTTGCCGTCAAATGTATATGTTCGACCATTCGGCTTGCCAATTTCGCGCTTAACAAATTGAACAACGCGGTCGCCGTCAGTTTCAATATTTTCTTTCGCTGCCTGTCCAACAACGACATTATGCTCATTTTCGAAAAAAACTACCGACGCAACCATATTTGAATCATCTTCGTTATTGCGAATAACTTCGGGGTTCCCGTTAGAATCTAGCCGCGCAATGCAAGAATAAGTTGTCCCAAGATCTATACCGTAAGTACTCATTTATAAATTTCCTCCAATATTCTCTTCGTTATCTACAATTTCAGTTTCCGGCGCAGGCTCAATCGTCGAATCGAATACGTACACGTCAACAAATTCGCGGTACAAAGGACGCCCATTGCGGACGACACCTGCGCGACGACTTTTAGCAATGGTATTGTGCCGCACTCTATCATTAGTTGCAATGGTATTAATAATTTTTGTCAAGAGCGGGCGACGCGGCTCACCAATTTTGGAATTAAAAATTTCAGCGCCATAATCGGCAAGAATATCTTCAATTTCATCAAACATCAACTGTAAAGTTCGGCGCGTATTCTGCGAAATAGTTTCATCGGCAAGAAGCATCCTATATTCAACGCAAATTGCCGCCAATGATTTTAAAATCGGCGTGAATTGCTCGCCGCGCTGTTGTTTGCGCAAATCCTCCAAATCGTTATACATCCCTTGCCGCACTTGATTTTGAAAATTTATATTCTCGCGCAGAACTTGATTTAGAAGCCGTGAATTTCTATCCTGCTGATTGAGAATCTCATTGATCATTTCCACTAATTTATTTAAATCAAACTGCGCCGCGTCGAAATCTTCATTATTAGAATCCATAAGCTCGCCTCCTTCGATTTATTTTCGCAAAAAAATTCGTCAAACCGCTGTAACTTTCCTGCATTACAAATCGTTGACAAAATGAATCGTCTGATTTGGATCATCTTCAAGCACAAAAGCCAACGCCCGCCGATAAATCTCGCCCTCCATAAAATTCGCCTCACAGCTCGCTACCGCTATACAAATTATTCCGGTCTCATTCGAAATGTGCGTCTTTTTTTTTGAAGGGTAATTCATTTTAACTTGCTCAAAATTTTCGTAGTATATGGCATAAACTTGCACTTTAAAATTTTTATCTTTAAATCTTTCCTCATCAGAAGGAATTACTTTTTCGTCAAGAATCAGTTCTATTTTGCCTGGATCCCATTGTTTGTCTTTGCACTTTGCCACTGCCTCAACCAGCGCACTATCGGCTATATTTTGCAATTCAGTTTCCACCCAAAAATTTTCAGCGCCGCTTGAATAATTCGTTTCAAACCCTTGCACGCCCATAATTGAAATTGCGACGGTGAGCAACAGACATAATCCAACAACAGTAAAAAAGCCTCGCTCATTAATCATTATCGGGATACCTCGTGTCAATTATTTTGGGACAAGCCGGAGCAAAAACCGCCGTACTAAGTTTTACCATTTGACCGGTAACTTTATTATCCATTTCCAAAGTTATATGCAAAACATTTTTTGTTAGCGCCGAAAATTCCAGCCGCTTGATAAAAGTTTCGCCATATGAACTTTTTCCAGTGATTGGACTGGTATAATTTTTTTCGTCATCCGTATGTTTAAAATAAACGTGACTGTAAACGTCATTTTTCGGAGTATGCACGTCATAAATCCGCGTGTCTTGAACATTTTCAAAAGTGAGTAGTTTATCGGTGGTTTGCGTGTGACACATAAAAATTACTCGCTGACCGTTTTTCTTAATCGTAATTTCATAGGCGGCGCGGGCGTCAGTCGTTATCCTTTCGATAACTTCTTGCGCCTCCGTTTCCAAAACATAATCAGCAACTTGTTCTCTAGAAATTTTCCAGGCGCTAAGACTTACCGAGCCGAGCACATGTAAAAGCAAAATTAAAAGCGGCAAAGCTATTGCAAATTCTATCAATGCAAAGCCGCGCTGATTTTTAATCTCCTTCATTGACCGTTTCCTTGTGGGTTGCTATAATTTTTTCAAATTCAATGGGGGGCGTATTTTTAATATCCCAATTGACAGTAATTTTAACTTTTTTCAGCGTATCATCACCACTAACAGTAGTTTTAATATTGAAAACCACCGGCGGCGAATCCTCTTTAACGCCATTCAAACTTTTCAAATCGGATTCGCCAAGAAAATTGTAGCTGCCGTTTGTCAAATTATTTTCAGCTGCACGACTTTCAAGTATCGCGAATTGCTCATTTGCTAAATTAATTGCCGTTAGGTACAGCGTAGAATCTCTTTGCTGAACTTTCGCTTGCACGTTCATTAAAATCATTGCCGCAGTTGAAACAATCAGCGTCAAAAATACCGCGCTCAGCAGCATAAAGCCGCGCTCATTTTGGTGCTTCATAACTGCCGCGAAAACGCCCGACCGAGTCAAAGATAATATATGCCTTGTCATTCAGTTTTGAATTCAAGGTATAGTGACCACTGGCGACACTCTGACTGCCAAGATTTTTTGCGCTGCCATAATTATCAAAAGTAATTGTCGCATCTAAATTGTTGCGAGTAATTTGAAAGCCGCTCGGCAAATAATGCTTCCTCATTGAGTGCTTTACATTATTAACATTTCTAAAAAGCTCATAATAACCATTTTTGTTTACAGTAATTCTAACGTCATTATTAGCGTTGCTGATCTCATTAATAAAGATGGATGGCTTAAAACACGCCGTTTTACTTAGCGACCGCGCAAAATTTAATTCACTGTAGAGATGTTTCATCTCATAGTTAAGAGTAACTTTATCAAGGCTGCGAATCATTTTCGGCACGGCAATTGTCGCTAAAATTCCAATTATCGCCGTGACTAAAATAATCTCAAGCGTTGCAAATCCCATTTGATTTTTAATTTTATTCATAACTTTTGCAGTATAGCAGATAATTTTTATTTAGTAAAGGAAGGTTTTTATGCGGGACATTTTATCGGAGATTGTCGCCGAGAAAAAATTGACTGTGGCGCAAGCGAAAATTTCAAAGCCTCTAGAAAAAATTCAGCGAGAATTGCAGATTGGAAAGTTCAGAATGTCGCAGGCAATTCAAAAGGGCGCGTGGTCATTAATCGCCGAATGCAAATTGCAATCACCGGCGAAGGGCAGATTAAATCAAACTCACAGCGTCATTGAGCTGGCGAAAATTTATGAAGCAAATGGCGCGGCGATGTTGTCAGTTCATACTGATAAACATTTTTTAGGTAGCAATGAAGATTTTATAAAAGTTCGCGCAGAAGTCGATTTGCCATTGCTCAGAAAAGATTTTGTCATTGATGAATATCAGATTTATGAGGCGCGCTTAATCGGCGCTGATGCTGTACTTTTGATTGTGCGAATTTTGACGCCCGCTGAATTGAAAAAATTTTTATATGTGACTTGGTCGCTTGGAATGGACGCGTTGATTGAAGTTCACGACGAACAAGATTTAAAAATCGCGCAGGCTACGCAGGCAAATTTTATCGGCATAAATAATCGCAACTTGAAAACTTTCACCACGTCGATTGAAAATACTATTGAAATTTTTCCGTACGTTGAAAAAAGCAGAGTTATTATCAGTGAAAGCGGCGTATCGAATGTGGAGGATATTAAAATTCTGCGCGATTTAGGTTGCGATGGCGCTTTAGTTGGTGAAGGTTTAGTGCGGGCTGAAAATATCGGCGAGCAGACGAAACTTTTTGCCGGAGGTTGAGCGATGAAAATTATTGTGGCGATTGACAGTTTCAAGGGCAGTTTAACAAGTTTGGAAGCGGGGCGCGCGGCTGAAATTGGAATTAAAAATGCTGATGAAAATATTTGCGTGAAGGTTTATCCATTGGCTGACGGCGGCGAGGGCACTTGCAGAACTTTGACTGACGGCTTGAGCGGCGAAATTAAGACTGTCGAAGTTATCGGTCCGCTCGGCGAAAAAATTTCTGCTGAATACGGCAAGATAGGCGATTTGGCGGTAATGGAAATGGCTTCGGCGGCGGGGCTTGCGCTTGTTCCTGAAAATCTTAGAAACCCGCTGAATACCACAACTTTTGGCGTGGGTGAAATGATTCTTCGCGCAGTGCAAGACGGTTGCAAAAATTTTATCATTGGAATTGGCGGCAGTGCGACGAATGACTGCGGACTTGGAATGTTGACGGCGCTGGGCTTTGATTTTGGCAGTGGAATTTTCGGGCGCGATTTAGCATATGTGAAAAAAATTGACGCAGAAAAAGTTCCGGCTGAAATTCGTAGCTGCAAATTTCGTATTGCCTGCGACGTGAAAAATCCGTTGACCGGAGAAAATGGCTGCTCGGCGGTTTATGCTCCGCAAAAAGGCGCGGATTCTGAAACTGTCAAGATTATGGATGGCTGGATAAAAAATTTTGCTGAACTTAGCGCGCCGGAAAAAATTCCTGTGGCAGGCGATGGTGCGGCGGGCGGTTTAGGTTTTGCATTTAGAATTTTTTTGAATGGTGAACTTGTGCCAGGCGTTAATTTGATTTTGGACACGCTGAAAATTTCTGAAGACCTGCGCGACGCTGATGTTTTGATAACCGGCGAAGGCAAAATTGACGAACAAACTTTGCAGGGAAAAGCACCGGCGGGCGTGGCGAAATTGGCTAAGTCACTTAATTCAAAAATAAAAGTTGTGGCAATTGGCGGCGGCGTGAAAAAATTTATCGGCGGCACGGAAATTGACGCGGCATTTTCAATTCTGCGCGAGCCAATGAATTTAACAGCGGCAATGAGAAAATCAACGGCGCTGGAAAATATTTCGGCAACGGTTGAGCAAATAATTCGGCTAATGATTTAGGGGGAAATTTTATGGCGATATTGATATGTGGCGGCGCTGGCTATATAGGCGCGCATACGGTTTTTGAATTGATTGGGCGCGGCGAGGAAGTTGTAATTGTTGACAATTTGCAGACGGGACATCGCGGCGCATTGAATCCGGCGGCGAAATTTTATGAAGGAGACATTCGCGACGCTTATATTCTTGACAAAATTTTTATCGAAAATAAGATTGAAGCGGTGATACATTTTGCGGCAAATTCGCTAGTTGGTGAGAGCGTGCAAAATCCACTGAAATATTTTAACAACAATGTCGGCGGAATGCAGATTTTATTGGAAGAGATGACGAAATTTGACGTTGATAAAATTGTATTCAGTTCGACGGCAGCGGTTTATGGTGAGCCGGAAAAAATTCCGATTGTGGAAACTGATAAAACTTTGCCGACAAATCCCTATGGCGAATCCAAGCTGATTATGGAGCGAATGATTCGCTGGGTAAAAAATTTGCGCTTCGTGAGTTTGAGATATTTTAATGCGGCAGGTGCAATAGAAAACGGCTCCATAGGCGAAGATCATAAATGCGAAACTCATTTGATCCCGCTGATTTTGCAAGTGCCATTGGGTAAACGCGATCACATTACAATTTTTGGTGAAGATTATCCGACGCACGACGGAACTTGCCTGCGCGATTATATTCACGTGGTAGATTTAGCGGACGCTCATATTTTGGCGCTGAATTATCTTCGCAGTGGCGGCGATTCTGAGATTTTCAATTTGGGCAACGGGCGCGGTTTTTCCGTCAAGGAAATTATTTCGGCGGCGGAAAAAGTTACCGCTCAAAAAATCAAGACTGAAATTGGCGCTCGTCGCGCAGGAGACCCCGCGAAATTAATTGCCTCCAGCGACAAAGCTAAAAAAATTTTGCATTGGAAGCCGCGCTTTTCTGACGTTGAAGAAATCATCGCCACTGCCTGGAATTGGCACAAAAATAATCCGGACGGCTACAAAGAATGAGCGAATATTTAACGTTGCTGGCGGTATTAATTTTGAGCATTGTCGGGCACAATATGACGGTGGTTTACGCGGCGCTGATAGTTTTGGCGGTGAAATTTTTTCTACCGGCGGAAATGCTGAATTACTTAGGAAGTCACGGCTTAAACTTCGGAATAATAATTTTGACGGCGGCGGTTTTAGTACCAATTGCAAACGGCACGGTAACAATTCACACAATGATAAATTCTTTCAAATCTGTAATAGGCATTGTAGCGGTAACTGCGGGCTTATTGGCGGCAATGGCGGGCGGCGTCGGAGTTCCCTTAATGCAGTCGAATCCAAATGTAATTCCAGCGCTGATTGTCGGAACTATGGCGGGCGTATTTTTTTTCAAGGGAATTGCTGTCGGTCCATTAATCGCGGCGGGGTTTACTTATTTTGTTATGGCGATTATCGAATATTTCAAGTAGCGTTGTCAAAACAAATCGAAAAGTGATACAATGAAATAAAAACGGTTGGGAGATTAATTGAGCGCACAAATTTTTATCGACGCAGAAAATGTTAAGCCGGAAATTGGACTTCAAGCAGTTAAAAAATTCAGCGGCGAATATTCCATTAACAGCGTTAATATCATCGGCAAAGAGGATGCCATTTCAAGCAAGTACAAGGAAGCCGGCGAGCTTTATAATGTTCAAAATTGCTACTATGGAAAAAATTCAGCTGATACTTGGCTTTGTACGGAAATTGCCAAAACGATTTTTGCTGAGCCGGAAGTTGAAGTCATAATTTTAATTTCAAGCGACAGAGATTTTTTACCGGCGATTAAACTCGCCACTGACAAGCAAAAAAAAGTTATTCTGGTTTCCGACGGCAACGGTCATAAAAATTTGAAGGCTTTGCTGTATGATTTGCGAATTAATCCAGATTTAATTGAACTTGTCGATTTTCGCAATGAATTAACCGCGCTCATTAATCCGTCAGCTAAGAAGAAAGGTCAAGACGAACCTATGGAAAATCCGCCGCCCAAAACCCTATTGATAAAGTTGCAAAAAATCTGCGCGACGCTCCCAAATAATACTAAAAATTTTTTCATAAACCGCGCGGCTCAAGTCAAATTTATTTTTGTCAAGCATGACGATAAACTTTTTGAAGTTCCATTTATCGACGGAATTAACGCTACGACTTTTGCTAACGTTCTGCGCGATTTTAAAATTATTGACAAGAAAGACGCGCCCGACAAAGTTATTGGCGATAGTTTTTTGAAAGTAGTTGATGACCAAATCTTTCTTCGCAACGAACAAGAAATTTCTCAAGCCGATTCTTTCGACGCGGTGATTGATTATTTTGTCGATCACTCCGCCAATACCAAGACAATCTTTATTAAGCACGGAAGTGATTTGCGCGAAATTCCCTTCGTTAATGGTATGCCTTTTGAGATTTTTTCAAAGCTGCTGATTAGCTACGGAATTTCCATCGACAACGTTAACACGAAGCAGATTATCCTTGAAAGTTTTTTGGATTTTAAAAATGACCGAGTTTATTTTCGCGGCGAAGAAGATTTTTCTGACAGCAATATTGATTTAGATAAACTTTCTGAGCCAGCGCGCGAATTTATCAAAGCCAATGAAGCTAATCTTGAATTTATTTTAGTTACACACGGAAACGCCAAGTACGAAGTTCCATTTATCGAGGGCATTGCAATTAACATTTTTTCAGTTATGTTGCGCGATTTGAAAATTCTTGGCAAAAATGCGAAAGTCCAAAAATTTTTAGCGAATAACAATTTTACTGTCAAAGATAATCTTGTTTACAGAAATGCAAAGTGAGGCGAAACTGCTTTGAAAGTCATTGAAGCGAGCGCAGAACTCGCGCAGAATTTAGACGCGACCGAAATCATGCGACACATAGAGCGCGCCGGTCGCGTTTGCTACAAATCCGAATCGAATATTTCAGATACCAGCGCTGAAAAATTTATAGCCAACATTATTAAGAGCGGGCACGAATCGGTTATCGAACACGTTAGCATAACTTTTAAAATTATTTGCGATCGCGGCGTCAGTCACGAAATTGTTCGGCACAGGTTAGCATCGTACAGTCAGGAAAGTTCTCGCTACTGCGATTATAGCGGTGAAAAATTCGGCGGCGAATTGACTTTTATTAAGCCGTGTTTTTGGAATGACGGCGACGAAAATTATTTGCTGTGGAAAAAAACTATGAGCCAGATTGAAGAAACATATCTTGCAATGCGGAAAAACGACGCCAAGCCCGAAGAAGCGCGTTCGATTTTGCCAAATTCGCTGAAGACAGAATTATTTATGACGGCAAATCTGCGCGAATGGCGGCACTTTTTAAAACTGCGAACGTCAAAGCGCGCTCACCCGCAAATGCGGCAAATTGCACTTCAAATTTACGAGATACTCAGTTCAAAACTGCCGATAATCTTTTCAGATATTGTGATATAATTTTTATTATTTAGGAGGAATTTTTTTATGGCTACGATAATTGCACCGTCGATACTTTCAGCGGATTTTGCACATTTGGCGGACGATATTAAAAAAATCGCCGACGCGGGCGCTGAGTACATTCACCTTGACGTTATGGACGGCACTTTTGTTCCGGAAATTACGATTGGCGCACCGGTTGTTAAGAGCCTGCGCAAAGTTTCTGATATTGTTTTTGACGTGCATTTAATGGTTGAACATCCCGAGACGCAGATTAAATCTTTTGCCGACGCGGGAGCTGACATTATTACTTTCCACGTTGAAACCACGCGCCATCCGCACAGAGTTATTCAGCAAATCCACGCGCTTAATTGCAAAGCAGGAATCGCACTCAATCCTGGAACTTCGCTTTCTGCAATTGAAGAGCTCATTGAAGACGCTGATATGGCGCTGGTTATGACGGTTAATCCTGGTTACGCCGGACAAAGTTTCATTGAGTCGATGCTCGGCAAAATTCATATGCTCTATCATATGGTACAGGAAATGGAAACTAAATGCGATATTCAAGTTGACGGCGGCATTAACGCGGAGACTTCGGTTTTAGTACGCGAAGCGGGCGCAAATATTTTAGTAGCAGGGTCGGCAATTTTCGGCGCGACTGACATTGCTCAGGCAATTAAAGATATTCGCGGCAAGGAAATTCATCACCACCACCATCATCACGACGAGGATTAAACTATGAAAAATCTTGTAATGAGCGTTGCAAAAGGTTATGGTTGGTACGACCTTGAGCCTTTCATAATTTCTTTCAATCGGAATTGTCCGAACGCCGATTTAGTTTTATTTGTTGACGATTTATCAGAATTTACTTTGCAGTGTTTAAAGTCCATAGGGGGGGGGTATTAATTTAATTCCAATTCCGGAAAATTTAAAGGATATGGCGATAGTGTGTTCGCGGTTTATTATGTACAAAGATTTTATTAACGCTCATTCTGAATACGATAAGTTTTTTGTTACTGATATTCGCGACGTGATTTTTCAAGGTGATATTTTTGCCAGCTATGAAGGAAATTTTTTGGCTTACAGTACAACCAAATATACAATTCAAACTAGCGCCTATGATTCTCAGTGGGTTAGAAATATTTTCAGCGAAGAAGATTATCAGCAAATCAAGGATAATCGCGTTATTTGCGCAGGAATGATTTTTGGAACTCGCGCAGAAATGATTATAGTATTAACGAAAATGATTGAATTTTTTCAGCGTGAAACTGTTTGGGGCGACGATCAAGCTGTATTAAATTATCTGATTTATGCTAAGCAATTGCCGATTGAAAATATTGTTACAAGTGAAGTTGAAACTGGATCATTTATAAATCTTGGCGTGATTGGGACGCCGCACGTGGGCTTTGTCAATGGTGATAAAATTCTGCGCGAAGATGGCGGTATACCTGCAGTTGTTCACCAATGGACGGGCTACGATTATGGCATTAATTTTGTGAATGAGTTTTACCGCGCGAAAGAATTTCAGCCGGACGAAAAATTCACTGATACAAGATGCGCTCTGGAACAGGTATTTTGTTTGGCGCAGGTTAAAAATTGGGACGCGGCGACTAAATTTTTTATGAAATATGTTTTTGGCGCTGACAATCTAAATATTTACGCTGAAAAATTCGTCAAGCTATGGACAAATATTTTAGATATCTACGCACCTCAGCATTTCGACGCTGAACTTTTGATTATGACGCTTAAAAAAATTATTGTTTCCACTTTTGGACCCACTGTTAATATTAAACAGTTGGATAATTTTTATTCGCTTTACGTTCGTACAAAAAATTTCGCATTGCCGATTAATACTTCGTTTAAAATTTGGATGGTAATGTATTTGCGCCAATTCGCTGTCATTTTTCATCAGAATAAAATGTTTGATCCTGCTCTGATTTGTATTGCGCGAATTTTTGAGATTGGTTTACCAATTGGCGCTGATGTTTATCTTTTGCAGGCTGAAATTTATCGCGCCGCAGGTAAAAAAGCTGAGGCGTTGGCGGCTTACGAAAAAGCGATTGACGCCACTTGAAAGGATGATTGAATGATTTTTGACTGTCACAGCCACACGAAATTTTCTGCTGATTCAAGAATGCTCGCGCAGGACGCCATTGCCCGCGCAAAGGCTTTAAATTTCGGGATTATTTTTACTGAGCATTACGATTACAATTTGCCTGGAGACGTGGATTTTACTTTTGACGCGGCGTCTTACATTGCCGAATATAAAAATTTTCGCAGTGACAAAGTTAAGCTCGGTGTTGAAATTGGCTTGCGTAAATCTGCGCGAGAGCTCAATAAAAATTTTATCGCGCAGGTGGATTTTGATATGGTTATCGGCTCAATTCACGTGGTCGATGATATTGACATTTACAACGTGGATTTTTACGCAGATAAAGACAAGCTGACGGCTTACCGAAAATATTTTGCTGTGATGGTTGAAGAAGTCGCAGTTGCAGATTTTGACGTGCTCGGTCATATCGATTACATTTGCCGCGCCGCCACTTACGATAACCCGGAAATTGATTACGCCACTTTTAAAACTGAAATTGACGCTGTGCTGAAAATTATTGTTGAGCGCGGGAAAATTCTTGAACTGAATACTCGGCGCCTTGATAAAATTCTCGGACTGAAAGAGCTCGTGCCAATTTATACGCAATATAAAAATCTTGGCGGCAAATATATTACAATCGGCTCAGACGCTCACAAGGTAGAGGCGATTGGTGCGTATTTTGATAGGGCGCTGGATTTTGCTAAGGAAATTGGATTGACACCGGTGCATTTCAATCAGCGGAAAATTGAGTTCAATTGATACTATTCTCTTTTGGTTTAATGTGATAAAATTCAGTTGAGGAGGTGTCCACGTGGATTATTTATTGGTGATTTTGTCGACGGTTCTAGTAATTTTCGGCGGCAAGGCGTTTTGGGATTGGAAAAAAAATCGGACGCCGCAACTGGATTTAGAGGAACTTGAAGAAGATAGGGCTGAGTATCTGCAAGAGAATTTTGATAAGGCGATGGCTGATTTTAAATATTTGGAAGAAGCACGCCGCGAAATTTCCGACCGCGAGCTTGCGGCGCAACTTGCCCGAATGCAGCGCGTAGCTAAAAATTTGCTGTCTAACCTCGAAAAAAATCCCGACCGAATCCCGCTTGCGTATAAATTCATTGATTACTATCAAGATCGCGCAGTTAAAATCGTCAAGCAGTACCAAGATTTGGAAGAAACCGAACTTTCAACAGAGCGCGTACGCGATTTAAAAAATCGAATGAAATTAACGCTTGCCGCGCTTGATGATGCATATGAAGACCAATTTGAACACGTGCTGAATGACCAAATTATTTCCGCCGACGCCGAATTGAAAGTTATGCAACAGCAACTTGACGCCGAAGGCATTAAACGAAAAACTGTTGACATTGGACAAGTTGATGAATTTGGAAATGTGCGAATTGATACCGATTTGCTGAATCAGCCGCTAGGTGGAATTGAGCGCCGAAATTTGCCGCTACCGCAACGCCGCCGCCGCAATTATGACGATGACGACGATTTTGAAGATTTTCCAGAAGAAGAACGTCCGGAAATTATTCAGAAAAAGTTGGTTCAATCGGCGCTGGCAATTTTTCTAGGCTCGCTTGGCGCGCATAAATTTTATCAAGGCAAAACTTTTCAAGGCATTTTGTACTTGATATTTTTCTGGACGACTTTACCGACATGGATTAGCTTTGTGGAAGGTATCAGATATTTGTTTATGCCGGTGGAAGATTTTTACGAGCAATACATAAAAAAAGACAAAGACAAAAACAAAAATGGACGCAATAAACGCCGGTAATTTAAGCACGAAAAAAGCCCCGATTAAAACCTCGGGGCGATTTTTTTTAATTTTAGAGCTGGCTAAGGGACTTGAACCTTCGACCTGCGCATTACGAATGCGCTGCTCTACCAACTGAGCTAAGCCAGCAGCTTCAACAACGCCAGGATTTTAACACCGGCAATAGAATTTGTCAACTAATTTTTATTTTAAGCGGCGTTGACGTTAAACAAACTAAGTGGTACAATAGCGCGGTAATGAGCTTTAGTTTTGAAGCGGGAGGAGGGAAGATAATCGTGGCTAATGAAGTTAAAGTTGGAAAAAATGAATCTATTGACAGTGCTCTCCGTCGTTTCAAGCGTACTTGTCAAAAGGCAGGCACGCTCGCTGAAGTTCGTAAACGCGAACATTACGAAAAACCAAGTGTCCGCCGGAAGAAAAAATCAGAGGCGGCTCGTAAGCGCAAATTCCGTTGAGCTTTAATCACAAATTGAAAATAGCCGCTGTCTTTCTTGTGGATTGACGGCGGTTTTTTACATTGTAAATTATTTGAAGGGAGCATCATATAGAAATATGCCTGAAAATGAATCCTCCTCAGTTGCGAATCGTACGGGAATTATCTCGGTTATCAAAGTTCTGCAACATTTTGGCGTTAAAGATTTGGAAAAAATTTATAATGAAAATCCAGATACTGACGATAAACTTGATTGGGAGAGGTTAAGAAAATTCGCCAGCAAGTATAATATTCGCAGTACGCTTATTCGCCCGACTGCTGAGGAACTGCGCGAAATTGAATATCCCGCCGTCGCAAAAATGAATGACGGCGCATATATCGCAATCGGAAGCGCAAATGATGAAGTTTTGCTTGTAATCGACCCGCGACAAAATAGACCCATTGCGATGAAAACTAAGGAATTTTTAGAGAGCTGGTCAAACGAACTTTTAATTTTTTCTGCGGCATTCAGTTGGACTTATTTTAAAAAGCGTTTCAATGTCGATTGGTTTTTGAAGGTTATGAAACGCTATAAGCGACCGCTCAGTGAAGTTTTAATTGCGTCATTTTTCCTGCAATTAATGGGAATTGCCTTTCCGCTAATCACGCAGGTTATCATAGATAAAGTTATTGGCAACGCCGGTTATTCGACGCTCACGGTTATTGGTACGGCAATGGTGCTGTTTTTCTTCATGCAGTCGCTTCTGACGCTGATCAAGCAATACGTAATGAACCACACGACGAATAAACTTGACGCGATTTTAGGCACACGGTTATTCAGACATTTAATAGCTTTGCCGCTGCCGTATTACGAAAGACGCCGCGTCGGCGATACGTTAATGCGCGTGGGAGCGCTGCAACAAATTCGCGAATTTTTAACCGGCACAGGTTTATTGACGATTCTTGACGTGTTCTTTTCGATTGTATTTATCGGGTTTATGTTCTGGTATTCAGTGCCGCTAACGTTAATTGCGCTGTGCACAATTCCGGTTTACCTCGTACAAAATATTTGGGCAGTGCCGATTATCAAGAAAAAAATTGAAGCTGTCTGGCGTACCGGCGCGATGAATAATGCGTTTATGGTCGAATCCATTTCTAATATTGAAACGATTAAAGCGCTGGCAGTTGAGCCGCAATTTGTCAACAAATGGGAAAATCTTTTAGCGCGTTACGTCCGCACGACTTTTGAAAATGTCAAATTCAATCTGTTTATTAACGGCTTCAGCGGAATGGTACAGGTTATAATTTCAATGGCAATTCTGTGGTACGGCGGTCACATGGTTATGGACGGATTTTTTACGCTTGGACAATTAATCGCTTTCCAAATGATTTCGCGTCAGGCGATAGCGCCAATGACTAAACTTTTAACAATGTGGCCGCAAGTTCAACAAGTTGGTTTAGCGCTCGAACGTATTGGTGATATTTTGAATACGCCAATGGAGCCGATTGTTCGGGATATGGGCAAACGCGGCGCTGACAGAATTGACGGCGCAATTGAATTTCAAGATGTTTCATTTAGATATCGCGTAGATTTGCCGCTGGTTTTGGAAGGTATTAATTTGAAAGTTGCACCTGGTGAAAAAATTGGTATTGTTGGGCGCTCGGGCTCGGGTAAATCTACTTTGACAAATCTTGTACAAAATCTTTACATTCCCGAAGCGGGAAATATCACGGTTGGCGGAATTAATACGCGCGAGGCAAATTTAGGCTGGTTGCGTGAACAAATTGGCGTTGTTATGCAGGAAAATTATTTATTTAATTCCAGCGTCCGCGATAATATCGCTGTGAGCCGCCCGACTGCGACTATGGATGAAATTATTCGTGCGGCGCGTCTTGCGGGTGCTCATGATTTTATTTTGGAACTTAAGGAGGGCTACGATACTAGCTTGAGCGGCGGGCAACGTCAGCGCGTAGCTATTGCGCGTGCTCTTTTAGCCAACCCGCCAATTTTAATTTTCGACGAAGCTACCAGTGCTCTTGATTATGAATCCGAGCGTATCATTTTTAACAATATGGGGGCTATCGGCGCTCAAAGGACGATGTTAATCATTGCCCACAGATTGAGCGCTGTTCGTCGTTGCGATAAAATTATTGTTGTTGATAAAGGTCATATCGTTGAAAGCGGCTCGCACGAACAATTACTAGCGATGGGCGGGCTGTATAAATATCTTCACGATCAACAGGAAGGCAGAGGCTAATGAAATTTTGGAATTGGTTAATACATGGCGAGGAGAAGGAAAAGGAAACGATATTGGAAGTAACCGAAACGCCGCCTTCGCCAACAGGGCGAATCGTTATGTGGTCGATAATGCTTTTGTTGGTAGTGGGTTTAGCTTGGGGCTTTTTGGGGCACATTAATGAAGTTGCGGTTGCGCCTGGCAAAGTTATTCCTTCGGGGCAAGCTAAGACGGTACAAGTTAAAAACAAGGGGATTATCAATGAAATTCGCGTTGAAGAAGGCGACCAAGTTCAAGAGGGCGACGTTTTAGTGGTACTCGACCCTACAACCACTTCAGCGGATTATGACAGCTTGAGAAAACGCGCGGCTTATTACAAGCTTGATATTCAGCGCTTAACTGCGGAATTGTCGGGTGACCCTTTCATACCGGAAGAAGATCCAGATTTGGAAGCTCACGATTTAGCGGCGGAATTGGCGCTTTATCAAAGTCGCACCAGTGATTATCAGACGCAGCGTCAAAGTCGGCAAGATGTTATCACGCAGAAAGAAGCTCGCTTAAGAGCAACACAGGCAACTTACGAGCGCTACAATGAAGGTTTACGTATCGCGCAGGAAAAGGAACGCCGCTTAACTGATTTGTTCCATCAAAGTGCAGTTTCTGAGTTCCAACTTCTTGAACAGCAAAATCAAACAATTGAATACGCGAAAAGCGCGCAGGCTCAGTTAGACGAAATTTCAAGTATTCAAGCTGAGATTGCTGAAGCTGAACAAAATTTAGCGAATGTTGATGCTGCCTATCACAAGGATATTATGACTTCGCTTGTTGATTCTAAAAAAGAATACTACGCAATTACTGAATCCATAAAAAAAGCTGAAGAAGATTCGCGCTTGGCCACGATAGTCGCGCCGATAAGCGGCAGGGTTTACAATTTGGCTGTGCATACTGTTGGCGGTATCGTCACCGACGCTCAGGCTTTAATGCAAATTATTCCGGAAGATGTTTCGCTTGAATTTGAAGTTTACGCCGACAACAAAGATATTGGTTTTATTCGCGTTGGGCAAGTTGCCGAAGTCAAGGTTGAAACTTTTAACTTTCAAAAATTCGGTATGGTAGACGCGAAAGTTACTGAAGTTAGCGCGGACGCCGTTAATGACGCCAGCGATATTGAGCGCAATAAAAAATTCAAACTGATTCTTGAGCCGATTGGCGCGCCGGTTATGGATGTTTTTGGTGAAGATGTGCCGCTCAGTGTTGGTATGAATGTTAGCGCGGAAATTAAAATTAAGGAAAAGCGCATTGTTGACTTCTTCCTTGATCCGTTCCGCCGTTACACTTCCGAAGCTTTGAGGGAGCGTTGATAAATGGCTGATAACGATAATAAAAATTTAGTGCCGAGCGGC
>CAJOIA010000016.1 GCA_905234505.1 uncultured Selenomonadaceae bacterium
AGAAGTGAAAGATGGAGCGCCGTATGCGTTGAAAGGCGCACGTACGGTGCGGAGCGGGGGAAAAGGCGGCGATAATTTCAAAGTCTTACCTATCGTTATACAAATAGAATTTGTACTGACAAATGCGCAATGAATTTTCGTATCTTGAATAAAATCAGCAGCCTTTTTGTACCAGCAAGCAACATAATCAACATCTTTGTAAGTAAAGAATTTAGCAATATCATTAACTTGTTCACGACTGCGATAGCGTCTGCCGACAAAAGGCGGGTTACCGATAATGTAAGTGAGTTTGTCTTTCGGCACAACGTCAGCCCAATCGATTTGCAAAGAATTGGCGCAGTGAATATTTTCATTGGAACTGAGCGGCAATTTTGGAGCGTCGCCGGTGATAATCTCGGTCTTTTCGTGCATTTGGTGCTCGGAAAGCCACAGCGCAAGTTTGGTAATGGCAACAGCGAAATTGTTAATTTCAATGCCGTAAAATTGCTGGATAGAAACTTTGATAGGGCGAATTATTCCGAATTGAAATTTGAGTTCGCGCAGAATGTCATTTTCCAATTTGCGCAGTGAAAGATAAGTTTCAGTTAGGAAATTGCCCGCGCCACAAGCCGGATCTAAAAATATCAGCGCGGCAAGATCATCTTGCAGTTTGCAGAAAAGATTAACGCGGTTTTTGATATTAGCGCGTTTCGCCTGTTTAAATCGTTTGTGAAGTTCATCGAGAAAAAGCGGGTCAATGACTTTATGAATATTTTCAACGCTGGTGTAATGCATACCGCCTGCGCGACGGTTTTCCTTGCCGAGAATGGACTCAAACATTGCGCCGAAAATTGCAGGGTGAATAGTGTGCCAGTTAAAATTTTTGGTTTTGTCGAGCAGCGCGGCATATTTTTGTTAAATGCGGGCAAAGTAACTTTATCTTCAAACAATCCGCCGTTGACGTACGGGAAATTTTTTAAATTATCGTCGGTGATATTAGATCGGTCGCGCAGATTTAGCACACTGAAAAGATTTTGAATGGCTTCATTGCGATTTTTAATGGGGAACCTGTTAATGTAATTAAAAAATTGATTATCGGAAAAAATATGCGAATCGCCCGCGTAAAAACAAAAAACCAGGCGAATGCAAATTTTAATGAGCGAATCGTTATAATCGGTCTGTTTGTTTTCCTCGTAGTTGTCAATGAATGCATTGCGTATTTTCTCAATGAGAATGGCGGCAGCTTTAGAGATTTGAACTTCGGGCTTGACATTATCATCATCAGGATCTACGAGGAAATTTAATCGTTTGTAATCGTAATTGAGCTTTTCGAGTTTGATAATTTGCGGCTCCGGATAAAAATTATCGATGTCTTCAGCATTGTGCATATCATAAATCCAAAATTCTTGAAAGTTGCAAGTGATAATCCAACGCGGGCGTTCAGTGTAATTAAATTCGCAATAATAGCGGCGCGCCTGTTCAAAGGGCGTTAAAAGTGCGCCGTCCGATTGCAGATATTTTTTGGTTAAATCAATGCCATAGCTTTTCTGTTCGATTAAAATTTTTGTGCTGGGGATAATGGCGTCGATAAAATGACCGGCTAAACGGTGTTCAAATTTAATAATCTCGAACGGCTTATTGAGACCGAAAACTTCATTGAGCAAAGTTGTCCAGAAATTTTGAGTATCGCTTCTTTCGTCGCCGCGTCTGTTCCAATTGGCAGAAAATTTTTTAGCGGCTTTGATTTGTTCTTTGTCATTCATAAGCTCACTCCAAAATAATATCGCAAATGGCGCTCATAATATTTTCCTCCCAAATAAAATTGCCGCTGAATTTTCCAGCACTGCGCGAATCATCTTCAGAAATAGCCTCGCCATTCATCATATAAATAAAGCCTGTCTTAGTATTCGGCACAAAGAAAATGCCCGACAGCATACCAAAAGCCGCGCCTGTGTGACCAATTAAATTTACCGCAAAATCTTTGCAAATGTACGTACCCAAGCCATAATTCAGCATGACTCCGCCGCAAGTATCGCCATTTCTGCCGTTATAAATCCAGTGCGATTTGAGCATTTCAGCAAGCGACTTTTCACTAAGAATTTGCCTGCCGCGAAATTTGCCGCCGTTCATCAACATTTCCAGCGCGTGAGTTAATTCTTCAAATGAAATTCTGAGCCCGCCTTGTGGTGAAAAAATTGTAGCATTCGTCCCTGCGCGATAATCCTTCAAATTATAAACCGCTTGAAAATTTTCATCGTACGGATTCTGCAGCGAAATTGTATCTTTTTCCGGCTGAATACCCTGATAATCATCAGCTTTGCCGTACCAAGAGCCAAATTCATTCCAAACGCCGCGCGGATTTTTTTTCTGATAAATAGTTCCAAGCATTTCAAATTCAGCGCGCTCAAAACTACTCGGAACATAATCCGCCTTTGTATCCAACTGCGATAAAATATTTTCCCGCTGATAAATATCAAAGCGCTTGCCTGTCACCGCTTCAATAATCGTGCCAAGTAAACCGTAATTCAAATTGCTGTACTCAAAAAAATCTTCCGCCGCCGCAAAATGAGCGCCATCTTCAAAATATCTGCCGCCCACCGTGAAAAATTCTTCGACGCTGACATTGGGCGGAATACTATAAATTTTGCCGTCGCGCAGTGTTGAAGTATGACTTGCCAGCATTCGCACGGTAATTTTTTTCTGCGGGAAATTCGGATTGCATAAATTAAAATTTAAGTACCGGCTAATATCTTCATCGAGATTAATTTTGCCGCATTCAGCCAGTTGCAGAATTGTAAAAATCGTAAACATTTTTGAAACAGACGCCGCTCTAAATCTTGTCTGCCGCGTCACCGGCTTATCTAAATCAATATTGCGACGCCCTAAAAATTTTGAATAAACCTCCACGCCATTTTTGTAAATAATGACTCCCAAGCCAGGAACCTTAACGCCGCTGTCGCCAATCATATTTTTCAATGCTTTGTCCAATTTGACGCGCCCCCTTGATTTTGTTATTATAGCAAAGATTTTTTGAAGGAGGTAAATATTATTGGAAGAAACATTCTGCATTTCTGAAATTGACAGAGAAATTTTTGCAAGGATTGACGGCAAATCCTACAAAAAAAATTGTCCTGTGCCGCTGTCAGATTTGCGATACTTGAAACTTCTGCATAAAAATTTGAGCGGCGAAACTAAAGCAGGCGAAATGATTTGCAATGTCCAAATTGCCGCCGCGCTGATTAATATTTTTGAAAAACTTTTCGCGAAGAATTATCCGATTGAAAAAATCCGGCTAATTGACGAATACGACGCCGACGATGAACTTTCAATGCGCGATAATAATTCTTCGTGTTTTAATTTTCGTTACGTTTCGCACACAACCGAAATTTCGGCTCACGGCTACGGTTTAGCGGTTGATATTAATCCGCTGTATAATCCTTACATTAAATTTGTTGACGGCAAAAAAATTATCGAACCTGCCACCGCCGCCGATTTTGAAGACCGCGAAAAAATTTTCCCGTATAAAATTGATGAGAATGATTTATGCTATAAACTTTTTACCGAGCACGAATTTTCTTGGGGCGGAAATTGGCTCGGTAAGAAGGATTATCAGCATTTTTTTATTGAAAGGAAGTATTGATGTGAAAAAAGTTTTAATGATGGCGCTGCTGCTTTTGGCGGCGCTAATGTCGGGTTGCGGTGAAGAATCCTCCAACAGCGGCAAATTGAACGTTATGCTTCAATCCAATGTTGTATCTTTGGACAGCGCTCAAGCGACAGATTCGGCTTCTTTTGAAGTCATTGCTGATTGTATTGATGGATTAATGCAGCTTGACGCGGACGGAAAAGTTATTCCGGCTCTCGCGCAGAGCTACGAAGTTTCAGAGGACGGCAAAATTTATACATTTCACCTGCGCGACGCGAAATGGGCAAATGGCGACGCAGTAACCGCAAATGATTTTGTATTTTCTTGGCGGCGTCATTGCGAAGAATCTACAAAGTACGCGTATATCATGGGCTCGACGGTTGCTTGCGTGAAAAATGCTGACGCTGTTATTAAAAAAGAAATTGCGCCAGAACAGCTTGGAGTTTCCGCGCCCGACGCTAAAACTTTTGTGGTTGAACTCGACGCGCCGGTTTCATTTTTCCCGTCGCTGATGTGCTTCCCTGCGTTTTATCCTATCAATGAAAAATTTTATAATGGTCTTGAAAAAAATACTTATGGCACAAGCCCTGAAACTTTTTTGTCAAACGGCGCATTTATGCTGACTGAATATCTTCCTGGCGCGGCAAATATCCAACTTGCGAAAAATAATAATTATTGGGACGCTTCTCGCGTTTCACTTGAAAATCTGCAATATCAAGTTGTTTCGTCGTCCGATAACGCTTTGACTGCTTTTAAAAATGGAACGCTCAACCTTGCTGTAATTAGCGGCAACCAAGTTGAAAATGTTAAAAATGACGCCGAACTTTCAAAGGATCTGCATACAATTCCCACGGGAATTTTGAATTACCTTTCGTTTAACCAAGACGCAAAAAATAATCACGGCGGCGCACTGGCAAATGTCAATCTTCGCCTTGCAATTTCAAACGCCATTGACCGCGAATCTTTGGTTGATAATTACGTTACGAATGGCTCACAGGCAACCTATACCGCTATCCCTATTCGCTTTGCGGCAAATGCCCTCACTGGTGAATATTTCGCCTCCGACCAAAAACAATTTGCTGACGTTGTAAGTTTCGACGTTGACAAGGCGCGCACATTTTTAGAAACTGCTAAATCTGAACTTAGCCGCGACAATTTTAATCTTGAAATGATCTACGCCAATGACAGCGGCGATACCGTTGTTAGAGTCGCGCAGGCAATTAAATCTCAAGTGGAAGAAAATCTTCCAGGCGTGACGATGAACCTTCAACCGATGCCAAAAGCTGAATATCTTGACAGAATCACCAGCAACAGCTATGACATTGCGATAACAAATTGGGCGCCGGATTATGACGACCCGATGACTTTCTTCACGCTGTGGACAACTGAAGGTTGCGAAATTGCCGAGCATTGGAGTAACGCCGATTACGATAAAATTATTGCCAACTGCACGACGGGCGAACTTGCCGCTAAATACAATGCGCGCTGGATTGCAATGTATGACGCTGAAAAAATTTTGCTGGACAATGCAGTTATCGCGCCGCTTTACACAAACGCTATCGCCGATTTAATTTCAAGCAATGTCAGCGGTATTGAATTTCATTCTGTGGCAATTGAGCGCGTTTATAAATCCGCTAAAGTGCAATGACAAAATACATAGCAAAACGTCTCATAATGTCGATCCTTACGCTTTTTGCAATAATTTTTGTGCTGTTCGTTTTAATCCGAATAATGCCAGGAAACCCGTTCCCTGTGGAAAGAATGAGCGCGGAAATGATTTTGCAGAAAAGGCTTGAGTTGGGACTCGACAAGCCAATTTTGGTACAATTCGCCGATTATATGTCAATGTTAATGCATGGCAGTTTCGGAAACGGAACTTCACTTTACAACGGCGCGCCGATAAAACCGATAATGTTAAAATGCCTTGAAAATTCGTTTAAAATCGGCGTGCTGTCAATATTATTTGGAACTTTGGTCGGGCTTGTAATTGGAATTGTGGCAGCTTTGAATCGCGGAAAATTTTTAGACGGACTCTGCACAATAATTTCAATTTTGGGCGTGTGTATTCCGTCCTACGTATTTATGATTTTCCTGCAGTATTTTTTTTCGTACAAAATTCCGCTGTTTCCGTACTTTTTCGACCCGTCAAAATTTTTATCTTCAGCAGTAATGCCCGCGCTGTCGTTAAGTTTATTTGCAATTTCAACAGTCGCGCGCTTTACAAGAAATGAAATGGTCGAAGTTATAAATAGCGACTACGTAAAATTGGCAGAGGCAAAGGGTTTGTACGGTTTTCAATTAATACGCCGCCACGTTTTAAGAAATGCGCTGATACCAATCGTCACGGTAATTGCGCCGCTGGTTGTCGATTTATTAACCGGCGCGATGGTTATTGAAAAAATTTACGGTATAAATGGCGTCGGCAAATTAATGGTTGACGCAATCGCAGGGCAGGGCGTGGATTACAATTACGTTTTGGCGCTGGGAATTGTATTTTCCTCGCTTTATATCGGCGTAATGTTATTGCTTGATATTTTGTACGGAATAATCGATCCGCGAATCAGATTGGCGGCGAAGGACGGATGAATATGGAAAAAAATTACACGCCGCAGAAAACCGATTTTGAATTTATCTCCGGAAGAAACATTGACGTTGATACAAATTTTGCCTCTCAGGGTTATTGGCGGGGCGTTGCGGTTCATTTCTTCAGAAATAAATTTGCCGTGACCGGTTTAATTTTGGTCTGCGCGATAATGATTTTTGCAATTTGCGCCCCGCTGGTAAGTCCATACAGCTATCAGGAAATTATTTCAATCACGGGCGAGAATGGCAAAGAAATTGTTGCTAAAAGTTTGCCGCCGCAATTTGCCGGTGAAAATCAAAATTTGTTCGCGGATAAAACTTTTATTTTTGGCACAGACGACATGGGGCGCGATTTATGGACTCGAACTTGGCAAGGCGCGCGCGTTTCGCTGATTATCGCGTTTGTAGCAATTTTCATTGATATGTTAATCGGCATGAGCTACGGATTAATTTCCGGATTTTTCGGCGGTAATATCGATAACGTAATGCAGCGTTTCATTGAAATTGCGGGCAGTATTCCCACGCTGGTTATTATTTCGATTCTGGCTATTTTTATGGATAAGGGCATTGGCTTGGTTATTGCGTCGCTCTTGATAACTGAATGGATTGGAATGAGCAAAATCGCTCGCGCAGAATGTTTAAAGCTGAAAGAGCGCGAATACGTTTTAGCGAGTCGCACGCTCGGCGCTGGAAGTTTCCACATAATTTTTAAACAGATTCTGCCAAATACAATCGGACCGATAATAACGCAGGTAATGTTTTCAATACCGGTTGCGATTTTCACTGAAGCTTTTTTAAGTTTCGTCGGCGTCGGAATTGTCTTGCCGCAATGTTCAATCGGCTCATTAATCGAAGCAGGCTTTAACAACATTACAATTTTGCCATATCAGATTTTGCCGCCAATTTGCGTGCTGGCAATTTTAATGCTCGGATTTAATTTAATTGGTGACGGACTGCGCGAAGCACTTGCGCCAAAACTTGAGGATATGTAATGGAAAATATTTTATCGATAAAAAATCTGGATATAACTTTTCGAACGAATGCGGGCGATATTCATGCAATTCGCGGCGTGAATTTTAATTTGCCGCTCGGCAAAACTATTGCGCTGGTTGGTGAATCAGGCTCTGGTAAATCTGTTACAATGAAGGCGATTACCGGCTTGCTCGACAGCAACAGCATTATCAACCGCGGGAATATTTTTTACAACGGTGTTGACTTGCTGACTTTGCCGAAAAAAGATTTGCGCCAAAAAATTAACGGGCAACAAATTGCTATGGTTTTTCAAGATCCAATGACAAGTCTTGATCCGACAATGCAAATCGGAGACCAGATTATGGAAGGTATGTTTCTGCATAAAAAAATTTCAAAATCTGAAGCGCGCGCAAGAGCCGTTAAACTTTTAAATTTGGTTGGGATAATCGACGCGGAAAAACGCATTCAAAATTATCCGCACCAACTTTCGGGCGGTATGCGTCAACGTGTGGTAATTGCGATTGCTCTTTCCTGCGAGCCGAAAGTTTTAATCTGCGACGAGCCAACCACCGCCCTTGACGTGACAATTCAAGCGCGCATTTTAAATTTAATCAAGGAAATTCAAGTGCAAATGGGTTTATCGGTAATTTATATCACGCACGATTTAGGCGTGGTTGCGAAAGTTGCCGATTTTGTAAACGTGATGTACGCGGGAAAAATTATTGAAGTAGGAACTGTCGACGAAATTTTTTATGATCCGCGCCATCCGTACACTTGGGGGCTTTTATCGGCAATGCCGGATTTAGAAACTGAAGACGATAGATTGTATTCAATTCCAGGCAGTCCGCCGAATCTTTTACACGAACCGCAGGGCGACGCATTTGCTGCGCGAAATAAATTTGCTATGAAAATTGACGAGAAAGCCGAACCGCCAATGTTCAAAATATCGGAAACGCATTACGCGGCAACGTGGCTACTTCACCCCGACGCGCCGAAAATCGAATTGCCGCCGGAATTAAAAGCAAGATTGGCGCGCTCAAGGAAGGCGGCGAATTTATAATTATGGCATTGCTCAGTGTCAAAAATCTTTATCAGCATTTTAAAATTTCGCGCAGTTTTACGGTTAAGGCTGTCAACGGCGTATCGTTCGAGATTAACGCGGGCGAAACTTACGGGCTTGTTGGCGAAAGTGGCAGCGGAAAAACTACAATCGGGCGCAGTATAATTCGGCTGTACGACCCGACCGGCGGCGAAATTATTTTTAACGGCAAAAAAATTTCCGGCGATCTTGATAGCGAAACTAATAAAATGCTCCGGCAAAATATGCAGATGATTTTTCAAGACCCAATGTCGAGTTTGAATCCGCGTAAAAAAATTGGTGATATCATCGGAGAAGGGCTTGATATTCACGGGCTTTATTCCAATTTGAGCGAGCGCAACGAAATTATCAGCGGCATTTTGAAAAAAGTTGGATTATCGCCCGCTCACGCTGAAAGGTATCCTCAACAATTTTCCGGCGGACAAAGGCAACGCGTTGGAATTGCGCGCGCATTGGTTATGAGTCCTAAATTGATTATCGCTGACGAATGTATTTCCGCGCTTGACGTTTCAATTCAGGCTCAGGTTGTTAATTTGATGAAGGACATTCAAGACGAAACTGGCTGCGCGTATCTTTTCATTGCACACGATTTGAGCATGGTTAAATATATTTCTGATAGAATTGGCGTTTTGCACAAAGGCTATTTGGTTGAAACCGGATTGACGCGGGAAATTTTTTCTAATCCTATTCACCCATATACAAAGAGTTTACTGTCCGCCGTGCCGCATCCTAATCCGCGTGTTGAAAAGCAACGCCAGCTGATAATTTATGATTCGGCAAAAACGAATTACGAAAATGCTAAAATGTATTCAGTGAGCGATACGCATTTTGTTTTGAGTGAATAGGAGCATTTAATTGAACAGGGAATTTTACGACAACGAGCGCGAAATAGATTTGACGGAACAGCGGAATTTGTATCGGCGCGAAAAAAAAGTTAGTTGGGCGCGAATAGGCTTATTTGCGGCGACGATTTTAAGCTTTGCAATAGGCTGGGATTATTACCAAGCGGGCTATTGGGGCGCGGTAGTTTTATTTTTAATATTTATGCGGTTAGTAGGTTATCACGACGAAATTAAGCAGCGGCAGAAATTTTTAACCAGCCGATTAAATGTATTAAATTCTTACATAGTGAGAGCGCGCGGAACTTGGCGCAAACGCTCGCAGGACGGCAGCGCATATTTAAAAAATGACAGACCGCAAGATATAGATTTATACATATTCGGCGCAGGCTCAATCTTTCAATACATTTGCGCGGCACGAACAAAGCGCGGGCGTGACAGATTAGCAGAATTATTATCGCCAATGCCGCCGGAAGATTTTGCACCAGTACGAACGCGACAACACGGCGTAGCAGAATTATTACAGCGTCCAAGATTATCACTGGATTTGGAAGCTTACGCGCGCTTAATGCCGAACAATCACGACACCACCGAATTAATACAATCAGTTGAAGAGCCACCGCCACCGCCGGACAAAATTTTATTACTGAGATTTTTGCCGTTGCCGATATTTATAATTCAATGCGCCTTGACTTACAGAGGTTTTTTAGACGCGATACTTTTGCCGGTCGTACCGTTTTTATCGTTGCTATTGGCATTTGCAATGCTCAGGCGGACTTCAGAATTGTTAAAGCCGGTGCAAATCATTTCCAAAGAATTAAAATTATACCAGGCGATATTTGAGCGGCTGGAAAGTACAGATTTCAGTTCGCGCAGTTTGGGCAAGATTCGCGCAGATTTAACGGACGAAGTATCAGCGGCACAAAGTTTGAAAGAATTATCTTTGTTAATGAGTTTTGTAAATTCGCGAAGAAATCCAATGTTTTACATTTTAGGCAACGGTTTATTTTTGCTTGACTTTTTTTGCGCGGCGGCGTTTATTCAATGGCGGGAGACGGCGGCTAAACATTTGCGGAAATGGATTGACGCTTGGTCAGAAGCGGAAGTTTTAATGAGCTTTGCTTCAATTGGGCAAACGCGCACAAATTATTGTTTTCCAAAATTATTGGACAGAGACACACCGCGAATAAAGGCTCGTAATTTAGCTAGTTTATTGATTGCAGACAAGAAGGCAGTGGCGAATGATGCGGACCTTCGCGCAGGGACGACGATAATCACGGGGGCGAATATGTCGGGCAAAACTACCTGGATAAGGACGCTGGCAAGTGCGGTATTATTGGCGTATGCGGGGGCGCCGGTTTGTGCTGAAAGTTTTTCAGTGAGCAAGATGGCGATTTTTACTTCAATTCGCGTTAACGATGATATTAGTCAAGGTATGTCAACGTTTTATGCGGAACTTTTGAGGATTAAGAGCATGATTGAGTACAGCGAAAATAAATTGCCGATGTTGATATGTATCGACGAAATTTTTAAGGGTACGAATGAAGACGATCGGATAATGGGCGCGAAGGAAGCGATTAAGCGGCTGACGAATGGGTTAAGCATAACGCTGGTGACGACGCACGATTTTGATTTATGCGCAATGGAAAACATTTCAAATGCGCACTTCCAAGAATATTATGAAGGCGACCAAATAAAATTTGATTTCAAAGTGCGCGAGGGGCGTTGTACTACGACGAATGCGAAATATTTATTGAAGATGGCGGGGATTTTGAAAAGTGAATAGTGACTTTATAATCAATAACAAAAAAAGAGCGCGCAAGGACGCGCGCTCCCGCGCCATTTTCAAGGATTGAAAATTTGCGCGGCTGTATATTATTTTTTTTATCACTCTCGTCTGATCTCGCGAGACCGATTCTACTGCGTTTTTCTTTCTTTGCTGGCGTTTCTTTATTTTTACAAAAAGAAAGAAATGCATTTTTTAACAATAGTTTTAATGTAGAGTTCGCGGAGCTGTTTATCATCAACTTCGCTGGGTGCGTGGCTCATTGGATCGATAGCGCTTTGAGTTTTTGGGAATGCAATTACGTCGCGAATAGATTTTCTTTGTGCCATGAGCATAACGAGCCTATCAAGCCCAAATGCAATACCGCCGTGTGGAGGCGTGCCATATTCAAAAGCATCCATTAAGAAACCAAATTTAGCGCGAGCCTCTTCCTGCGAAAGTCCAATAGCTTCAAAAACTTTTTCCTGCAAATCGCTCTGATAAATTCTTAAGCTGCCACCGCCAACTTCAACGCCATTCAAAACTATGTCATATGCATTAGCTTTGACTTTTTCCGGTGCAGTCAATAAAAATTCAATATCTTCTTCACGCGGCGAAGTGAAGGGGTGATGCATCGCTTTCCAACGTTTATCTTCCTCAACGTATTCAAACATTGGGAAATCGACAACCCACAGGAAACAAAGTTTATTTGCGTCAATCAAATTGCGGCGGCGCGCCATTTCCAATCTAAGCTCACCTAACGCCTGCGCGACAACCGAAGGTTTATCACCAACAACTAAAAGTAAGTCACCAGTCTTAGCGCCGGTGGCTTTTTTAATTTGCTCAAAAGTTTCGTCGCTGTAAAATTTCTTGAACGGCGATTTAATACCTTCAGAGCTGTATTGAATCCAAGCCATGCCTTTTGCGCCGTAAATCTTGCAATATTCGACGAGTTCATCAAGTTCGCGGCGCGGAATATCAGCGTAACCTTCAACGTTGATAACTTTGACCTGCCCGCCATTTTCCAAAACGCTGTTGAAAACTTTGAAAGTCGAGCCTTTGACGTACTCGGAAATGTCCTGTAATTCCATACCAAAGCGTAAATCTGGCTTGTCACTGCCAAAGCGATTCATGGCTTCGTCCCAGCTCATTCTTTGAAATGGCGTCTTAATTTTAACGTCAAGAGTCGACTCAAAAATTTTCTTAATCAAGCCTTCCATGAGCGTCAAAATATTTTCCTGGTTAAGAAATGAAGTTTCAATATCCAGCTGAGTAAATTCGGGCTGGCGGTCGGCGCGTAAATCTTCATCGCGGAAACAACGCACGATCTGAAAATATTTTTCAAAGCCGGAAACCATTAACAGCTGTTTAAAAATTTGAGGTGATTGCGGCAGTGCGTAAAATTGACCAGGATTTAAGCGACTCGGCACAAGAAAATCGCGCGCGCCTTCCGGAGTCGAACGGCAAAGCATCGGCGTTTCAATTTCCAAAAATCCATTTTCATCAAGATAATCGCGCATAATTTTAGTTACGCGGTGACGAAGCATAATATTCTGCTGCATTTCTGGACGGCGCAAATCCAAATAACGGTAGCGCAGTCTAACATTTTCATCGACGTCAACGCCATCTTGAATATAAAACGGCGGTGTCTTTGCTTTGTTCAAAATTCTAAGCTCATTAACGACAATTTCAATTTCGCCGGTGTCCATTTTCGGATTGACGGTATCAGCACTGCGCGCGCGAACTTTGCCGCGAACGCCAATAACAAATTCATTGCGCAAAGTTTCAGCCTTTGAAAAATTATCGCCCATCTCCGCCGCGTCAAAAACTATCTGCACAATGCCGCTGCGGTCGCGCATATCCACAAAAATTAAGCCGCCGTGATCGCGTCTGCGCGAAACCCAACCGGCAAGCTGTACTGTCTTTCCTTCGTCAACTTTGCGGAGCTCACCGCAATTAAAAGTGCGCTCCATTCCCTTAAGTGTCTCCAATTTATAATTACCTCCTTAGCCTGCAAATAATAATCAAAGCCACTGATTATGTCAACCTTGCATCATTCTCTGTAGGCGATTGTAATTATTCACGACTTTCAAAACATATTGGCGCGTTTCACTGTAATTTGGAATACCGCCGGCATTAATCACGGCTTGCGGACCTGCATTGTAAGCGGCGATGGCATATGCAAGAGATTGAGCTTGACCGGCAAAGCGATTGAGCTGCGTTTTCAAATACATTGCGCCTCCAACGACATTTTGAAGGTAATTGTGAGGATTTACGCCGATATTTCGCGCAGTTTCCGGCATTAATTGCATTAAACCTATCGCGCCCACCGGACTCACCGCATTAAATCTGAAGTTGCTTTCGGTCTCCATTACCGCCGTTATCAGCATCGGGTCCACTTGGCACGTTTCAGCCGCATACAAGATTGCCATCGCCAACCACGCAATTTCTTTTTCGCCGCTGTGGTAATAGCTGACTTCTTGCCGAATTACTTCATAAGGCTCGCGCGCTTCCGCCACGTTTACTAATGAAACTGAAATTATTAGCGCTATCAAAAATTTTTTCACTGCATTCTCTCCTAAAATATTTTCAATCAGTATTTCGTTAAAAAAATCGAGGCATTTTAATTCTCTAACATTGACTGCGCTGAATCCCGATTTTTTCTATACACTTCATTTGTCGGTTTTAATTCCAACGCCTTATTATAAAAATCCAGAGCCTTAAGATATTCGCCTTTAGCAAAATAAGCATTACCTAAATTATTCCAAATGTCAGCTTCTTTTGGCGAAATGTCAACCGCCTTGCGATAAAAATTAATTGCCTCGTCGCGGTCTCCCTTGTTCTCATACGCCAAACCAATATTATTGAAAGCCATTCCATACTGCGGATTTAATTCAATCGCCTTTTGATAAAACTTAATCGCCTCGTCATAATCTCCCTTGTTGTTGTACGCCAAGCCAATATTATTCCACGCAACTTCAAATTTTGGATTTAATTCTGTGGATTTGTTAAGGTATTCAATGGCTTTTGCGGAGTCTCCCTTGCTCAAAAATGCGCTGCCGAGATTATTCCACGCCACAGAATTTTTTGGGTCAAGTTCAGTTGCTTTGCGCGCATATTCTATCGCCTCGTCAAAATCGCCCATTTCTATGTAATTTTGGCTGAGTTCGTTCAGTTTGTCAATTTCAGAAGTACTTTCTTTGTCCAATTCAGCATTATCGCATGCCGTTGCGCTAAATAAAATTGATATCAGCAGCATTGTTGAAAAAAGCCTAAATATTTTTTGCATAACAGACCCGCCCTTTTGTCTTGAGAAATTTGCAACAAATGATAGACAAAAAATTAATTTTCGTCAATCTAAATTTGCACAAAAAAAAGAGACTTAACGTCTCAATTTTTATTTGGGTGAATTATTTTTCAGCGAATGAAATTAATAATTTTGTCGGCAGAAATATTTTCCTGCGCGGCAGTTTCAAGATTTTTCACTGTCACAGTAGAATTTTTAACTTCATCTTCGCCGATAATCAGCGCGAATTTTGCGCCTGATTTAGCCGCCTGTTTCATTTGCGCTTTCATAGTGCGTTTGCCAAAATCCATTGTGACTGAAAAATTTTCGCGCCGAAGTTCTGTCAGCAAATGAAATCCCTGAACTTCAGCTTTGCTACCGGAAGTAACTATAAATGCGTCAAGAGCATTCGCCGCAGTTGGCAACATATTTTGCTTTTCCAGAGCGATTAAAATTCTCTCGATGCCCGCCGCAAATCCAATGCCAGGCGTAGGATTGCCGCCGATTTCTTCAATCAATCCGTCGTACCTGCCGCCGCCAGCAACCGCCGATTGCGCGCCCAATGGCAAGTACTGAATTTCAAACGCTGTCTTCGTGTAATAATCTAATCCGCGCACAAGCCGCCCGTCAATTTGAAAATCAATATTCGCAGCCTTCAAAAATTCTTGAACCTTAGTAAAATGTTCTCGGCAATCGTCGCACAGGCAAGTTTCAATCTTTGGCGCATCTTCCATAAATTCCTTAGCGCCGTCAATTTTACAATCCAAAATGCGCATAGGATTTTTATCAATCCGACGCTTGCAATCGTCGCAAAGCTCATCAATATTATCATTGAAGTAGTGCTGAAGTTTCTGGCGATAAACAGGGCGACATTTCGGACAGCCTACCGTGTTAATTTTCAAATTCAAATCGTTAAGCCCGAGATTTTTTAAAAAATCCCACGCCAGCAAAATAATTTCCGCGTCAACAACAGGATTTTCTTCACCAAGCGCTTCAACGCCAAATTGATGAAATTCTCTAAGTCTGCCAGCTTGCGGTCTGTCATAGCGGAACATTGAGCCGATATAAAAAAGTTTAACTAAACCGCCGTCCGCGTAAAGTTTATTCTGCAGATAGGCGCGAACAACTGACGCGGTATTTTCTGGGCGTAAAGTTATTGAACGCCCGCCGCGATCTTCAAACGTGTACATTTCCTTATCGACGACGTCCGTACCTTCGCCGATACTGCGGTGAAAAAGTTCAGTGTGTTCGAATGTTGGCGTGCGAATTTCCGCGTAGCCGTAATTTTTGCAGATTTCGCGAATTTTATTTTCAATGTAAAGCCAGCTGTTAATTTGTTCCGGCAAAATATCTTTAGTGCCTCTCGGCGCATTTGTCAGCAAAGTCATTCCTCCCTAGCTCAAAATTTCCTTAAAAGTTTCAAAGTTAGTCATTTCGCGCGGAGTGCAATAAATGGCGAAAACAATTTCCTTAAAATAGCCGTCAAATTCGGGTAAAATTTTTTCGTAAGCCTGCGCGACGGTTCTAGGGTTATTCTGGAATGCGCCGCAACCGAAAGCGCCGGTTACAAAAATATCAACGCCATTAGCTGCAAGCACTGTTAACATATGGCGCGCGCGTTTTTTGTGAATCTCGAACAAATCATAATCTTTCAGCAGAAATCGACTAAGATTAGGTGCGGCACAAGTTATAACTTCAACCTTAATCCAGTCATTTTTAGGCAAACGCTCCGGTATATCAGTATCGCTCTTGCAAACAATAATATTGGGCGTATAAATGCAGGCGTCAGTATAACGGCTGTCTCTGCGCGAATAGTGAAAATCATAGTAGCGTTGAAAATTTTCTTCGGTGTCGAGCACCGGATAAAGCGTCGAACAGCGACAAAGCGCCTCTTCCTGCGCGCGACTGCCATGAACAACGCCGCCGCCTGGATTTGTTGCAGAGGCAAAATTATGAACAGCAATTCGAGCGTCAGGATTATCTTTGCGCAGATTAAAAGCCGCCTCGAATGTGCGCGCTTGAATTACAGAAATTTTTGTGCTGTCAAATTTTTTTGCAGGCAACGCAGGATAACTTTCAGCATCATAAAAAATCGTACCGGCAATAGATTTTTCAATGGATCTTTGCAAAGTTGCGTCGCTACTATACCATTGCTGCGTATCAACAAAAACTTCAACCAATTCTTCCTTCGTCACGAACGACATTAGCATTTGCCTCCTTGTTAAATTTCTTCTTGGACTTTTTAGATTTAAATTTGGGCTTTTTATTTTCAGCGGTTGGATTTTCTTTAACAGCGGAAGCGATTTCTTCAGCCGATGAATTTTCTTCAACAGTGGCGGCAGTTTCTTCAGCCGATGAATTTTCTTCAACAGTGGCGGCGATTTCTTCAGCCGGTGAATTTTTTTCAACAGTGGCAGCAGTTTCTTCATCAGATGAATTTTCTTTCACAGTGGCAGCGTTTTCTTCAGCAGTTGGATTTTCTTTAACAGCGGAAGCGATTTCTTCAGCCGGTGAATTTTCTTCAACAGCGGCGGCAGTTTCTTCAGCCGATGAATTTTCTTTAACAGTGGCAGCGTTTTCTTCAGCCGACGAATTTTCTTCAACAGCGGAAGCGTTTTCTTCAGCCGGTGAATTTTCTTCAACAGTGGCGGCAGTTTCTTCAGCAGATGAATTTTCTTCAACAGTGGCAGTGTTATCTTCAGCCGATGAATTTTCTTTAACAACAGCAGCGGCAGTTTCTTCAGCCGGTGAATTTTCTTCAACAGTGGCGGCGTTTTCTTCAGCCGGTGGATTTTCTTTCACAGTGGCAGCGTTTTCTTCAGCCGATGGATTTTCTTTAACAGTGGCAGCGTTTTCTTCAGCCGATGAATTTTCTTTAACAGCGGCGGCAGTTTCTTCAGCCGATGAATTTTCTTTAACAGCGGAAGTGGTATCTTCAGCCGACGAATTTTCTTTAACAGCGGCGGCAGTTTCTTCAGCCGGTCCATAAATTTCAGCTAAAATCTTTTCGCGGTTTTCAATGTATTTATCCACGTCGCGCAGATAAGTTATCAAATCTTTAGCGTGGAAAGTGGACTGCAGACGCATATTTTCATTGTCGGGAACTTTTGTACTTGCCGCTGCACCTACGCCCAAAATCGTTTGCCGTTCATCCATAATCTGGATATTGTAAATTCCTTCCGCGCCGCGCTTGCAATAGCCGATATTTTCAATTTGCCCGCTGATATAGCCCTGCCTGTAAAGATAGTACGGCTGATAATTTTTCTCGCGCAGAAGTTTTTCCGCCACATAAGCCATCCGCTGAACTTCGGCGTCCGAAGGCAATTCAAAATCTTCAATGTGCGAAATTTCCTCAGCAAGCATCGTCTGCAAAGGTGAGCCGCGTTTAATCGCCAGCGCGTGCAATGTCACATCGTCCGGATTGAGCGCCAAAACTTTTTTAACGCTATCTTTCACGTCATTAATATTTTCGCCAGGTAAGCCCAGAATCAAATCCATATTAATATTGAAATCGCCCGCCGCGCGCAATTCATTAAAAGCCGTGATAACTTGCTCGGTGGAATGTTGCCGCCCAATTCTGTCCAAAGTTTTCTGCTGCATAGTTTGAGGATTGACGCTAACTCGCGTCACGTGGCAATTTTTCATAGCCGAAATTTTTTCAGCGCTAATCGTATCTGGACGCCCGCATTCAACGGTAAATTCTTCGACGCCGTCACTGTAAAACGCTGACTTAACTTTGCTCAGCATTTCGGCAAAAAATTTTTCAGGCAAAGCGGTTGGAGTTCCTCCGCCAACATAAATACTTTGAACTTTAAAACCATAACGCTTAATTTCCGCCGCCGCCGCGTTAATGTCTTTAGTCAAAACGCTCATAAATTCAGCAACTTTTTCGTCGTTGGGCAAAACATTTGACGGAAACGAGCAATACAAGCAGCGCGTCACGCAAAATGGAATACCGACATACACGCCAATAATTTTTTCGCCGCCAGTTTTTAAAATTGGAATTTGGCGAATTGCCACTTCAGTTAACAAATAGGATTTATCATAACTGGTCAAATAATCTTCGTGCAGGCGACTAGAAATCTTACTGCAATCAATGACGCCGTACTTTGTCATCCCAAAACCGTCGCGCAGCCAGCGATGAATAATTTTTGTAGGTCTGACGCCGTGCATAATTCCATAGGGAACTCCTGCTAATTTTAAATCGCCGGTTAAAATTCTATACAGATTTTTTTTAATGAGCCTATGAATTTCAGCGCCGCGCCGCTCTTTCGGATTAATGCTGTCAATCTCGCTGAATTTTTTATCGACGCCGTTTTTGCGCACAGTTAAACGCGTCTTGACATTTTCGCTGCCAATCATATTCAGAATTTCAAATTTCTCAAAATCTGCCTCGCCGTCTTCAACTGTTTCAATGTGAAGTGCGCGCAACACTTCACCAACAATTTTCACGATAACTTGATCGTTGCTGTTGAGCTTAAAATTTTTTATTTTCACGTCGTCACCTTATTTCTACAGTCCGAGCAATACCCGAAAAATTTTACTTCGTGGTTGACAATTTCGAAATCAGCTTTCGCGGCAATGCGGTCTTCCACTTCGTCAAGCATATCTTCCTTGAACTCGATAACTTTTTTGCAATTTAAGCAAATCAAATGATGATGGCGATGAGTTTTGCCGTCGCCGCTGCTCAATTCATATCGCACGCAACCGTCATCAAAATTTACCTTCATCAAAATTCCGAGTTCGGTCAAAAGTTCGACATTGCGATAAACCGTCGCTAAACCAAAATCAAAATCTTTCTTGCGCAAAAGTTCATGAACTTCCTCCGCGCTCAAATGGTTACCTTGCTCGCTGTCAATGAAAACTTGCAGAATTTCTTTGCGTTGCGGCGTCATTTTATAATTATTTGCCGATAACTTGCCGCGTAAATCCTGCATTTTAAAGGATCGCTGGGTTTCGCTCATTTGAAGTTCCCCCTAAATTCAATTATTGTGCATATTATAACAGGTTAGATAAAAATGTACAAAAAAAATCGCCCTCATTTGAGAGCGACGCAAATTTTATTCGCCGAAAAACTCATTTTCAGCCGCAATACAAATCGCGTGGTAAATTGGAAGGTGAAATTCCTGGATTTTGTAAGTTTCAGAGGCGGGCGCGCAAATCGTTATATCAGCGATATTTTTTAATTTGCCGCCGCTTTTGCCGGTCAGTGCAATAACTTTAACGCCAATAATCTTAGCAACTTCCGCCGCATAAATCACATTTGCCGAATTGCCGGAAGTAGAAATTGCTAACAGAATATCGCCGCGCCTTCCTATACCGAAAAGCTGTTGCGCGAAAGATAAATTCGCCGCCTGGTCATTGGCAAAGGCAGTTGTCAGCGCAGTTTCACCAACAAGCGAAATTGCGGGCAATGCGCATTGCAAATTTGCTTTGAAATAGTCGGCGTCATTTGGAAAAATTTTTTCTGCGCGAGTAACAAAATCGGCGTCGAAATCTTCAATTCTGCGCGAAAGAATAAAGCCCTTCATTAATTCGCCAACAATATGCAAAGCGTCAGCCGCAGAGCCGCCATTGCCGCAGGTTATTAATTTGTTGCCGCTATGAAAACTTTCGCAAATATTTTCAACAGCCGCATTTAAACTTTCGCGGCAAATTTCCAGCGCCGGATAACGTTCAATGAGCGTGTCAATCTTTTTAGCCGTAGTCTCTTTAATAAAAATCCCCCCCTAACCACTAATCCCTAAACACTAACCCCTACTTAGCTTCACTCCAATTTTTTCCGTGATGAATGTCTACGCTCAGCGGCACTTTCAAAGTGATAACATTTTCCATAGCCGCACGAACAATTTTCTCAACCTGCGCAAGTTCTTCAGCCTTAGTTTCAACAACAAGTTCGTCGTGAACCTGCAGGATAATGCGGCTTTGCATATCGGCAAGATTTTTTTCTGCGCGAATCATAGCAATTTTGATAATATCAGCAGCAGTGCCTTGAATCGGCGTATTCATAGCCATTCGCTCGGCAAGCCCGCGTTGATGAAAATTGGCGCTTTTAATCATTGGCAAAAAACGTCGCCGCCCAAAAAGTGTCGTAACGTAGCCGGTTTCGTGCGCCTGCGCAATAGTTTTGTCAAGAAATTCTTTGACCTTAGGATACCGCGCAAAATACAGGCTGATATATTCGCCAGCCTCTTTACGCGAAATGCGCAAATCCTTTGACAGCCCGTAATCGCTGATACCGTAAACAATACCGAAATTAACCGCCTTAGCTTTGCGGCGCAGGTCGGGCGTCATATTGTCGATTGACACGCCGAAAACTTCAGCCGCCGTCCGCGCGTGAATATCTTCGCCACTCAAAAACGCATTAATCAAATTTTCGTCGCCGGACATATGCGCCAAAAGTCGAAGCTCAATCTGCGAATAATCAGCTGATAATAAATAATCGTACCCTTCGCCAGGTTCAAAAAACGCGCGAATTTCTCTGCCTTCTTCGGTGCGCACGGGAATATTTTGCAGATTCGGATCTGAACTTGAAAGCCTGCCGGTTGCCGTGACAGTCTGATTAAAATTCGTGTGCACTCGGTGAGTTTCAGGATTTATCAAAATTTTAATGCCGTCAAGGAAAGTTGACTTCAATTTGGCGAGCGTGCGGAATTTGATAATTTCGTCGATAATCGGATGAATGTCGCGCAGATTTTCAAGCACTTCAGCATTAGTAGAAACGCCGGATTTAGTTTTTTTCCTGGTCTGCGTCACCGGCGGCAGATTCAATTTGTCAAAAAGAATTTCAGCCAATTGCTTTGGCGAATTGATATTGAATTTTTCACCAGAAAGCGCGTAAATATTTTCCTCGATTTTAGCAAGGCGGCGTTGCATATCGGCGGATTTTTCTTCAAGGCGGCTGGTATCGACATAAACGCCGCGCATTTCCATTTTCGCCAAAACTGCAGTCAGCGGCAATTCCATTTCATAATAAATTTTGGTGAGATTAGCCGCGTCAAGTTTTTCAGCGTAAAGAGCGCCGAGCTTTTCAAGGGCGACAACTTCAGCGGCGGGCGAATCTGGCAGGCTCATATCAAATTCCCGCGTCAACAATTCAGCGCAGGAATATTCTTCGCGCTCAGGATACAGCAGATAAGCCGCAATCTCCACGTCGAATACTAGTGAATAGTGGTTAGTGGTTAGTGGATAGTGCTTTATTATTTTTTTTAAGCCGTGCACAGTGATTTTTTTCTCGCTGTTAAAAATTTCGACAAGCTGACTATCATTGACAGAAAAAATTTCGTCGCCCGCCTTAACAAAATTGCCCGCTACAGCCAGATTTTCCGCGCTAAAAATTTTATTCATATCGGTCGCGCTAATTTCCGGCACTTCCAAAATATTCTCGGGCGCGTCGTTCGTAAATTCAGCGAAAAGATTTTCAGTTGAATCATAAATTTCATGGATGCGGCGCTTTGCAACTTTCAAGGCATAGCGATTGCAAAATTCATCCACGCGATTTAAATGCGGCGTGATTTTAAATTCCTGCGCGACAAAATTAATATTCGGCACATTACAAATAATCTGCGCGAGTTTCTTACTGAGCCTTGCAATCTCAACATTGCTTTGAATCGCCGTGCGGAATTTTTTTTGAGAAATTTTATCGCTATTGGCAAGGACGTTTTCCAAATTTCCAAATTCCTGCAAAAGTTTCGTGGCAGTTTTAGGACCAACACCCGCCACTCCAGGAATATTATCTGAATCATCGCCGCACAAGCCTTTATAATCGACCAGAAGCGGCGGTGCAAATCCAAATTCGGCAGTGAATTTTTCTTTGTCGTAAATTTCAACGCTGGTATTTTTAACAAAAAGCACGCGCGTATTTTCATTAATCAGCTGAAAAGCATCGCGGTCGCCAGTCACAATGTCGACAAAAAAATCAGCCGACGCTTGAGCCGATAAAGTGCCGATAATATCGTCAGCCTCATAATTCGGCGCGGACAAAGTTTTAATTCCCATAGCTTTGGCAAATTCTTCAAGCATAGCCATTTGAGCAATTAATTCGCTCGGAGTTTTTTCACGCCCGCCCTTGTATTCAGGATAAATTTCAGTGCGAAAAGTTTTGCGCGAAGTGTCAAGCGCTATCGCCGCGTAATCTGGACTGTATTCGCGCAGAAGTTTTACCAATACATTTGAAAAACCGGTAATTCCGCCGGTAGGTTCACCGCTCGGCGCCGTCAAATTCGGCATAGCATAAAACGAGCGGTAAAAAATGCTGCTTCCATCAATTATTAGTAATCTCTGCATGATTCATCCTCAACACTTCAACGGTTTCAATTTCCTCAATGGGAATTTTCTTTTCGCGCACTTTTTTATCGGTGGATTTTTTATCGGACTTCTTATCAGATTTCTTATTGTCAGCTTTTTTCTTATCGGACTTTTTATCTTTGTCAGCTTTCTTCTTATCGGCTTTCTTATCTTTATCGGTTTTTTTCTTATCAGCTTTCTTATCTTTGTCAGATTTTTTCTTGTCAGACTTTTTATCTTTGTCAGCAGGTTTTTCCGGCGTCAATTCTTCAATCGGCTTATTTTTGTCAATGTCTTTAATTTTATCTTTCTTGGACTTTTTATCGAGTTTGGAATTTGCCACGTAGAATTTAAAAACTTTGCCGTCGGTTGGACTATCTGAAATATTTTGCAGCCCGCCATCAAGATTAAAAAGTACAATAGCATCATCTGCATTGCAGTAAATTTGCGATTTGCTCTCAAAGCCGGTAACAGTGCCGTACTTGGTTTTTAATGCAGCTTCGTCCGCGCGCCATTCCAATTTAGTTTTAAGCGCCATTGCCACAGGCACAACCGGCAAATAATTAATATTATCGCGCTGAACTGCTTTTGCTAAAAATTTGCGTCCGTTGACTTCGACGTTATCAATGCGCTTGCCTTGCACTTCGATATTGTAAGGTTTACCAATGGCTGTAGGCGTTCCGTCCGACGCTTCAATTTTTTCTTCAATGCTAGCGTCGCTCTCGAAAGGCGCAACTCCATAAGGCTCAAGCCAGCGGTTAACATAGTCAACGTCAATATTTTGCCAGCCGTAGCCATCGGGATAAATCGAATAAACCACATTGCCATCAGCAATTTTTTCAACAACTACGCGATTATAAGTTATATCGACCGGTGTTCCAACATCAACCGCGTCAAAAATTGTTTCAACGTCAGCCTCGCGCATACGCACACAACCATTTGAAACATAACCGCCAATACTGTCGGGGCGATTTGTGCCGTGAATGCCGTAATTTCCATAAATCTGCATCCAGCGATAGCCCAGCGGATTATCTGGACCGGAAGAAACTATGTATTCTGGATCGTTCGGGTCAATCCACGGCGGATTTATTTCCTTCGCCACGATTTTAAAATAACCAACTGGCGTCGGTGTATAAGTTTTTCCTAAACCTAATGGATATTCGGCAATTTTTACGCCGTTTTCATAATAAGCCATAATTCGACTTGCCGCATTTATCGCAATTCGCTTTTCAATTTTAGGAGATTTAGCCGATTCTTCTGCATCTGCCGTTGAGCCAAAAAGCATCGACAATCCTAAAAATCCTGCCGCTAGTTTACCAAAAAGTTTCAACTCTAGCACTGCCTTTCAAAAAATTTTTCGCCATTATAACACACGCCCTAATAAATTTGAAGGATTGCGCGCCGCTCTAAAGAAATTATACGCGGTGATAGTTTTGAATAAGATTTTTGAATTGGGACTTGCGAGCGAGCTTGAGCTTTACGACGAAATTACCTGCAACGAAGAAACGGCCACCGGCGGCAATTCGTTTTTTGAGCGCTCATATTTCGGCACGCGCATTTTGATTTTGGCGGTGCGTTTTGGCGATGAAATTTTAATTGCGGGCAATACCATTTTGAATTTATCAGCCGCTCGCGCAGAAATTTTTGTTGCCTATGCTGATTACGATAAAAAAATGCTGAATGAAAATATTGAGGCGTTGAAAATTTTGGGCGTTGATTCTAAAAAAATTATTTATATGAATCGTGACCGGCTGAGTAAAGAGTTGAAGCGACTGATTCTGAAACTACGCGCGAATGTTATTTTTTGCGTCGATTATGATTCCGATTTGAAGTACCAAGATTTTTCCGCGCTTTTTGATAAAGTTCTCGGTGAAATTCTGAATGAGCACAGTAATTATCGCCCAGAAATTTATAAAAGGTTTGCCTGCGCGACGGCGTTAAATTGTCCGGCTGATTTTTATGCGCCTAATCTTTTGCCGGTCGAAAAACCAAAGTATGGCGTCACAAATCGCTATGACTTTGATTTAATTGGTCGCGTAAATTATATTTGGAATAACCGAGTGCGTTTTCCCGTTCCCGAGCATTGCAGAAAACCCTTGCTTAAAGATAATCCGCTGGCTGAGGCGATTTTTGCCTATAAAAAAAATCATTGGTCGGTTCTTAGAATTTTAAATTCTGATGAAGTATTTTTTGAGCGGCGCACTGATAATCAGGCGTACTGCGCGAAGGTTTCAAATGTTAAAGTTTGCGATTTTAAAATGGTTCGGGACGATGTTTGCGCTGATAAGCAAATAACTTTTGAATGGACTGAAGCTGTTCAAGTACGGCGAATTGTGATTTATGGCAATTTGTTTGACGAAGAATCGGCGCAAATTAAAATTCGGTTGGCTCTGGAAAATGACATTAACAAGGAAAAAATTATTGAAGCTGAATTACCGAAATTTGGACGCCCGCTGATTTTGGACGTGGGAAAAATTTTTGTACTTCGCGCAGAAATTGAGGCGATTAAATGCGGTGAAGATTTTGGAATTGCTGAAGTTGAATTTTTCGCGCAGATTGAACCGATTAGAAAAATTTCACCGTTCATTAAAATGACGATTGGCGATAATTTTTTCTACCGCTATGATATACCCTGTGAAGTGGAAAAAATTTCGCTTGGTTTGTATCGTTTTCATGTGGACGAGCCGATTAAAATTACTGCAATGGGCGACGACGAAAATATTTTGACTGAAACTATTCAAGGCGACGAAGAATTGATTTTGAATTTAGGCGCGGCTAATGAAATTATTTTAACGGCTGAAGTTATCAGCAATCCGAGTATTTACGACAAGGCGACGATTCGACGCGTAGGTGATTTGGCACAAATTCAATTAAAAATTTGGCAGTGGCTTGACAAAATGCGCATCCATAAAATTCGCAATATATGAGTTGCAAAAAAACGCCGCGTCAAATAAAATACATTGATTGAAATTAAAAGGGGCGCTTGTATTGCAGCTACTTTATAACCTCGCGGCAATTTTAGTCGTGATAATAATAATTCCGGTTTTTTTGGTACGCTCGATTAGAGAAAAAGGCTTCGTCGAACGAATAAAGCAAAGCTTAGGATTTTTTCCGGAAGGCGCGCTAGATCCTGTGGCGAAAAAAAATTGCATATGGGTACACGCGGCTTCGGTCGGCGAAATTGTTGCAACCAGTCCGCTAATTAAAGAATTTCGGCGCGAATTCCCAAAATCGCCAATCTTAGTCTCGGTCGTCACAACTTCCGGCTACGAAATGGCTAACCGCATTATCAAAGACGCGGACAGCATAATTTATTTCCCGCTAGATTTACCATTTGTAGCGGCGTCGGTTTTGCGGCGAATTCACCCGCGAATTTTTTTAAACGTTGAAACGGAACTGTGGCCGAACTTTTTAAAAAACGCGCGGCAAATGCATATTCCGGTTATGATGGTTAATGGCAGAATTTCAGATAAAAGCGTGCGACGCTATAAATATATGTTTTCAATTTTAAGCGATATGATCGGCACTGTGAAATTTTTTGCAATGCAGTCGCAGATTGACGCAAATTACATAATGGAATTGGGCGCGCCAAAAAATTTAGTAACGGTTACCGGCAACACGAAATTTGACCAAACCTATACCGACGTGACGCCGGAAGAACGCGAAAAAATTTTATCCGATATGGGCTTGAAAAATGCAGAGGGAATTTTTTTAGCAGGCAGTACTCATCGCGGCGAAGAAGATTTTGTTTTGCGTGCATTTAAAGGCGTTCGTGAAAATCATCCGCGCGCTAAATTGGTTATTGCTCCGCGCGAGCTTTTGCGCACCCGCGAAGTTATCAGCATTTGCAAAGGCGCAGGTTTCAAAGTTGGTACTCGAACTGAATTGCAAAAGCGATCGCCTGCTGACGAAGATATTATCATTCTTGACACAATCGGCGAGCTCGGAAAAGTTTACAGCGTCGGCGACGTGATTTATGTTGGCGGCAGTTTGGTTACTCACGGCGGGCATAACATCCTTGAACCGGCGGCTCATGGCAAAGCTATTATTGTTGGTTTGCATATGGAAAATTTTAAAGACACTCATGCACTTTTCAAAAATCGCAACGCCTGCATTACCGTTAACAATCCCGATGAACTTGTTGAAGAAACTAAAAAACTTTTCGACGACCCTAATCACCGAAAACAACTTGAAGATGAAACTTTAAAAATCGTCAAGGAAAATCGCGGCGCGTCCAGAAAATCCGCTGAACTTTTGCGCAAAGTTTTAACTGAATATGAAGCTAAGGAAAATTCGCGCCACCCTCGCACTACCCAGAAAATTGAAAATCTCCGCACTTATTTTATTTATCTGATTCACCTCAAGGATGAAGAAATTCAGGGCGTCTTTTTAACTTTGCTGATGGCTGTAATGTATATTTTTTCGCTCATTTATCAGCAATTGGTAAATATCAAACTTTATTCTTACAAAATTGGGCTTTTGGGCAAAGAGCGGCTGAATTGTTACGTTATCAGTCTTGGGAATATAACGGTTGGCGGTACTGGTAAAACTCCGACGGCTCAGCGATTAGCGCGCGATATTCGTGATATGGGTTATCGTGTAGTTATTTTAAATCGCGGCTACAGGGCAAAATGGCATGGCAAAGTTGGCGTGGTTTCTGACGGGAAAACTTTGCAGATGGACGCGGCGGAAGCGGGCGACGAAGCTTATATGTTGGCTAAACATTTGCCGAACGTTCCGGTTTTAATCGGCGCTGAAAGAGCTGTTACCGGTAAATATGCAATCGAACATTTCGGCGCGGAAGTTGCTATTTTGGACGACGGCTATCAGCACTGGCAACTTATTCGCGATATGGATATTTTATTGGTTGACGCCATTAATGTTTTTGGCAACGGGCATTTATTACCGCGTGGTTCTCTGCGCGAATCTATGTCTCATATCAGTCGCGCAGATTTTTGTTTAATCACGAAGGTTGACCAAGCTGCAGCGGGCTCAGGTGAATATATTCGCGAAACCGTGCATAAGTACAACGCTAATGCCAAAATTATTGAAAGCATTCACCAACCGCGTTGCTTTATTTCACTGGCTGAATGGTTTATTGACATGGCGAATGAAGGCATTGACATTGAAAATATTTCCGGCAAAAAAATTATGGCAGTTTCGGCGATTGGCAATCCTGCGTCATTTGAGCTTACGCTAAAAGATTTAGGCGCTGAAATTCTTGAGAGCATTCGTTATCCCGACCACCACGAATATACTATTAAAGAAATGCGCGACGTACTTCAGCAGGCTGACGCGATTGGTGCTGACTCGATCATCATTACTGAAAAAGACGCTGTGAAAATTCCTGCCGAATTTGCTAAAACCAATTGGAACATTCCCATTTTCGTGATTTGCGTTGAAGTTAAATTTCAATCTGGAGCCACTGAATTTCAAAATGAGCTTCGCCGTCGTTTAAGTGAAAAACTGGGCGCGCGTAAATAAATTTTTAGGAGTGAGCGATGTGTTTAAAAAAATTTGTATGGCAATGATGTTAGTTTTCACGACGCTATTTATTGGCGCTTGCAGCGAAAACACAGGGCAACCAAAACAATCCAATAACAAGTTAGTAATTTATACTTCAATGAAAGAATCGCTTATTGGCGGAATTATCGAAGGTTTTAAGAAAAAAAATCCTGGCATCGATATAGACTATCAATCGGCGGGCGCTGGCAAGATTATGGCGAAATTGGCGGCTGAACGTCAGAGCGGTCATTTGTTAGCCGACATTATTTGGACTAGCGAGGTTCCGGATTTCTACGAAATGAAAGAGCAAGGTATGCTTGAAAATTACACCCCATCAAACTTCGCAGAGCTTTTAAATCCATTTGAAGATTATGATGGCTCATTTACAGCGGCGCGACTTGGCACTTTGGGAATTGTCATTAACACCGATAAAGTCACAACGCCGCCTGCCACTTGGGAAGAAATTGCTACATCGGATATCTACAAAGATTCATTCGGAATTGCTGACCCTGCACTTTCCGGTACTGCTTTTATGAGCGTTGCCTTGCTTGAAAAACAATTCGGTTGGAATTATCTTGTCAGATTGCGTGAAAATGGCACTATTAAAAGCAAAGGCTCAGGCAGAGTCGTCGACGATACCGCAACCGGCGATTTAAATGCTTGTTTAGGCGTCGATTACATTACCGCCGCGAAAATTGACAAGGGCTCTAATCTGCAAATGGTTTATCCGCAAGAATTGTTAATGGTTCCAAGTCCTGTCGCTATTTTCAAAGACGCCCCCAATAAAGAAAATGCTAAAAAATTTGTGGATTACCTTTTAACAAAGGAAGCTCAGCAAATGGTCGCTAATGCAGGTACCGTTCCTGTTCGTACCGATGTTGAAATGCCTGAAAAATATAATCTGCCCGCGCCAGAAATTGCCATTGAAACCGGTATAAAAATTAACTATAACGATGTTATGTCCCATAAAGAAGAAATTGTTCAAAGATTTTCTGATCTCTTTAAATAATCATTAATATCGACATTAGGCATTTCTTTCTTTTTGTAAAAAGCAAGAAACGCCTGCGCGGTTTGCGAAAGCAAAGCGTGCTCTTTAGTACAAAGAAAGAAAAACAAAATAGGATCGGTCGTGAGAGATCAGACACGAGTGATTAAAAAAATAATATACAGCCGCGCAAATTTTCAATCCTGAAAATGGCGCGGGAGCGCTCATCCTTGAGCGCTCTTTTTTTTGTTGTATAGAATTTATTTGCTGCGCAGAATTTCAGCCAGCGTTTCCATCATTTTTGGTACATCTAGCGGCTTCGCTATGTGGCTGTTCATCCCAGCTTCTCGCGCAGCTTTCACATCGTCACTAAATGCATTCGCCGTCATCGCGATTATCGGAATATTTGCCAGCTCAGTATTTTCCAATTTCCGAATCGCCCGCGACGCCTCATATCCATTCATTACAGGCATTTGAATATCCATCAAAACAGCGTCATAATCGCCTGGTTTCGACGCCGCTACTTTTTCAACTGCCTCTTTGCCATTAACCGCATAATCCACAGTAAAACCCGCGCCTTCCAAAAGCATTATCGCTATCTCGCGATTCACGTCAATATCTTCAACCAACAGCAATTTTTTTTGACTGAAATCTATCTCACCGTCACTTCCTGTTGCCGTCGCCTCCTCGTCAATTATTTCATCCGATAGCTTAAATTTAACGTTAACAATAAATTCTGTGCCCTCATTCGGCGCCGTCACAACTTCAATATCGCCTTTCATCAAATCAATGATACTCTTGGTTATCGCCATCCCCAATCCAGTGCCTTGAATCTTGCTGACTGTCGAAGTCCTTTCCCGCTCAAACGCTTCAAAAACTTTCGCCGCAAATTCTTTTGTCATTCCAATGCCGGTATCCTTAACGTGAAATTCATATTCTCCAAAACCATCTGCACCATCATTTTTCTGCGCGAGCGTCACTGAAATTTTGCCATCATTCGGAGTAAATTTATATGCGTTGCTAATCAAATTCAGCAAAACGCGATTCAGCCGGTGTTCGTCGCATATCACAAATTTATTTTTAACGCCCGAAGTATCCACTGTAAAGTTGATATTTTTAACTGTCATCTGCGTAATAAACATATCGTAGACATCGGAAAAAATTCTACAAATATTAGCCGGTGAATTTTCCAATTCCATCTTGCCGTTTTCAATGCGGCTCATTTCGAGGACGTCATTAATCAACGCTAATAAATGTTGACTGCTGGCGTCAATTTTTTGCAAGAAATCAAACATTTTCGCGGGAACATCGTCGGGACAATGCGGGCGCGTGCAATTTTCGCAGAGCTTATGCAATTTCTTAGAAAGTTCGACGTAACCGGTAATCGCATTCATCGGCGTTCGGATATCATGACTCATATTAAAAAGAAAAGTCGTCTTAGCTTTACTGCTTTGTTCGGCTAAATTTTTTGCTTCGATAAGTTCAGCCTGCCGCTCCTTGAGTTCGATTTGTTGACGGTTAATAGTATCAAGACTTTCTTGCATTGCTATCATATGCGCGCGCTCAATATTTGCGTTGCGATATTGCACAACCACGTAAACCAGCAATAAAAATACAACCAGCGTTGCGATAATCATAGCCGCAACAAGCCACGGACGATTTTCGAGCATTTCAATAAACGTCATATTTTCGTAATGCTGGCTAATCCATTTCCTGTGCAGGGCGTCAAGTCTGCCTTCCTGTTGCATTTGAATCAGCACGGCATTAATCTTCACGCGGAGCATAGTATCTTCGGGGTGCAAAACCATTGAGCCGTAAACGTGCGTCACCGCGTAACTTGGGTGAAAATCCGTCAACTTAAATTCTTCGAGAAATTCATTGCCGACTTGGATCGGGCAAATAGCAAATTCGTATTCGCCGCTTTTCAGCGCTTCAAAAATTTTATGATACGAATTGACGTAAGAAATTTCATCGTCAAGTCCGAGTCCTGGCACTCTATGCAAAGAGGCAACGCGCCGCCCATATAAATCAGCGACAGAGGAAACGCTCGTTCGCCCATAAATGACATATTGCTTTTCAGTGGTTGGAATGGTCGAAATAATATCGCGCCTGCCGACAATTAAATCAGATTCCATATTCATAATCAAATCGGCTTTGCCTTCCTCGAAAATTTTGTTGGCTAAATTCCAGTCCATTAATTTCAAATCCAAATTCATCTGCAGGCGATTGGCAATTTCGTTAATCAGTTCCACGTCTAATCCGCTTGGGTTTCCGTACTTGTCAAAAAATGAATAGGGCGCATAATCCATATCTGTTACAACGTGCAAAGTTTTTTCAAAATTATTCTCTGGATATATTTCAATTTTCGGTTCGGGTTTAAATGCTTCTGACAAATATAAATATAAAATCACGAATAGCCCCACCAATATCGCCGGCAGGGAAAATAGCAAAAATATCGTGTTGCTCTTCTTTTCAAAAAAGCCGTGCTGTGGCTTAGGGTTTTCCATGAAATTATCTCCTTTTATGAAAATTGTTATTAAATATTATAGCAGTTATTAATAAATTTTGTACAGAAAAATTAAACGCAACGCTATCTTGAAACATAATCTTTAATGAAATATAATCACAGCAAAAAGAAATGAGCTGAGTAATATTGAACGCTATTTGTATAATACCTGCGCGATACGCCTCTACAAGGCTGCCAGGAAAGCCGCTTAGAGATATTTACGGCAAACCTATGATTTCGCGCGTCTATGAGCGCGCTCGTGCGTCTAGGGCGGTTTCTGAAGTGATTGTTGCCACTGACGATGAAAGAATTTTTAAAGCTGTCGAAGAAAATTCCGGTAAAGCAATAATGACTCGCGCAGATCATAAAACTGGCACTGATAGGCTTGCTGAAGTTGCCGAAAAATTTCCTGCGGTTGATTTAATCGTGAATGTGCAGGGCGATGAACCGCTGATTGAAGGCAAGTTGATTGACGCCCTCGTTGCCGAATTTGTCAATGATGAAACTTTGCAAATGGCGACGGTTGCAACTGAACTTTTTGACGAAGCCGAAATGAATAATCCAAACAACGTCAAAGTTACTTTCGACAATTACAATGACGCGCTGTATTTTTCGCGCTCGCTGATACCTTACCCGCGCAATAGTGGCAAGGCGAAAGTTTATAAGCACATTGGGATTTATGCGTATCGGCGAAATTTTTTATTGGAATATGCGAAAATGGAACCAACGCCGCTTGAGCAGGCTGAATCTTTGGAGCAACTGCGCGCGCTGGAAAATGGATATAAAATTCGCGTGATTATCAGCGATTGTCAATTTGTGGGCGTGGATACTGAAGAAGATTTGCGGCGCGTCAATGAAATTTACCGTGAGGCTGGTGAAAATCTTGCATAAAATTAACATTGGAGATATCGAAATTGGCGGCGGCAAATTATTTTTGATGGCTGGTCCGTGCGTATTGGAAGGTTACGAGCGCAGTTTGAAAATTGGTCGGCGCGCTAAAGAAATTGCCGATAAATTAAATCTGCCTTACATTTTCAAGGCGTCTTTCGACAAGGCAAATCGCTCTTCGATAAAAAGTTTTCGCGGTCCTGGTTTAGACGACGGGCTTAAAATTCTTGCGGCGATTAAATCTGAGTTGCAAGTTCCGATTGTCACCGATATTCACGAAAGTTATCAAGCTGAGCCTATCGCGCAGGTGGCGGATATTCTTCAGATACCGGCGTTTTTGTGCAGGCAGACAGATTTACTTATGGCGGCGGCGAAAACCGGCAAAGTTGTTAACGTCAAGAAAGGGCAATTTCTTTCGCCCAATGATATGAAAAATATTGTAGTCAAGCTTGAAGAATCCGGCACGCGAAAAATCATGTTGACGGAACGCGGCGCAAGTTTCGGCTATAATAATTTGGTTGTGGATATGCGCGGCTTGCCGATAATGCGCGGCTTTGGTTATCCTGTGATTTTTGACGGTACTCATAGCGTGCAATTGCCAGGCGGCGGCGGTGAAATTTCGGCGGGTCAACGTGAATTTGTTGGATATTTGACGCGGGCTGCTGCTGCTGTTGGTATTGATGGTTTATTTTTGGAAGTGCATGACAATCCGGCGGAAGCTTTATCGGACGGCGCGAATATGATATATCTTGACAAGCTC